>JBGCFZ010000125.1:0-13761 GCA_045110355.1 Lewinella sp. | reverse complement strand
AACCGGCCTGGCCGACGGCATCGTTATTACGCCCTCCCATAATCCGCCGGAGGACGGGGGATTCAAGTATAATATGACGAATGGAGGGCCAGCAGAAGGATCAGTTACTTCCTGGATAGAATCCAGAGCAAATGAGCTATTGGAGACTAAGCTGCAAGCGGTTAAGCGGATTACCTTGTCTAGGGCATTGAGTGCTTCTACGACGAAGCGATACGATTTTCTGGAGGCCTACACGGCTGATTTAAGCCAGGTAATAGACACCGATCTGCTCAGGGAATCCGGCATTAATATGGGGGTAGATCCCCTTGGTGGCGCGGGCGTAAAATATTGGCAGCGTATTGCTGATCGCTACAACCTGAATCTCACGGTAGTGGATGATTCAGTAGATCATACGTTCAGCTTTATGTCTTTGGACTGGGATGGTAAAATTAGAATGGACCCATCTTCCAGCTACGCTATGCAAAGGTTGATACAATTGAAAGATAAATACCCGGTGGCATTTGCTTGTGATACGGATCATGATCGTCATGGTATCGTGACGCAAAGCGCTGGGCTTATGCAGCCAAATCATTATTTGGCCGTGGCCATCGATTATCTATTTCAGCACCGACCTCAGTGGGGAGCAGAAACGGGCATTGGTAAGACGCTGGTCAGCAGCCAAATGATTGACCGAGTAGCCAAAAAACTAGGCCGTAAGCTGGTGGAAGTACCCGTGGGTTTCAAATGGTTTGTTGATGGCCTTTACGATGGAAGCCTTGGCTTTGGTGGGGAAGAAAGCGCCGGTGCCTCCTTTTTGAACAGGCAAGGCAAGGTCTGGTCTACGGACAAAGACGGCATCATCGCGGCCTTATTGGCCGGTGAAATCACCGCCAGCACGGGCAAGGACCCTGCGGAAATCTACCAGGGATTCACCAGGGAATTTGGCGAGCCGGTCTACGATCGTATTGATGCCCCCGCCACCCCGGAACAGAAAGACAAACTGAAGAAACTATCGTCCGAACAGATTACTTCTGCTGAACTTGCCGGAGAGAAAATAACCAATATTCTTACCAATGCTCCGGGCAATGGCGCAGCCATTGGAGGCTTAAAGGTGGAAACCGCCAATGGTTGGTTTGCCGCCAGACCTTCAGGTACAGAGAATATATACAAGATATACGCGGAGAGCTTCAAGGGCACGGACCATTTGCACCAACTGCAGGAAGAAGCGCAGAAGGTGGTTAATGATGCTATTAAGTAGTGGAGTACTGAAGGCTGGTTTTTTAGGCGGGGCCGCAGGTGCAGACAAAGGGATGAAAGAAGCAAGGGAAGGAACGGCAGATCTTTCGGCCAACCTGATTCCTTTGCTCCTGATAACTTCCCATTGCACCTGCGGCCGCGCCCTAAATGTGAGTGAAGCTTTTTAACGAAATGAAGCCGGAAAGTTAACCGGCAGGCATGAGTCATCCCGAACGCTCGAAACGACGCAAAGTTAGGGATGGCTCATGTTTGTTGAACGACTGGGCTAAAGTCACGCTAGTTTCTTCAAGAATTTATACAAATCCTCTTTTGGACTAAGATTAAGCTTTTTACGCAGCCGGGAGCGGCTCACGTTCACACTAGAAGGGAGCACGCTCATCATCTCGGCCATTTCCCGGGTGGAGAGGCCAGATTTGAGGTAGACACAAAGGCGCAGGTCGTAGGTGGTCAGGTCCGGGTAATCTTTGCTCAGCCTGGTCAGGAAATCTTGATGGAGCTCTTCAATCAATACACTGAAGTTGTTCTCTTCCGCTTCCTGGTATTGCCCTAAAATTCGACTCACCTCCCGCCACATAAACTTAACGGAGTCGTTGTGTTTCGTTATCTCATCCACCTCCTCCTTCAGAACCCTGAGCATTCGTCCCTTCTCATCACTCTTCTTGGTTTTCTTGGCCAGCGCAATGGTCTTACTGCGGAGTTGTTTTTTGACCCCTTCCAGGGTGCCTTCCAGTAGGCGGTATTGCTGTTGCAATTTTTCCTGTTCTAACTGAGCAGCTTTCAGGTTTCGCAAGGCTTCCTCCTTATCTTTCAGCAATTGCTTCTGTGGTATGGTATTCCGGGTTTGCCGTAAATAGGCAAAGAAGAAGCCGCCAAGCAGAAGCAAGCCTAAGAGCCAATAGATGCCATTGCTACTATACCAGGGCAGAGTAGCACTGTCCAGTAAGATATTATGGTACAGTATTTCGCCCTGGCCCGAGAGAACAGTAATCTCAGCAAAGAACAGTAACAAGGTTATTGACATTCTTCCAACTACTAGTAATAGTTGATTGCCTGTAAAAGAAGAAGACTTCCTATACATACTTCAGCTCTTCGTGCTTATCCCACAGGCCCCAGTAGGCACCAACGTCTCCCTCTGCGCCTACCTTCCAGGACTCGTCGAAGGAAGAGAAGTAAAACAGCTCAATGCCTTTGTCCCGAGACCAACTTTGGGCATTGATGAAGTATTTCATCGCATTCACGGGGGAAGGCATAGCTCCCTTCTCCCCTTCTCCCTGGCTTGGCCAGCCCGTTTCTGTAATGATTACCTTTTTGCCCTTTCCTGCTTCGACGGCCTGTTGATACATTTGCTTCATGTACACTAGTGAGTGGTCCATAGGGCAGCCTTCCCAATAAGGGTAGCAGTTGGCAAGAATGACGTCACAAACGTCTACAATCTCCGGGTGGAGGCTGAATTCGTAGTAGGCATCCACATAGCCCACCTGAACGTCGGGGATGGCGGCTTTGACCGCTCTGATGGTGGCCAATAATTCATCGGCGGGCAGGTCATTACGGTACAGTACTTCGTTGCCTACGGCGGCAATGTCTACGTAACCTTGCTTAGCCAACTTGATCAATCCGGCTACTTCCTTTTCATTCTTTTCCCGGTCGTCACCAATCCAGGCACCAACCATGGTCTTCATGCCTAATTCCTTGGCAACTTTTGCCACCAACTCATTCCCCTCCGTACAGGAGAAAGAACGAATCCAATTGGAAAAAGGCTGGATGACCTGTAATCGTCTTCTGACTTGATCCTCCGTTAAGGTATCCCCCGGTTCCTGCCCTTCTTCGTAGGGGCTCATGCAGATACCGTGCATGCCTCCCTCCAGGGTGGTCAAAAAGAGATTTGCTATATCTGTTTCAGACTTGCCGGCGAAGTTTAGGCCGGAAAGAGAAAGTGTGTTGCCTGCTTTATAGGACATGCTTACTGATCGTTTATATTTATTTTCTAGAGGTTCCGTATTTCAGGACTTCGTTTTTGTCCCAAAGTCCCCAACGAGAGCCTACTTCACCCTCCTGACTTAATTTCCAACTTTCGTCGAAAGAAGAGAAGTAAAAGACTTTGACGCCTTTTTCCTGGGCCCAGTGCTGAACATTAATGAAGTATTTCATGGCATTCTGCGGCGTTGGTTGTGCTCCTTCAATTTCCTGACCTTTGCTTGGCCACCCGGTTTCGGAAATGATGACCTCCTTATTACCTGCCAGGTTCTTGACTAATTCATACATACGGTCCAAGTAGGCCAGGGCATTGTTGATGTTGGCCCCTTCCCAGAAGGGGTAACAGTTGATCAGAACGACATCACAGTGCTCAATTAGTTGCGGGTTGTCCAGAAACTGGTAGTAAGCGTCTACGTAGCCAACGGGGATATCACCAGGCAGTATTGCTTTTGCTTCCTGCAGCTGATTGATAACCTCTTGTGTGGAAAGTTCGTTCCGGAGTAGAACTTCATTGCCAATCGCTGCAATACTTACTTGTCCTTCTTTGGCAAGCTGTGCTAGTCCGCTGATCTCCTTTTTGTTCCGTTCCTTGTCTCCACTGATCCAGGCACCGACCATACTGTTCAGACCTTTCTGCTTAGCAACTCGGGGAATAAGTTCATTACCTCCCGTGGTTGAGAAGGAGCGGATGCTTTTGGTGTATGGTTGGATAATGTCCAGGCGGTGTCGAATCTGTGCTTCCGTAAGGATATCGTTTGTGTCCTGCCCTTCGAGGTAGGGGCTGAAACACAAGCCTGGTAGCCCACCTTGTAGTGTCTCATCAAAGCTCCGGTGCAAGTCTCCGGTAGAGGCTCTGGTCAGATCCAATCCAATGTTAGTATTAATGCCAGCACCTTCGAGTGCGAGCAGCTTACCGGGTAGGTAGGCAGAGGAGCCAGTAAGGCCTTTCTTTTTTTCGTTGATGGCTTTCCTGATTTGGTTGGCTTTTTCCTCCGTAAGGTCATAAGACCACATAATTAGAATCGCAAGAATAGTTCCCGCCATTGGGAAGAAACAAAAGAAGGCATGGAGACCATCCACAGCGGCTTGTTGGTCGGTCGTTGGAAGGGATGAGTCAAACCCAACTACCGCGATCATAAGACCGCTAAGCCCGCCGGCAATTGCAAAGCCAAACTTGACCATCCACCAGTAAATAGCGCCAAAGATGCCTTCTCTCCTTAGTCCTGTATTCAGCTCGTCGATGTCAATCACGTCTGCTGTCATCGACATCATAATGGTAAACAAGCTGCCGATACCGAAAGAGAAGAAAGGGAGTGCAATGATGTAAAGCCAGGGTTTACCTGGAACAAACAAGAAATACATCAGGATGTAACCAATTAAGGAGATGGCCTGTGAGATCAGAAATGCTTTGTGCTTACCAATGACTTGTGACATTTTTGCCACGATGGGTATGACGATAAACGTTGTACACAATGCACCAATACTACCAAAAAGTACGACCCAGACTCCGGTAGCTGCAGCATCACCATTGAATAGTTTGTAGACGATTACAAAAAACGTGAGCGCTGCTACCGTATTGAAAGAATTGAAAATTAAAAAGGTCGAGAAGCATAATTGGCGGAAGTACTTTATTCTAAAGGCATCTTGAAAACCTCCAAATATCTTTCCGACGCTGCCGCCAATGTTGGACAAAGTCAAAGGCTCATAATCGTCCCGGTCGAGGGTTGATTCACTTTTAATGAAGATCGCAGGAATCATGGCACAAATGGCACAGGGGATGGCTACCCAAATAGCCAGGGTTCTGGTCGCTTCTTCAGCTGTGGGAAACCATTCTGGATCGTACATGATTATCCAGAACCAGGGAGCTATGACCCATGCCCATTGCCCAATCCATTGGGCAGTAGCCATAATGTTGGTTCGTTCGTGGAAGTCGTCACTCATCTCATAGCCTATAGCAACGTAGGGAACACTAAAGATGGTAAGTCCTAGGTAAAAGACTATCGACCAGATGAAAAAATACCAGAAATTGTACTCTAGTGCGTTCTCTGCAAACAGTTGCCACATGAAGATGAAGGCAATTCCCATGATGATGCCACCGAGTAAAACGTACTGCCGTCTTCTGCCCCACTTTGAGCGGGTGTTGTCAGAGATGAAACCCATGATTGGGTCAGTAATGGAGTCGAATATCCGCGGCGCAAATGCGATAAGCCCGTACATCCAACCAGGAAAACCAAGATTCTCAATTAAGACAACCATAAAAATCCCTAGTATCGCCGGAAACATCTGGTTGGCAAACATGCCGAGACCGAAGGCTACTTTTTGAATGAAGGGTACTTTTTTACTAACTGCAGTTTCGACTTGTGACATGATCTGAATTTTAACTATAGTGTGTGATAAAACAACGCGCTCTTTAAGTTACTCGAATTGCATGGCAGGTATGCTCTCTGTACAACCTAAATTGGACTACTAGCTTCGATTAATATTGTCTGTAGGGCCTTGGAACTGATGCTTACTGTTTTCGTTTGTTTATTAAGCATGACGTTAAACGTCTTTTCGAGTTCTGTTTGGTTTAGGATGACCAGGGCAATACTACCATCCGGATTTTGAGCGGCGGTAACCTGGAGGTCTTCATCCGTATGCTTGAAACCAATGCGCTGTGCACCGGGGCGAATGTACTTACTAAAGTGGGCCATGGTGTAGTACAGCGGCGTCAGGTAAACCTCATCTGCCTCCGGGTCAACGATGACGGGAGCAACACACCAGTTTTTGAACCAGTTGGGCCCGCCCTGGCGGTCTAGGACCATGTTCCAGTCTACCCAACCGTCTACCCAATTATTCATGCAGCCGATCATATCCCGGGCGTATCGGTAAACCGGCGCATACTTTGGGTGTAGGTGCTTTTGTTCCTCCGGAGCCCAGTCCCAGCCCCAGTCTGTAGCCTCTTTGCTCCAGTACCAGTTGTCATCCTGCCATTTGGGCACTTCCGCATCAACGCATCCTTCGGTTTGGATGAGGTGCTTGTCCGGTGCGGTCTCATGGGCAAGGGTCAGCGTTTCACCAAAGTAGTCATAGGTACTGGCATACCAGTGTACGGCGGTTCCGGCAAAGTACTTGGAAGTAGCTTCGTTGGCATACATCGAGTTGATCCAATCCTTCATCTCTTCTCCCCGGTTTTGGTCGTAACCTAGTATCTTGATGTCGTGCCCATCCGTTTCCAACTTTGGACCGAGGTGGTGCTGTACGAAGTTGGTCATCTCCTCCGGAGTGAAGTGCATGCTTTCCCAGTTGTTGTCATTGCCGAGGGGTTCGTTTTCTACGGTAATGCCCCAGATGTCAATGCCTTTCTCCTGGTAGGCATTTAAGTATTTGGAAAAGAATAAGGACCAGGTGTCGTAGTACTCCGGTAGGAGCTTACCACCGCGCCAGTCTTTATTATCCTTCATCCAGGGTGGGGCGGTCCAGGGAGAGGCGATGATTTTAAAGCCATCTTTTGAGACGGCCATGGCTTCCTGGATCATCGGAATGAGGTCATCTTCATCTTCCTTTACGGAGAAACTGTTTAGTTCCGTGTCACCAGCGACGGGAGCGTAAGAGTAGTTGCCCAATGAAAAATCGCAGGAATTGATGTGCGTTCTGGTCAGTGAGTACCTTGCTCCGCTCTCCCCAAAGTAGGCTTCAATGATCATTTTCCGGTTTTCCGGACTAAGCCTATTCAGCAAGGACGCAGAAGCCTCGGTAAAGGAGCCGCCAAACCCGGTGATAGTTTGGAAGGTCTCGGCGGGCATCAGTTCTATAGAAGATGCCGCGTCAGCTATATTAAAAGCAGATACAGTTTCTAATTTCTTGCCTGCTGCTGAAGTTTCCATCACCACCAACGCTAATGGCGACTGACTACTTTCTTCGGGTTGGTCACCGGAGTTCGATTGACAGCTCATCATGGTCAGCAGGAAGAATAGTGTAAGAAGTATGGGGGATTTCATGATTGGGTGTGCTTTCTAGTGAACGGGTTGCGCTAAGGTTGGTGGCAGGAGAACCGTTTCCATCAACTTGGCTTCATCTCCACCAAAGGTCTTCGTTATGGGCTGGCCATCCCTGGTGAGACCTTTGAAGGCCCCAGCATCCACCAGCTCCCAGAGGGCTCGTTTAGCTTGCCCTTTCAGGTTGATCAGGCCGAAGTGATTCTCTGACCCTCCGGGGTTGTTGGCATCCTTCCAGGGCTCGTCAAAGGCCTCGAAGAAGAAACAGGCGATGTTGTTTTTGTCGGTCCATTCCCGCATCAGCTGATGGTACAGGTGTTGTTTGTATTCGTCCGTTGCTCGGGAACCTTCATCGCCATATAGCTCGTTGGAGCTACTGGCCCAACCGGTTTCACCGATGTGCAGCGGCTTGTTAACCCCAAGGCCGCGCATATAGGCAGCAACGGAATCAAACTGGCTTACGGCATAGTTTTTGGAGCGAAGCATCGCGGCTTCTACGCCTGCTTCTTTGTCTTCCCCCTGCACCCGCGTCCGCGCCCGCCAAAACTGAGGATTGTAATGCGTGTCATGCATTGGATAGGTGTGCAACGAGATGTAATCCACCGCCCTGATCAGCTTGTTCAGGTCTTCTACGTGGTACTCGCCACCACCGCCACCCCAGGAGGCGAAGTTGTCAGAACTGGTGATCCAGAGGTCCTCAGATAATTTACCCGTTTCCTTTAGCCCCTGAAGGTGATTAACCCATTTCAAAATGACACCGGGCTGGACGTAATAACTCGCCGCCCACTTTACCATCGCCTCATTGCCAACGGCAATGACTTTGACAATATCAGGATACTGTTGGGCTAAAGCAACCGCCCGATCAATCTCAGCGGCATTGTTCTCACTTTCAATATTATGATCTGGCGGAAGGTCCGTCCAGGCGTTTTTACAATCGATCCAGGCACCGAGCATAACGTACATCTCGAAAGAAGGGTCAGCTTCCTTCAACGAAGTGATGGCCGCAAGTACGTTAGATGCCTGAGCAAGCTGTACGTTGTACGTGCGGATAATCCTGACGCCCATGGCGGAAAGCAGGCGCATATCATCTTTGAGCTGTGCTACGGTAGGTTGCGTATCACGTGATGTACTTCGGTAACCACCATAGGAAATGGCCCGATATTCAGGGTTGCTTAAAATGTCAGCAGCAGTAACGTTTTTAGTCTCCATTGATGGTTTTTTTTCCGAGGAGCAGGAATATAGTAAGCTAATTGCGGTGAGGAGGAGTAAGCCAAGACTTAAGCGTAGCATGGTTCTCTGTTTTTACGTAGGCTAACGGATAGCCGATCATTATTTTAATACTTCGGCGGGGACGTTTACGGTGATGCTACTGATCGCTCCGGACCGTTTGAAAACGAGATCGCTGGTCGCCTGATCGAGGGTGTGGCCAGCAATAGTTTGCTGACTACCATCACTCAGATTTACGGTGATTTCCTTGCGGCCATCAATTTGGTAGGTCACGGGGACCTGGCAGTACGTGAAACACAATGCATTGGCCGCAACGGACATGCTTCGCGTAGCTCCGCTAAGATCGTTGTACCGGAACTCCCTGGCGGAAGTGAGGAACTCCGAACGCCGGAGCAGGGCAGGAGAGAAGTTGAGTCGTCCGTCTTTAACAAAGACGCCAAGTTCGCCAAAACGGCTCAGGATGTCTTCTTTCACCTGACCCGTCATCCCGGGTTGTTGCGCGCCCTTCCCCGCAGGAGTGTGGGAGTAAGGATCCGTGGGGAAGGCTCCATAAAGGCTGGGTGATTTATGCACCCCAATACCAGCATTGATCTCGTAGTAGTGTGCCATCAGGCGACCAATGGTAGCTGCATCAGCTTTTTGGTCTACCGCCTGCTGGCAGCATTCCATCACGGCAAGCAACAGTTTAGACACCATGTGCCAATAGATGGACCCAAGCCCCTCGTAGCCAAAGAAGGTGCCGGACCGGCCAGTAAAGGCTTTGTGATTAAAGACCTCCTCAAAGACCTTCTGGACGTAGGCTCCGTCAGCCTTTGCAAGACCAGCATAGGCTGATCCTTCCAGCTTGCCCAATGCCGCTTTCAGGTCATTATTATTCTTGAAATTACCGTTGAAGTGGAACACGCCATTCACGTCCTTAACCACCACACTGGTATTTCCATCTGCTACCATTTTTTGCAGTAGCGCAGATTGGTCTACGGAGGCAGCAGGAATGGTGTTTTTAGTCAGGAAGCCGGCCAGGTTTTTATTCGGATACAGGATGTAGCTGTACTGGTCCTCCCGGAACAATTTGCTGGCCTTGAGTGCGTCTAACACTGCCAGCACCTCCTTGGGGGAAAGCGCACCGGCACTGAGTACGGCTACCTGTCCTTCCAGCATCTCACTAAGGTAGGAGATGGACACACCGCCTTCTTCAACCGACATCAAATTGTAGGCATGGAACAAGTTGTCCGTCCGCTTATTGGCTTGGATGGTATGATCGATGAAGGCCAGGCTGACTTTGAGCAGGCGCTTGATGTCATCTTTGCTGACCTGCCCTTTCTTGCCGCTGAAGGCATTGTCATAAACCTGCTGGCGGAAGTCGCTGGCCGCCGTCCCTAACGCATCAAGGACTTGCTTGCGGTCATGGTCATTGATACTGGCTGAAAGTAAAGATTCATGCTCGCTCAACGCACCTGTAATGCGATCAAACAGGGCTTTAACCTCTTCGGATAGGGGGAAGTCCGCAGCCGAAGACTGGCCAACCAACTTATCGAAAAAGGACAAGAAACGACGCAGGTAATAGAGGGTAACCATGGACACGCCATTACCCACTAATGCATTGTTGGCATCATTCCATTCCGGTCGTTGGGTATTCATCCAAATACCACCTTCGGGGATGAAGTTGGAGATCTTTGCGAGAACGGTCGCGAGAATTTTCTCAATGAAATTGACCCGGTGAATGCCCCCTGATTGGTTGGTTAGCAGCGCACCATCAGCACCCATTTGGGTTCTGCGCTGACGAATGGCCTGGTCCAATTCAAAATCGAAATCAATGGTGTCTTTAGGGTTGGCCAGTATGTCTTGATGTGGCTTAATTCTGTAAGGGACGTTGGCGTAAACCAGGAAGTCCCGCTTGAACAATCCCTGGAGTGCGCCAGGCTGGTGCTTTTCAATAAACTCCAGGAATTTCAGCAGGTAGATGATCTGGTGGTCGCCCCAGTAGCCGATATAAGACCAGGGATCATCCGGCTCAATGGCCTCCCAGTCAAACCCGCCTTTGGTAACGCGGTAGGGGTTGTAGCCATCAAAAGTCGTTGCATTAAGGAACTTCAGGATCATGCCCTCCATAAAGTCGGGGTAGCTGTGGGCCAGTGCTTCCCAGTTCTGGAAGATGTCGCGCCAGTTTCCTTCGTAGTCCAGGATCTTGGAGCCATCCACTTCACTATGGGTATTGATGGAAAAGCGGTTCCAGGGGCGGCTGGGATCACCGTGGCGACGGCTGAATTTCAGGGGCAGGTATTCCAGGCAAAGGCGTTGGAAATCCGGTGCATCCGTTTTCTCTACTTCGGCCTTCAGTTCGTGCAGGGTGAATATCTCGGGGAGTTGATTGATCAGATCCAACTCATCTCCACCGATCTGCTTGTTAGCGTTCGTGAGGTAGGCGATGAAGTCCCACTTTTCAATATTGTAGTTGTCATCGAAAATGCCGCCACGCATGATGTTGAACAGCACGTTGGAGAAGTGGCGCGTATCCCTGCTGTCATCGGCCGTTAACTGGATGCCGTCTGAAGCGGCACTTAAGGCAATTAATTGCTGGGTACCTTTTTCTATGTCTTGTGCTACTGCTTCCGCCAGCTGCTCTCCGGATTGGAGATCATGGATGAGAGAAGCAACGGCTGCATGATCTTGGTTAACATTTGATACAATGGACCACACTGCGTCCCCATTTGCCGGCAGAGAGAGGTCCTGGTGCAGGAAGTAGGCACCCTTTTCTCCCTTAATGTCCGTTTCTTCCAGAATTGATGCGCCGTTACGGAAAGCATCCAGCTGCAGGGAAGAAACCAGGTATTTGGGATTAGTTGCCCCTAGCGACCAGACAACGTTGGCTTTCAATGCTTCACTTGGCTCGGCTTTGTCAACGATGATGGCACTCAGGGCAAACATGCCAAGGCCACTTTTGCGGTGTAGTTCACTCCGCTTGTAAGCGTCTACCAGGTTACTGGACCGGTTCTGCAGCTCACTGCCAACACCTGCAGGAACGATGTTCTGTAATCCGTCCAGAAACGATACGTTGATCGGAGAAGCCGTATGGTTGCTCAGCGTTGAACGACGAACAAAACCGTACTTACTACTTGAGTTCCATGCATACTGGAAACTCAAACCAAGGTCATGATTGATTTCCTCAAAAATGATTTTGTTCCCAAAGACACTCTTATACAGATTACGACTCTTGCTAAATCGGCCCTCGTAGCGGAATGAGAAGGGCTCCCAAATCAGGGTTTCTTCTCCCTTTTGTACCCTGAAAATCGATTTGCTACCTGTTATCTCGGCCGACTCCGTAATCTTATCATCGGTGTAGTAGGGGAACAGTGCGTACTCGGAGTTCTTTCGTCCCGCAGACAAGCCACCATTGCTGGAAATAAACATCCAGTGATTCGTATCACTTACAATACTCATGAAAAACGGACGCATCTCGTCACTATCCGTCAACTTGAAATAACGTTCTCCTTTTAGTTCGACCTGTTGAATTTCTGGCATGTGTTTTCTTGCTTTTTAACGACGTGTAATCAGGTAGCTGTGATGACCAGATTATGGATGTTTTACCTACTGCTTTCTTCTTGCTGATCAACATTTGGGCGACGGCGCGCAGGTGCAGAAGAATGTAGAAAGGCAGAGTAGGAGATGGGAAAAAGTACGCTCCGCGTACCCAGGCACGCGGAGCATATTAATGGTGGTCAAGTTAGGGCTAACCTAGTTTTGGTTGTAAACCCGAATATAGTCTACTTCAATGGTTTGCGGAAAAGGCGTTTGGCTGGTCGGGAAACCAACATAGTCTCCTCCAACGGCAAGGTTAAGGATCATGAAGAATGGTTGATCAAACACCCATTCTCCGTCTGCGTCTTCCGGTGTAATTCGTTGGTAAAGGAAATCATCTACGAAGTAGTCGATATAATCTGTACCCCATTCGATCGCAAAAACGTGGTATTCCGCATCGAACCGACTATTTTCAAGCTCGAAATCAGCCGATACCGCATCACCTGCAGCGTATCCGGGGCCGTGCACACTACCCGCAATTTTATTCGGGATTTGTCCACGCAGTTCCATTACGTCAATCTCCCCACACTGTGGCCAGCTGACCTGATCGATGTTGCTGCCAAGTAACCAGAAAGCAGGCCACATGCCGGGGCCGTAAGGGGTTTTCATCCTGGCCTCAAAGCGGCCGAAGGCTTGTTCGAATAAGCCCTGTGTTTTGATGCGAGCAGAAGTGAAAGGAGCACCGCCAAAAACTTCTCTTTTGGCCGTGATCACAAGGTTGCCGTTGCCGTCCAGGGCAACGTTGTTTGTGCCGTCAGTGTAGTACTGGAGTTCCTGGTTTCCCCAGCCATTATCACCTCTGCCTACATCGTAGGCCCATTTAGAGGCATCAATAGCTTGCCCGGCACTGCCATCAAATTCGTCACTCCATGTCAGTTGCCAGGTCCGCTCTTCCAGGTTTTGGTTCTCGTCCGCTTCACAACTTGAGAAGCTGAAGGCCGCCAAACCAAGTACCGTAATGAAGAAGGAGGATTTAAGTAGGCTTTTACTTGATAGTTTCATGCTTGTTTTAGATTGATTTGAGAAACTCATGGAGTTTATTAGTGCAATCGCAAGGTCTGCTCTGCTGGTAGGCATGACCAGACCTTGCCTTTGCTTTTAAGAGGGGCTTACTTAGTTGTGGAAGTACACGTTGTCAATAAATACGGTAGTGCTTCCGGTAGGCTGGCCCACGAAAATGTACTGAGCAATGTTATTGGTCGTTGTCAGGCCAGTAAAGTCGCTCAGGAGTATGTCATAACTGATCCATTCACCTTGCGCCGGCATCGGGAAATCGATCTGATGCTCTACATCATCACCTCCATCAAAGGCACCATCAGCGCCAAAGTCAACCAATTTGATGGAGACAGACGTAAAGTCTGCTGACCATACATCAAAGTGGAAGTGAGTCATGCCTGAAGCGTCAATCTGGTTGGCCACGGTTTCTACGCCAACAAAGTCAAGCTCGGAGTACTTCTTGGTAGCATTACCTGCTACCATGATGTCTTCTAACATAGCCGAAGACCAGTCAGTACGCCAGGTATCAACGGGAACATCCGTGTAGGCATCACTAAACAAGGAAATTACGTTTCCTGCAGCCAGGGTTGGTGTTGGTGCAGCCATAGTTGGCTCGGTAGGGTCGCCACCGCCACCATCTCCGTTGTAGAAGTAGATGTTGTCAATGAATACTGTTGTAGTACCTGTAGGCTGGCCGACAATAATGTATTGAGCAATATTAGCCTGAGTTGTCAGCCCGGTGAAGTCACTCAGCGGAAGGTCAAGGCTCACCCAT
>JBGCFZ010000124.1:0-7818 GCA_045110355.1 Lewinella sp. | reverse complement strand
CCCTGGTAAGTATCATTGGGGAAGTTATTCTCCAGGGTAAGCATTTTACCGTCGTTACCAGCAGCGTGCACCAGTAGGACGTCCTTCTTCTCGGCGTACTTCATGGCAGCATCAACGGCACCTTTGTAGGGGCTCTGGCCTTTACCAAAGCTCATGTTGATTATGGATGCTCCGTTATCAACCGCATAGCGGATGGCGTTGGCCACGTCCTTATCCCGCTCGTCTCCGTTGGGGACCGTCCGGATAGACATAATTTTTATGCTTGCTCCGCCCACACCGTTCACACCAAGGCTGTTGTCACGAACAGCAGCGATAATACCAGCGACGTGGGTACCATGCATGGCATCGGGGCCTTCAACATCATTATTGCCGTAGGAACGATCATCAAGGTTCCCCGGGTTATCACCCACAATATCCCTAGCATCGAACTCAGTGTTGTAGTTATACTCCAGGGTTTGCTTCAAACTCTCACTATAGCGCTCCAGCAAATTGTAGTACTGCGGAAAGGTTTGACCTCTTGAGACCGCACGCGCAACCAATCGTTTGGCAATACTGGTTTGCTCATCCTTGTCGTTAACGGCTTCAATGTCCTCCGAAGAAACGTTTTCGGGCTTTTTACCGATCCTCTTTACCACCGACTCCAATGCGCCTAGCATAACTGAGATTTGCGCCGCCTGGGGAGCTACATCATTACGCTCCTTTTCGATCATCTGTTCGTATTCCTTGAACTTATCAAACTCCATTTTCTCCGCCTTCTTCAAGCCGTCGCGGTTCCGGTTGTTGTACTTAGCCTTGTAAGCATTGTACAGGCGGACTACTTCGAGGTTTTCGTAATTGACGTTACGTCCATCTTTTCCACCGATAAAATTCCAGCCGTGCATGTCGTCAACATAACCATTATTGTCATCATCGATGCCATTACCTGCTATTTCACCTGGGTTTGTCCAAACGTTGTCTTTGAGGTCTTCGTGCTCAACGTCTACACCCGAGTCAATGACTGCCACGACAACGTCCTGCGCTTTTTTGCCTTTCAGGTAGTTGTGGGCCTTCTGCGCACTGACGCCCGGAAAGGTATCATCGGTACGGTCTAGGTCCCACCAATTGTTAGGAGCAGGTTGAGCAAAGAGCCCGGACGTACATAGTACGAGGGCGAAAATGAGTAACTTATTCATATTTGATTAGTAGTTTGCTGCAAAGAAAGCAATGTTTCCACAGTTTGGTTTGACAGGACCTGCTTTCAACGGCTAATCTTGTCAAAACAACGACGGAAATTGCTGTTTTATCGATAAACGTTTCTCCTACACCGAAGTATGCTTAAGGTGGTCTTAAATTTTAGGTACGCAGGGCGCGGTCGCAGGTGCAAGGAAAGGTTGAGGGCAAAGAAGCAGTGGTAAAAGTCAGTCTTCAGACGCTCAAAGCCTGTTGAGATTATCATCCACTACCTAGTTGGCCAGCCAGTAACACTACAGACTGGCCCAAACCAACATCCCCATACAAGCCAGCAACAAACCAGTCGCTGCCCAATGCACCGGTCGTTGTTCCCTGTCTGCCTTAAAGCCCCGCCAGAAGTTGTAGCCAAAGTATCCTAACAGAGCGAGTAAGGCAGGAATGGTCAATAGCTCGACGAATACGCCAATCAACACAAAATCCAGTTTAAAATAATTTACCAGCAACAGACCAACAAAATAGGTCAGCAGCAATAAACTAAACAAGATGGGCCGCCACTGGGCGATATTTCTTTGAGTCATAATACGTAAGGTACAAACTTGCAGGTTGCAACTTGTAACCTACAACCTACTCCCCTCGCTCGGTAATAGCCGCACGAGGTTGAATCCGACTCAACAGGTGTTTGCCAACGGCTTCGCCTTGGGTCACCCCATAGTCAATGGCTGGCCGATAGTGGATACCACCGTAAAGACGGCTGATCGCCGCTTCTTCGCTTGCCGCCAAAAAGCTGTCGTAGCTACGGGTGGGAAGATCATACTCTTCTTCCGAATCATCATCAAAGGTAAAATTCTCACCAAAGATGTCCGTAAGCACAATGGCGCAGGCCCGGCTAACTACGGAGTGGCCTGATGTGTGCTCGGGGAACGGAGGCGTCTGCAACAGCGGTCTCCATTCCTCGTCGATGTGACGATTAATGAAGGTCTCGGGGCGAACCAGGGAAGACCGGTATTTCTCATCCCAACAGCTGATGAAAGCATCATGCATGGCCATGGAAACCATGGCATAGGCCTCGGTCGTCTGGGCAAAATCAGCATTAGCCTTACGGGCTGCGATTGCTGAAATATTGACCCAATGACCACCTGGAGTGATCTTCTTGGTCGCAAACATTACGTGGCCGACGTGGTGGCTTACGTAAGGGTTACAGTCCCAAAACTGGGCGATGGCCTTCCGTTCTTCAAGCTCTGTTGCTTCTACATCATTAAAAACGTTGTAGACTTCCATCACACCGTCCCACCAGGCAGTACCTTTTTCTTCACTGTATTCTGTGGGCGGCAGTGGCTTGAACTGGTCCGAACGGTCTAGGGAGAAAGCACGGATTTTAGACCAGGCTGGTTCAATACCGTCCATATAATCAGGCGGTGTGGGTTGCCACTTACTCGGATCATTGGTGATGGAGTATTTGGGAAAAGTCCTCGATTGCTTATAAACGTCACCATCATACCAGGCGATAACGTGATCAGCGATGGCGTGGCCGAAGGCCACGGAAGCAACCATAGTAGCTTCGGGCACTCCAATCTCTTTAATCTCCTTAAATATCTCAGTTTCGAAGACTTCAATCTTCTCCTCGCTAAAGATGAGGCTTTTGCCTACTTTGAGCTGTGCCGCTACTGCAGCAATTGGGTAAGCAATCTCTACGTCCGTTGGCGGAACAGGCAATTTATTGAGATGAGGGATCTGACCAGCTAATGACTGAAGCGCAGGGTCTCCGGCAGCGACTGCTTCGTAGCCGGCAATGGAGGAGTAGGCATAGATGCGACCCGCTACCGGCGGGCTGAAGATATCATGCACAATCACATCGGTTAATTGCTTTACCGAGCGGTGGTAAAACTCCGGCTTGGCGATCTCTTCCTGAAAGTTAGGGTTGACGTCCTCGCCACAGGAGAAAAGGAATAACGTAACGGCTAAAAGTAATAATCGTCTGAGCATAGTAAGTTTGGATAGGTAGAAACTGATTTGCTGGCACTGGGGCCAGGCAAACAATACCTTTGTTGAACCGTACAAAGGTAGCTATTGGTATGATGCTTAGAAAATGACCTTTGTCAGTGAATGGCCCTTTAACAGCCTTTAGCTTTCACTTATTCCCTGGCAATCTGAAGATTACTCCGGCCGCTTATTCCAGATATCGAGATAGATCTTCCAGTCTTTCCCAATCTTCTTCCAAACGATGACATACTTTCCTTGCCAGGTGCTGACTGATCCGTCCGGGCGTTCCGTTTTCCCTTCGTAGATGCCATAGTCGTAGGCCGTTTTCTTTACAATCCGGATTTCCTGGGGTGTCACTTTATGGACTAAAGTAGTATAACCTTCGGAGGGCTGCCAATACTTGAACAAGGCTTCCGGGCCTTCCAGAATGCCTAGCTGATCAGGAAATATTTTACCATCTTCTGTATAACTGTTCACAACCCCCACGGTATTCTTAGTCATGATGTACTGCGAGAACTGCGCAACGTTGGCCAGAATTTGGTCAATATCTTTTTGCTTTCCAATGTAGTTTTGGGCGGAGGCAGTAAAGGAAAAAAGGAGGGAAAGGAATAAGGGGAGAAAGTAGCGCATGGATGGTTTTAGGGGGAATATCGGGGTTTTGAGGCTTTCTAACCTTCCCTTGCACCTGCGTCCCCGCCCAAAATCCTATCTTAAACCCAAAATCAATCGATTCATGCAACGCAGAAAAGCACTTCAACTTACCGCCGCTCTTCCACTATTGGCCGCTGGCACCACCGCCTGTGCCACTACGGCAGCAGCCACAACTCCCCTACCCTCCGCCGAGAAATACAACCTGGCCTTCGCGCCCCACGGTGGCATGTTCAAAGCCCACGCCGGAGAAAATATTCTTGACCAAATACAGTGGGCTGCCGACCACGGTTTCACCGCTTGGGAAGACAACGGGATGCCCAATCGGACGCCGGAAATGCAGGCTAAAATAGGGGATTTACTAGTTAAGAACGACATGACGATGGGCGTCTTTGTCGCCAATAAGATCAATTGGCGGGAGCCTACCCTCACCAACGGTGCGGGGGAGCACCGTGACGCCTTTCTGCAAGACATCCGCAACTCCGTAGAAGTTGCCAAACGCTGCAACGCCAAATGGATGACGGTCGTCCCCGGCTTCGTTCAAATGCGCCTTGAACCTATGTACCAGTTCGCCAACGTAATGGAAACACTGAAGCAAGGTGCAGCCATTCTCGAGGAGCACGGCCTGGTCATCGTCCTTGAACCATTGAATTACCGAAACCACCCCGGACTATTTCTCACCAAAGCCGCCCAAGCCTACGCCTTGTGTAAAGGCGTTGACAGCCCGAGTTGTAAGATCCTCTTTGACATCTACCATCAGCAGATTCAGGAAGGTAACCTCATCCCCAACATCGACGCTGCGTGGGACGAAATTGCCTACTACCAAATCGGCGATAATCCCGGACGAAAGGAACCCACCACCGGCGAGATCAATTACAGTAAAGTGCTTTCTCATATTCACGAAAAAGGCTTTACCGGTGTTTACGGCATGGAACACGGCAACTCCGTTGGCGGGAAGGAAGGAGAAATGAAGGTTATTGAGGCTTACCGGTCTGTGGATAGTAAGTAGTAGGTAGTTAGATAAGGTTGTAACTAGTAGCAATGCGCTCCGCCAAAATCGGCTTGAGGACTTCTGCTGCGTCCAAAATCAATTGTTCATTGGAGGGGAATGGTTGGGGCCTATTTCCGATCCGGCGCCTGGAATCTGTAGAGAGTGCCCGGCGGTCTCCCTGGAAGGTACTGGCATAGTTTTCGAAAATGGCCTCTGCGGTAAGGTCGCCCTGATCAACAACCCGACGCTGATTGATGTCGTAAAGCTCAAAGCTGCCGCTAACGACGGCTACTTTGCTTTGGAACACCTCAATCACATCTGCTCGGATGATGACCTGTTTAGGCCGTGTACGGTCATTACCCAGGCTGTCTTTGGCTACGTTACCCCGTTCGTCAAGAATGTATTCCGTCCCATCAGTAATCTCCTTTTCGTCAATGTACTGGCGCTCGGAAGAACGTTCCGGGCTCACGTCGATGTTTCGCATAATGATCCGTGCAACGTAGTCGTACTTGCGGCCCGGCTTCTTTGCTGCTTCAAAAATTCGCCATCGATCCTGCATTTCGCTGGCGTTAATGCGGAGAAGTTCCTCTTCGAATCCAGCGGGTAGGTAGCCCCCCGTTGCGTTCATCATCTCAACGGTGATGTACAGCTTGCCTAGTTCCTCCGCTTCCCGTAGTAAGCTATTGGTATTCCGATAATCCCGCTGGTAGTAGGCAATGCTTTCGAAGGATTCAAAAGCCTCTCTGGCGGCGGCTTTATCTCCCTGTTTCCCCAAAGCCAGCAGGCGTTCTCCCTCAGCATAAAGCTGTGCGGCAGCTTGTGTTCCTGCTTGGTTTAACATAGGTGCCACCTGAATAAACCGAAGATCAGCCTCATACCCGTTTTTGTCCACCAAAGGCACCAGGGGCTTTACGTTAAGCTGACGGTCATTTATTTTTCTGTAGATGCTATGAATCCTAACCCAGTCGGCAGTAGCACTACCCTTCATCCGGTTAGCCCGTTCAATATCTTCGGCATTGGCTCGGTTAAAGGCCGTTTCCAGTGCGCTTACAAATTTGGGATTTTTATTCTTATCGCCCACCAGCTTGCGCTTGGACAGTTCGATAGTTTGGTCGTAGTCACCAGAATCAACCAGTGTCTGCACCTTTTTCCCACAACTCATCGCTGAAGAGAGAACGAAAAAGGCGATGAGTAAAGTGGCAAAGTTATTCATGGGTCGGCGGGTTGGTTCCACTAGCAAACATACGTAGTTCATAGTTCATAGTCCAATAGTTCATAGTGGAGCAGGGTGTGCAGGCCTATGGACTATTAGACTACGAACTAACGTTTTTCCCCACCGTGGCCAGGTAATTATTCAACCGTTCCATTGGCTTCACAATTGCCACCCGTCCGGAACGCACGAATTCATAGATGCCGAATTGACGAAGATCTGCCAGCAAGGCACCAATTTCTTTCTCGTGCCCGGTCTTTTCAATAACGACATATTCTGGTTCAATGAGCAATACCCTGGCGAAGTGTTTACGAATCAATTGCTCTACTTCGCTGCCATTGTTAAATACATCGATCGGAACTTTATACAAGGCAATTTCCTGATGAACAATTTCAGAATCCTGGTAATAAAAGGCCTTCAGGACGTCCACCTGCTTGTCTAACTGAGCCACCAATTTAATCACCACTTCTTCCGTGACCTTTATCACGATGGTAAATCGATGAATGGTAGGATCACTGCTTTGGCTGGTCGTGAGGCTAGCAATATTCAGGTTGCGCCGGTTAAAAATACCCACCACCCGGGATAACAGACCAGCCTGATCTTCTGTAAAAACGGTAATCGTGTAATTAGTAAGTTCAGTACTCATTTTATCTTTTTAAGCTTCGCTCGTGCGCTTCGCGGCTGTCTTCGACGGCCCTTGATAGGTGGCGCGAACGCAGGTGCAGGGAAAGGTAGTTAAACACTTGCTCCTGGCGTGCTGCAAGCGCACGGGGAGAAGACATTAGATGATTCGATTCAAAGAGGTAAGCTTATAAGTCTTCTGGGCCCAGAATTACTTCTGCTACAGACTTACCGCTCGGCACCATGGGGAATACATTGTCCAGCTTCACTGTGTGTACGTGCAGCAGGTAAGGGCCGTCATGAGCCAACATTTCGGCGATGCCTGATTTTACGTCTTCCGGATTTCTGATGGTCTTACCCGGCACACCAAAACCTTTAGCAATAGTAACAAAATCCGGGTTCACCAATTCAACGGCACTGTACCGTTCGTTGTGGAAGAGCTCCTGCCACTGACGCACCATACCGAGGTAGTTGTTGTCGAGCAAAACGATCTTCACGCCAACGTTCCACTGCGCACAGAGCCCCAGTTCCTGAAGGGTCATTTGAAAACCACCGTCGCCAATAAAGGCAACGGTTTGCCGACCGGGATCAGCATACTTAGCGCCGAAGGCGGCAGGCAGGCCGTAGCCCATTGTTCCGGCACCGCCGGAGCTGACCCATTGGTCGTGCCCCTCATATTCATAGTACCGGGCGGCCATCATTTGGTGTTGGCCTACGTCGGTACAGACAATGGCCTTACCCTCCGTCTGTTTACTGACTTCCCGGATGACCTGCCCCATGCGAATTTGTCCATCCTCGGTTGGCCCGATGGCCTCACGAATAACCCGTTTTTCCTCAATGCGATGACATTCATTAAACCGGGCCACCCATTCAGGATACGACTTTTGCTCCACCAGCGGCAACAGCATTTCGAGCACTTCTTTTGCATCACCAAGGACCGGAGCAATGGTCCTTACATTCTTATTGATTTCAGCAGGATCTACTTCAATATGAACGACCTGAGCGTTTGGGATGTACTCCGACAATTTCCCCGTCACCCGGTCATCGAAGCGCATGCCGATGGCGATAATGACGTCTGCTTCGTTTTGCAGAAAGTTAGGACCATAGTTGCCGTGCATCCCCAGCATACCGGTAAAGAGGGGATGTGAATTAGGGATGGTAGAAAGGCCGTGGCAAGTTACGCCAACGGGGATTCCGG
>JBGCFZ010000123.1:0-21684 GCA_045110355.1 Lewinella sp. | reverse complement strand
GTTTCAAAAACGGACTCGCCGTTTCCTACGAAAAGCTGGGCTATACCCATAGCTCCCTTGGAAACTTACCCAAAGCACTCCAATTCTTTGAACAACAATCAGCATTAGGTCAGGAGCTGCACGCCGACTACCCGGATAACGTTGGTTTCAAAAACGGACTCGCCATTTCGTATGCTAATCTAGCACATATAGCAAGCTCTAAAAAAGAGAAAATTGCTTGGTTCCATAAAGCAGAAGGACTTTGGTCTGAGCTTGCTACCTCATTTCCAGACTATGTACAATTTCAAAAGTTTTTGGAAATGGTCCGGGGAGATTTAAGAGACTTGGGGCAGGATAATTAAACGCTAGTTCAGCTGGCTGGTAAGAGGTGAAGGAGAGGCTTCAGCCTTTAGGCTGGCCCTTTAGCAAGCCCAGCCTTAACTAGGACGAGACCGATCAACAACCCGCCCGACGGCCTGCTCGCTGTAGGCCGTCGGGCCGCTCGGAGGGCAACACCAGCCTGAAGGCTGAGTACCCAGAAAACAAGCATCGCAGATTATAGCGGATGACACAGATTAACACAGCTGCCAAAATCTGTGTCATACGCTATAATCTACGATTCAAAACTAGCAGGCGGCTAACCGCCAAAGGCAGCGACGAAGCTAACCCACTACTACACTACAACTTCCCAAACAGCGTCAACGCCTCCGCCTCCACCTCCTTACGGAAGTCAGCGAAGTCCCCAGCAAGGAACGCCTCGATCTTCTCCATGAAGTCCTTGGCAGCAGCCTGGTACTGCTCCAGCGCCACCTCCGCCATCTGGGTAGGGCGGCCCTCCACCTGGCCGATATAGCGGCCGGCGGTGAACATCTTCGAGCGCAGGTTGGTCGGGTTGCGCTGGATGCCTTTAAGGCCTTCCTTCTCCGTGAAGATTTCTTCGATTTCGGCAATGGTTTTCAGGAGGCCTTTGGCGTCCTTGTCCAGGCTGTCTTTCACGGCTTTAGGGGCGTCCTTCAGCAAACCCTGAATACGCTTAACGGCCTTGCCGGCTTCTTGCAGGTCGTTCCAGGCAGCGGTGAGGTGGGCGGTGGTGGTGTCGAGTTCCACGCGCATGGCTTGCTGAGCATCGAGGCCGTTGGGGATCTGGTCTTCGCGCGGGTCCGCGTGGACGGTCACCATGGTTTTACCCATGTGATCGCCGTAGGTCATGATCAGCTCATAGACGCCAGGGCCGACGCGGGCTCCGCTTGGCGTATCGGAACCGGGGCGGCGCGTGCGGCGACCGGGAAAGGCCATTCCGTCGCGGCGCATGTTCCAGCTGGTACGGTTCATGCCCCAGCGGGGTGTAGAGGTGTAGGTCCGGATGGTGTCCCCGCTCTGGACGTCGACTACCTGGATTTTAACCTTGCCCTTGGGCTTAGATGCCGGGTTGGGGTCAGTGGCTTTATCGGCAATATTGACTTTACCGTAGTAGAGCATGCTGGCCGTTTCGTCCATGGCTTTCTTACCTTTCCCTGCACCTGCGGCCGCGCCCTCTTTGCCGCCTTTTTCCATCCCACCTTTCTTTCCTTTGCCTTTTTTCCCTTTCTGTGGCAGCACCCAGTAAGTCAGCATGGCACCGCCACGGCGGTCCTGCCCCTGGAACTGGCCCTGCGCGTAGAAGCGCGTGCCCTGGTAAGAGCGGTAGCTCCACTGGTAAGCATCGGGGGCGGGGAATACGGCGAAAGTGTCCTTCAGCATCTGGGTGCCTTTGGTCGCGATTTCGCGGAACGGACGGATGTCGTCCAGTATCCAAACCGCCCGGCCGAAGGTACCAAGAATGAGGTCGTGCTCGCGCGGGTGAATCTTGATATCGCGCGTAGAAACGCCCGGGTAAGTCTTGTTGTAATGCGTCCACTTAGCCCCCTTGTCGAAGCTGATCCACAGGCCCTGGTCGGTGCCGAGGAACAGCAGGTTTGGCTCCACGGGGTCCTGCACAATGGCGAGGGCATGGCCGCTGACTTTCTTCTCATCTACCACCCGGGTAAACGTCTCGCCGTAGTTGTCGGTGTGGAAAACCATCGGGCGACGATCGTTGCGGCGGAAGTCATTCACCACCACCCAGGCTTCAGCCGCGTTGTGCGGGCTCACCTCGATGTAGGGAATCCAGGCACCGGCCGTCATGCCGGTCAGGCGACTGGTCAGGTCGGTCCAGTTGCCGCCATCATCCTTACTCAGGTGCAGCCGACCATCGTCGGAGCTGACCCACAGGTCTTTGCCGTTACTGCCGGGAATGATGCAGAGCAGCGTCGTATGGTTTTCCGCCTGCGTGGCATCAATCGTAAGGCCGCCGGAGATCATCTGGCGTTGCTTGGTGCTGTCGTTCGTCGTCAGGTCGGGGCTGATGATTTCCCAGTGGTCGCCGCAGTCGGTAGACTTGTGTACGAACTGGCTGCCCATGTAGATGGTACAGTCACTTTGTGGTCCTTGGGCAATCGGTGCGTTCCAGTTGAAGCGCAGGAAGGTACCATCCGGATGCAATGGTTTTAGGGATTTAGTCTTGCCCGTACGGCGATTAACGCGGCCCAGAGAACCACCCTGACTAGCAGCATAAACAGTGTTGGAATCGCCCGGCTTGAAGATCAAATCGAAGCCGTCTCCGAAGTACACTTCCTGCCAGTCGGACTCAGTAATGCCACCTGATTTCAGGCCCTGGCTTGGTCCGACCCAACTGCCATTATCCTGCATACCGCCACCAACGAGGTAGGGGAAGCTCATGTCGTAGTTGATGTGGTAGAGCTGGGCCAGCGGCAGGTTAGCGGCGAAGCGCCAGGTGTCGCCACCATCGCGGCTGATATTCAGGCCACCGTCGTTCCCATCAATGATGTACTGCGGGTTGTCGGCGTCAATCCAGAAGGCGTGGTGATCGGGGTGAACGGCGTTGCCATAGTTAGCGATGTTGCGGAAGGTTTTACCGCCGTCTTCCGAGCGGGAGATGTAGGTCGCGATGTCGAAAAGTCGGTTTTCGTTCTGCGGGTCTACGTAAATTTCGCCGTAGTAGAAGGGGCGATCACCGATCCCTTTGTCGGTGACCAAGCGCCAGTTCAGGCCGCCGTCGGTGGATTTATAAAGGCCGTTTTTCTTGGCCTCCACCAGGGCGTAAACGATGTTCGGTTTATTGTGGGAGATGGTGATGCCGATGCGGCCGAGGTCACCCTTCGGCAGGCCGTCTTTGGCCGTGCGGCGTTCCCAGCCGTCGCCGCCGTTGTGGGTTACCCAGATACCGGAGCCGGGGCCGCCAGAGTTGAAGAAGTCGGGGTCGCGGTCGAAGGTCCAGGTGGCAGCCATCAATTTGTTGGGGTTGGAGGGGTCCATCACCATGTCGGCGATGCCGGTGCCTTCATCGACGTAGAGGATTTTTTTCCAGGTATCACCGCCGTCGGTCGTACGGTATACGCCACGTTGTTTATTCGGGCCCCACATGGAACCTAGTGCGCCGGCGTAGGCGACATCGGGGTTCGTTGGGTGGGCGATCACCCGGTGGATGTGGCGGGTCTTTTCGAGGCCCATATGCCGCCAGGTTTTACCGCCGTCAATGCTTTTATAGATGCCACCGCCGTAGTTGGCCGAGTTTCGTGGGTTACCCTCACCGGTACCGACCCAGATGATGTTGGGGTTGGCGTCGGAGACGGTCAGCGCTCCGATGCCGAGATATTTCTGGTCATCAAAAAGGGGCTCAAAACTGATGCCGCCGTTGCGGCTCATCCATACACCTCCGGAGGCGGTCCCGACGTAGATGTGTTCCTTATCGGTGGGGTTCACATCAATCGCCGTTACCCGGCCAGACATGCCGGAGGGGCCGATGTTGCGGGGGGCCAGGGCGTCCCAGTGCTTCAGGTCAATTTGGGCGCTGACGCAGGTGCAAAGAAGGGTAAAAAGAGCAGTGAGGAAGAACGTTGTTGGTCTCATGAATGGTATGGTTGGAGGCTATTCTATTGTTAGCCGTTCAACTGATTATGGTTGACAGCAAACTTACAAGTTGGAAATATACGACAAGTGTAAGATTTAAAATGTCACACTTTTCCAACTCGCTTCTTATAAGAAAGGAAGAGGTTCTCCAATTCCGCACATTCTCTCTTTCCGTAAACACTGAACCGTATGCGCCATCTAAACATTCCACTTCCTGTTTTCCTCCTGATTTTCCTGATCGGCTGTTCCTGCCAATCGCTAATAGCACAAAACGGCAACGACTTCGAAGTACTTTATACCGATCCTGTTAAAGGCCCTGAAGTTCAGATTATCTACATTAACAGCCTTAATCAAAAGTCAAATTTAGACTGCGGCGACATGATTAATACAAGCGACTTGCTTGATACTTCAGTAGATGATGACAGGGCCATCTATTCAATAATCTTAAGAAATACCGGAGGAATCGACCTTTACCTACAGGAAGGTGACATCCGGGTGGAAGGGCAGAGGTTCAGCCTTGTTTCTTCCGTCTGGAGTTTATTTCCTGACGGTTTGTTCCATACGGGAGAGGAAGTAACGCTTAAAATTGCCCACGACAAAAGTTGCTTTAATGCTGGGTCCGGAGATTTAAAATTATCCATGCGGGGTTTATCCGAACGACCATGCCGTATCAGCTTTATCGAAACCATCTCCTCTGTGGTTTCGGAAGGGGCACTACTTACATTTGGTAATCAACTCTTTTCTCATGGAGCGAACCTGAACGATGGTGTCTTCGAGCTTAAACCAATCTCGTTCATTACTGACGAAACTTCGATGTTCATCACGGTATACAACCTGGGAAATCAAGATGCCGTAATTAATGGATTAACATCTACCGGTCCCGCTGAAATTCTTGAGAACATCCAGTTCCCATTTGTAATTCCTGCCGGAAGCTTATTTAACTTCAGGATACTGAGTAACCAATTTTCCTGTGGCACCAGAACAGGGGAATTTATTTTTGAAACTAATGCCGAATTTGCTGAATGCGGATTTGACGATTCAACCGGTGTAATTCCATATCGCCAGGTAAGTTATCTTGATTGCCCGGGTAGTGAATATTCGGTGTCCGTCGATGGAAATACAATAGGTTGCGACGTCTCGGTTAGTTTCGATGGCAATTTTATCCCAAACGCTGAGACCCGCACCTTCACCATTACCAATAGTGGTAGTGCCTCCTGAGAAGATTTAGTTTGAAGGAACAAACTTCATTTTCTACCGTCCAAACATCTGCACAAAATGATTAGGGATGTTATTGACTGTACCATAATCGAAGCAGGAGACGTAGGTCCATTCCGGTGCCAGCAGGGTATTGCGATGTCCCCGGTCGTCAGCCGTTTCATCAATCAGGAGATAGATGACCGCTTCGGCTGGCTCTAGGCCCATAACGAGGTTCTCGTTACCAACGGCGAAGCCGTTAGGGCCTTTGGTAGTCCCCAGTTGTACGGTTGGGCAGGCTTCAAGGGAGCGGCTCCAGGGGTATTTGCCATCGGGGCCATCGTGGCGAAACTGCTTGGTGTTGTGCAGGTAGTTGCCGTGACTTTTAGCCACGCGATAAAGGCAGGGGTGCGCCCGGAGGATCGACAGCGGCTGTGTTTTCTCCAGCCGGCTGATCAGGCCGGCGACAGCCCGAGCATTGATGTTTTTTTTGCGCCAGGGCTCGGCGTTCTTCGCGGCAACAAAGGCTTCCACCTCCGAGATGAAGCCACGGGGGTTGGCTCGCATGCGGTTGATGGCATCCACCATCAGAGATTCAGACACTTTCATATAAGCCCTGTCGGTGGCAATAGCCTCCGGCTCATTGAAGGAAGTACCTACTTGCACTACACTGGAGGCCAGCGTTGGGCTAACGGTGGGTGCTGGCCCAGCCACCTGGCTGGAAGATCCGCAAGCACATTCGGTGGAACGAAGTACGGCCCCCGGCTTAATTCGGCGCCAACCTTCCAGGTGGTTAAATTCGCGAAAACGAGCAGCGGTGTAGCCGAAGAGTTTCGCCAAAGATTCGACCGATTCTCCCGGCCGTACGGTATGCCATTTACCGGGTTGTTTCTGCCCGCCAATACCGTTTACCGGATTGACCAGCGCGCGTGAAACGACCAGTTCCCTACAGGGTTTTAATAATTCCTGACGGGTCAGGCTGTTCCAGGTTGTCAGATCATCTACTGAAATAGCGAACTGCTGGGCTATAGAAAATAATGTTTCATTAGCCTTAACAACGTGAAGACCCGCTTCAGTAGCGGGTGGACATTGGGCTAAAACAGTACCTGATCCTCCAATAAAAAACAAGATGATCAAGGCGGGTAAAAAGGCAATTGGTTGATTGAGACGGGACATGGGTTGGTATTTAGCGAAAAAGGTTAATACCCTTAAAAACGCATTTAATATTCATGAGAGACCTAAACATAATATATTTTTTTCAAAAACCTGCCTCTTAGCAACCCTCTCTTTGCACCCGCGGCCGCGCCCCTTTCAAGTACTTAGGTAGTAGCATTCAGTACTCAGCTCCAGGGTTTAGTCTTCAACATTTCAGGGTTCAGACATCCGGGCAAAAGAACATTGAGTATCGTTGAGACCTACAACGATCGGCACCTAAACCTAGTAACCTGGATACTAAAAACCGAAATCTGACCGCTACGCACTGAATACAGCCTCCTAAATACTAACCCCTTTCTCGCCAACGTTCGAAACATCACGCCCCTAAAAGCGTATGTAATTTGTGGTTGCAGAACGAAGGTCGTTTTATAGCCACCAGCCCCCCTTCCCCCCGGCAAATAAAAACTTTAAGCAAAACATGGACCAAATCACCATTCTCTGGGCAGACGATGAAATCGATCTGTTCAAGCCCCAGCTCCTCTTCCTCAAAAAGAAAGGCTACGAAGTTGTCACGGCCACTAATGGCCATGATGCCCTGGAAGAACTGAGTGAAAACGGTGATATTGACATTGTCTTTCTCGACGAATCTATGCCAGGCCTTACCGGCCTGGAAACCCTTGGCCGTATCCGTGAAACCGGCAATAATATTCCGGTCGTAATGATCACGAAGAACGAGGCGGAGAGCGTAATGGAAGAAGCCATTGGCAGTCAGATCGCAGGCTACCTGCTTAAGCCCGTCAACCCGATGCAAATTCTGCTCACACTCAAAACGATCGTAGACGAAAAACGCCTTGTCCGGGAAAAAACCGATACCGACTACCAGCAAGAATTCCGCCAGTTGATGATGCAAATCAACAGTGGACTCGACAAAGAAGAATGGGTAGACGTTTATAAAAAAATCATCAGCTGGGAACTTAGGCTAGACGACAGCAAGAGTGAACAGATGGGAGAAATCCTCTCCGTGCAAAAGCGGGAAGCAAATGCTGAATTTAGCAAATTCATCGAGCGTAATTACGTGGATTGGGTTGGCGGCGACGACGCGCCCATTATGTCCCACAACCTGATGCGGGAGAAAGTACTGCCCCATCTCAGTAAGGAAGTCCCAACCGTAATGGTCTTGCTCGACAACATGCGCTACGACCAATGGAAGGTAATTGAGCCTTACCTGACGGAGCTATTTAAGGTAGAAGAAGAAAGTCATTTCTATAGCATCCTGCCAACCGCCACGCAGTACAGCCGCAACGCCATCTTTGCCGGCATGATGCCATCAGAGATTGCCAAACACTACAAACAATGGTGGAAGAACGATTCCGATGAAGGTGGTAAGAACATGCACGAGGCCGACTTGCTTGGCAAACAACTGGAGCGAGTACTACGCCGAGGCGACATAAAATGGGATTACACCAAAGTGACCAAGACCAACTTCGCCCGCCAGATGCAGGACCGCGCGTTGGATTTTCTGAACAATGACTTCAGCGTCATCGTCTATAATTTCATCGATATGCTGAGCCACGCCCGTACCGAAATGGAGGTCCTCAAGGAACTGGCCGGCGATGAAAAAGCCTACCGCAGCCTCACCCGTAGTTGGTTCGAGAACAGCCCCCTTTGGGCAACGCTGCGCAAGCTCTCCGAACGCGACGTGCAGCTGATCGTTACAACGGACCACGGCACCATCCGCGTCAACACCCCCAGCCGTGTAGTTGGTGACCGGGATACCAGCACCAACCTGCGCTACAAACTCGGCCGCAACCTCAACTACGACGAAAAAGACGTGCTGGAAGTCCGCGACCCACTAAAGGCTAAGCTGCCCCGCCCTAACCTCAGTTCTACTTTCATCTTCGCCAAGGAAGATAAATTCTTCCTTTATCCGAACAACTATAATTACTACAACAACTACTACAAGGATACCTTCCAGCACGGAGGCATCTCTTTGGAGGAGGTTATTTGTCCGGTGATTCGGTTGCGGAGTCGGTAGGAGATAGGGAGCTAGGAGCTAGGAAACCAGGCTACTGCAGGTCCCATTCGGTGCGCTTCGCTTCCTCGCTTTGAGCGGTCAGGTGAACAACATCTGTGGCAGCCTAGTGGGCCAGCCAGTAAGTTTCGTTGCCCATAACTTGATCTTTTGCCCGCTGGCGTCACGAAAAATAACTTCCGTAACTACGGCTATGCAAGTGATTTTTCGTTTAGCCAGCGACCAAAATATCTGCGTTCTGTGCTAAAGAAACTTACTGGCTAGCCCACTAGCTACCTAGCTCCTAGCTCCTATTTCCTAGCTCCTATTTCCTAGCTCCTAAGAATAGCCTACCGCCACCGCCAGCAACAAACCCAACCAAGCCCACACCAACAGTAGCCCCGTCAGCGGCAGCGCGAAGCGCAGCCACCGGTCAAACGGTACCCGGCAAAGGGAAAGCATGGCCACCAGGCCGCCCAGCGAGGGATTGAATAAGTTAGTAACTCCGTCGCCAATCTGGAAGGCGAGTATGGAGATCTGGGAACTCAGCCCCAGTTCATTCCCCAGTGGGATCATGACGGGGAGTGTAGCCATTGCTTGTCCGCTACCCGAGGGGATCAATAGATTCAGTCCTGATTGCCCGATGGACATCCCGATGGCCGAAGCGTAGGTCGGCAGTCCGCTGAGGGCATTGGCCAACCCATTACTGATGGTGTCCTGGATCTGCCCTTGTTCCATGATGACACTAACCGTGGTAGCCATACCGATGATGAACGTAGCGGGTGCCATCTGAGCTATGGAATGAAAACCTGCCTCAGTCACTTTTTTGCCCGAGAGCCCGCTCACTAAAGCCAAAACTACGGTGACCATCAGGAAAATGGCCGACGTATCATTAATGTGAAAGCCTTCCACGGTGAATACCCCGACAAGGACTGCGGCCAGCCCCAGAAGAAAAATGATCAGCAGCGCCCAGTTGCGCCCCGTGATGGCGTATTCGTGCAGGGGTTTGCTCAGTTGCATCCCCGTGGTGTCCAAACCGCGACCAATGCCGCTTTCCGGATCGACTTTTAGACGACGATAATAGCGAACGTTGTACCACGACATCAGCAGCAAACCGCCCGCGCAAAGTATCGTTCTCAGCCAGGCCCCGCTAAAAAGAGGTAAATCAGCGATCAAATGCCCGTTGCCAACGGTATAAAAATTGATGGGAGATAACCCGAAGGCCACCGTCATACCGCCTACGCTGACTCCTGCTGCCAAGACCAAGTCTCCACCCAACGCTAAAACGACGATGGCAGCAATCGGGATGGTGGCAATATTATTCTCGTAGCCGACCATGATGCCCAGCAGTCCGTAAACCAGGGTGAGCAGTACCAGAAGTATCTCCGCTCGGGTCTGCCCCATTGGGGCAGCGGACATTCCAGGTGCTCCGACACTGGTCTCCGTCGCATCAGCGTTGTTGCCGCCCATCAGGTGTACCACCCGGCCGATCACGTTCTCAATCGTTTTGGTAGCCTCCAGCAACGAAAACATCAACGCACTTGCCAGGCAGATAAAAATAATCGGCGTAGCCCGTTTATACCCTTCGGGGAATGCCTTGAAAACATCAAATATGCTAAGCGGAGTTGGTGTCACTTCGCCGTAGCTGCCGGGGACCACCCGCATCCGCCCGTTCACCTCCATCCGTTCATAAAGACCTGCCGGCAACAGCCAGGTCATGGCCGCCACCACCAGAATAATGAGAAAGAGCATGATGAGGGGGGAGGGGATGCGGCTGTACCATTTCATAGTCAAGTAGTCAGAAAGTCAAGCAGTCAGAGAGCTCGGGTTTCGCCGAAAGTACGATGCGAATCACAACAGCCAATAATAAACGTTCTTTAACGCTCATTACGAGCTACCCTATTTGACTGTTTGACTTCCTGACTCTCCGACTACTTAAGTCGCTCAATCAGTCGCCCACTAACCCGTAAAAAATCCATTTCCGTAATGATCCCAACAAGCTCCTTGTCCTTAATCACCGGCAGGCAGCCAATCTTCTCACCTCGCATTACGTACATGGCGTCTTTGATCGTCGTACTGGGGTCAATGGTTCGGGGGGTGGCGATCATGATATCTTTAACCTGTACAAAGCCAGCTTCGGGGCTATCCGGGCGTTCCCGGCGTGTATAATAGCGCAGTAATTTTCGGGTGGTGATGAGGCCAACCAGGTGGCCTTTACCGTCCTCAACCGGTACATAGCGAAGTTTGCGCCATTCCATTACGTTGGCGACCATCTCCAGCAGGTCATCTTCATGAACGGTAAAAAGGTCTGTTTCCATGAATTCTTCGACACGAAGACCAACGGGCCGGTAGCTCTTAAGGTCATCAGCATCGGGCAATTCCCAGGTGTGGACCGGTTTTTCCGACATCTGGTTGCGGATCATGGCCGAGGTAATCACCGTTAGGCCTTCATCCTGGTTTACCTCCTGTTCTAGTTTCGTGTAGGACTGTAAGAGCCAGCGCGCACCATTCTGATGGGCTTTAGCCCGGGCTTCGATCACACCGAGATAGCGTTCAATATCTTCTTCCACAATTCCCCTGCTACGCAATCCTTCTTTGGCGATGGGCAGCAGTTTTTCAACGATGAGGTCGCAGCAACTCATCTTTTCGTTATTGAACCAGGTAAATTGGGTATCCACACCAAACTGGGCGGCCTTCACGAAGTTATCCTTTGCGTCGGCGAAGCTCATATGCTCCCGGATGTCTTTATATTTATTGGCCATCCCGATCATCGTACCCAGCCAGAAGGCGGAGTTGGCGACTTGGTCCAGCACCGTTGGCCCGGCAGGAATTACGCGGTTCTCGATACGGAGATGCGGCATGCCGTTATCGCTAATACCATAGCACGGGCGGTTCCACCGGTAGACCGTCCCGTTGTGGACTTGCAGCGCCTTAAGCTTCGGTATATTCTTGCGGCCAATTGTCTCCAGGCTATTTTCCTCGACTTCTGCCCCCAGTAGCACGCGGAACCGGGAGATGTCTTCCTTGTAAATCTCCATGATGCTCTTATCGAGCCAGTTGGTACCAAAGCTTACCCGAGGTTCGGGTTGGCGCATGTGGTCTTGTGTTGTTCGCACGTCGAGTGCTTGCTGGAAAAGCGCAATCCGGCTTTCGTGCCAAAGACGCTTACCGAAGACGAGCGGGCTATTAGCCGAGATCGCCAGGATGGGGCCGGTGATGGCCTGAGCGATGTTGTAGAGCGGTGCAAAGGTATCCGGCGTAACCTGCAAATGCACCTGATAGCTGGTGTTACAGGCCTCCATAAGAGGACTGTCGTGACTGATGAACAGTTCGTCGATCCCGGCCAGTCGGAGCTCAAAACCTTTGGAAGATTTTGCCTGCGCCCGAATGGCCTCAATCAACGCACGATAGCGCGGTTTAGGCGTCAGGTTTTCCAGCGAGAGATCAAATTTTCGCAGCGTGGGCAAAATGCCGGTGAGCACGACCAACGCATCACTTTTTTTTGCAGAATCCTGTACTTTCGACAACTGATGCCGGTTTTCTGTTTCCATCAACCGAAGAGCATGGCCGGTAAATTCCTGAGGGCTTAGGTTACACTCTACGTTGAAGCGGGCGATTTCGGTAGTAGCCCAAGGAAACTCCTTCAGCCGGTTGAGTACCTGAATGTTCTTTGGGGTAGGTTTCAGCGTTTTTTTATCCACCAGGCACATCTCCTGCTCAGCTCCGATACGAATGGTCTCCGTTTCAAACCATTCATGTTTCAACATATACTCCAGTGCTTGCACATCCTGTAGCAAGTGACGCGCAAAATTGGTACGGTTCTCGTTGGTGGGTACGTTTACTCTTTCTTCTCCCATGGTAGTATCTCGTGAAAGTGGTTACTGAAGCGCGTTCATCGGAACATTCCTTCTCTGCTTCAGCATTTCAATTTACGGCAATGAAGCTTAGATGTTCGCTTACACCTTGTTATAGATTGCTATATACCATTTTTTTTCTTCAATTCGTGCATCAGGGCGGGGCCGCAGGTGCAAGAAGAGTGGGTTAAAAGAGCAAAGTAAATAAGGCGAAGTTCCCTGGCTCAGCCTTCTGCACTGCTTAAGTATTCTTTTTGCACCTGCGCGCGCGCCCAAAAAAACTCATCAATACGTTTAAACACAAAAAAGAACTTTTTATAAATTTTCATCGTTATAAAATTGATCTATGCCTCGAAAAGCTGGCCAAGTCTTCAAACTTCAGCAAGCTTTCTACATCCCATTCCTCATGACACTCTTCCTAATTGGCCTCTTTAGTGCCGCCGTAGTTTATTTTTTCAATCGTAAAGGTGCAAGTCAGTAAACAACTTCCTAACCAGCGCTTATGACCCCACGTTTTTTCAGTTTATTGCTGCTTGCCTCGTTGCTAGTGGCTTGTGGTAGTATCCCCGTTATCTCCACTTCAGCAAGCTTTGCCGTACCGGCTTTCCCCGATTATTCCCAGGCCAGGTACTGGGCGGCCAGCCCCTTTGCTGATGACCCGGCAGATCGTACCCCCAGCACGGAACTCAAAGACCAACAGTTGACGGCCAAAGCCGACGTTTTCTACATCCACCCCACCATCTATTTCAAAACCCGCAAGGGTAACGAATACTGGAATGCGTCCCTGAGTGACCGAAAACTCAATAATTCCGTCGACGAGTCAGCCATGCTCAACCACGCCTCCATTTTCAATGCCGCCGGTCGTGTTTTCGCCCCCCGTTACCGCCAGGCTCACATCAAAGTCTTTTATCCTCAGGGGCAAGCCGTGAGCAAACAGGCACTAGACACCGCTTACGCCGATGTTCTTGCTGCCTTTGATCATTATCTGACTACCTGGAACAAGGGGCGCCCCATCATCATTGCCAGCCACAGCCAGGGAACCACCCACGCCAAACGGTTATTGGCTGATCGATTTGAGGGTAAGCCGCTGCGCCACCAACTTGTCGTCGCCTACCTCGTTGGCATGCCTGTTTCTGCCAATGCCTACCAGACCATTCCGGTTTGCGAATCACCCACCCAAACCGGATGTTTCGCCAGCTGGCGCACCTACCGCGACGACTTCAAACCCAAACCAGACTATCGGGACACCGTGCCCAATATCGCCGTCGTTAATCCGCTGAATTGGACGACTAAAGAGCAACGAGCGCCCGCCGCACTCAACAAAGGCGGTGTTTTATACAACTATGAAAAAGGCCCCTTGCCGGAACTCGTTTGGGCCGAACGCCGGGGTGCCGGCTTGTTTACCAACAAGCCAAAATTTTTCGGCGACATCCTGTTCAATACTAAAAACTACCACATTGGGGACTACAATCTCTTTTGGCTCAACATCCGGGAAAATGCCGTGGAACGCGCAGCAGCTTTTAGCCGGTAAATCTGTGCAACAACGTTTTAAGCTCCTCACATTATCCGATCCGCATCCGTAATCTCCCGAATTACCCGGCAAGGGTTTCCAGCGGCAAAAACACGCGGCGGGATGTCTCGCGTCACCACACTCCCAGAGCCGATAACCGCTTCATCTCCGATGGTAACACCGGGGTTAATGATGGCGCCTCCTCCAATCCAAACATCGTTGCCAATCGTTACCGGCCGGGCAAACTCCAGCCCGGAATTCCTTTCGACCGCCACCAATTGATGCGTAGCCGTGTAAATCTGTACCGCCGGTGCTAACATTACGTTATTGCCAAAACGAATAGGCGCATCGTCGAGAAAAATACAATTGAAATTGGCAAAGAAGTTCTCCCCCAGGAAAATGTTGTAGCCGTAATCGCAACTAAATGTATTCTCAATGAAGAAATTTTCGCCCGTGGAACCGAAAAGCTCCCGGAACAACTTTTGGCGGGCGGCCTCGTCGGTCATTGGGGTAATAGCCAGTTGCCCCGTCAGGCGACGGGACCGGGCTCGACCAGCCAACAATTCCGGATCCTGAGAATCGTAAAATTTGCCAGCGATCATTTTTTCTTTCTCGGTCATGGGGAGCATAGATTGAGTCTTAAAATGCGGTTAGCGCTAAGAACGAGCTCTTCCGCTTGGGCTTGAAAACCGTGCAATACCTGAGCAGACCCCTCTAGCATGGTAGGGAGAGATTCGGGCAAGGTTATCTCATACGACCTCGACGGGCCGACGAACCTTCGCTTTACCAATTTCCTTAAGCAAGCGGCGCAAAAACGGGTGATAATGCACCTCGATGGTATGTCGCTTAGAGCGGGTAAATTCTTGTTCGATGTGGTCGCTGTCTGCCGCTGCCAGTGCTGCCAGGTTCCCGGGCAACTCGTAGTTGCCGGCGATGTAAGCAGCCGCCAGTTGCGCCTGGGCATCACTGAGTGGCCAAATGGCTCCCTGCGGTTGGAAAAGACCGATGAAGATCAGGCTCCGGTATTCCGGGTGAAACATCCGGAGGTACAGCGGAATCCGGTCCGCCTCTTCATAATTAACCACCGCTTTGTCGAAGAAGGGAAAGGTGATTTTATAGCCCGTGGCAGCCACTATGGTATCGAACTCTTCCTTACTGCCATCCTTAAAGGTAATCTGGTTGCCGTCAATACGATCCACCCCACGCCTGGGATGTACCTTACCGTGGCGAATTTTATACAACAATTCGGAGTTGAGGGTTGGGTGAGTTTTAGTCACCGGCTCCGTGGGCTCTTCCAGCCCATATTCCGTATACTTCCCAACCTGAATGCGCAGGGTTACCTTTTGGCCAAGGCGAGCCAGCCAACCAGGTAAATACTGAAGACTTTTGTTGAACGTATCTGAAGGCTTACCCAGAAAAAACTTCGGGATGATGTAGTGTGGTCGCCGAATACTGATGTCCACCTTTTTTGCCACTCTGCTGATTTCCACGGCGCAATCGCAGCCAGAGTTTCCGCTTCCGATGACCAGTACACGTTCGTCCCTAAAAGTCTGGTTATTTTTATAATCGTGGCTGTGTAGGTAGCGGCCGGTAAATGCATCCGAAACACCTTCCGGATGACGGGCTTCGTGGTGGTGGCCGTTGGCGGTCAGTAGGTAATCAAATTGTTCTATGCTACCATCGGCGAGGGTCAGCTGCCAACTTTCATCCGCTTGTAGTTCGGCCCTGGCAACCCGGGTATTAAACCGAATGTGCTCCCGCAAGCCAAAGTGATCGGCGTAGTTGCGGAAGTAAGCCAATACCTGGTCATGGCTGGGGTAGTCCGGGTAGTCTTCCGGCATCGGGAAATCCAGGTAGGCGCTCAACGTTTTTGAACTAATGATGTGGGTTGTTTCGCAAACGGAACTGTGGCTGGGCTCGGCGCTGTAAATCCAATTCCCCCCCAAGTCATTATTGGCTTCGAAGCAGACGGTTGATAGCCCCTGCCCCAGGCAATTCTTTAAGGCGGTGATGCCCGAGCATCCCGCTCCGATGATAGCAACGGTGGGCATATGATCTGAAGGTATTGTCGTTGACATTCGACAATATAGGGGTTTACCATTTATACAATTCCATTTCGCTAATCGCTTTTTCTTTCTGTGAATTTAGCGCTTAACTCAAAGACGATCGGCGTACAGAATCGGCTGCGGATATTCCTTTTTGAAACTGTACTTAATCACGTCAAAAGCAGTGACGACTCCTTTTAGATCGTTCCTAAGGTTAACAACGGGCAGGGTTTTAAACCGGCGATCCATAAATAATTCAGCAGCCGTTCCCACTTTGTCTTTCGGGGCGAGTTTGACTACGGCGGCAGTCATTACATCACCAACCAGGTTCTCCGAACAATCGGGATTGGACCGGCAGTTTTTCCACAGGTCATAAGTGGTAATCAACCCAACGAGCTTGCCGTGTTCCACAACGGGGAGCTGTTGCAGGCGCTTACGCTCCATGAGGTTAAGCACCTCATCAACGGTTTGCTTGGGGTTTACTGTGGTAACTTTAGTGGACATTATCGTACGTACTTCCTCGTTCATCATAAGCTCTGGATTTTTAAAAGTCTTTAGCCTGCTGTTAAATTACGAAATCCATCACTTCTTTACAAATTTAATTTTGGATCAGTAAAATTTTTCCACACAAAAAACGTTAACGGCCACCCACAACAAAACAACACCACCCTATTCGGCGCACAAAGCAAATTAACGCATGAGGTAATTCAAGCACCTTATCAACTCCTACCTCAGAAAAAACAACGGCCCACCCAGGGGTGATCCTGGGTGGGCCGTTAAGGTGTATTCAATGAATACGTTGAGATTAGTCCAAATCCCTGAGGGCTTTCTTCATTTCCCGTTTCCAGGCAGTAGAGCCAACCTTATGTCGGTTCGAGACACGCTCCAACGCTTGCACAAAATCGTCCATATCGCCGTCGAAGTCTTCGGCCCAGGCATCGACCTCCTCGCTGAACTCCTTGAATTCTCCTTCATTTTCTTCTGACCAACGCTCAAGTTTACGGCCCAGTTCTTTGAACTCATCTTCGTGTTCTTCGGCCCAGGCTTCTGCTGCTTCTGCGAATTCTTCGCTGTTTTCCTCCAACTCTTCAGCCCAGGCTTCGATATCCTCTTCGTGGTCTTCTGCCCAGCGCTCAATTCGTTCTCCCCAGCCTTCTGCGCTTGCTTCGAAACGATTGGCCAGTTTCTCCAGGGTGTATTCAAGTTTTTCACCGTCTCGTCCTATGGTTTGTTCAAGTGCTAGCCCTAATCCTTCACCAATACCTTCCATGAGATCCAGCCCAAATGCATTTTCGGAGATCGTTGCGCCGTCCGCCAGCTTATTGGCATTAGGCGCAGGGCGATCAAGTTCCATTTGGAGACCTTCTGCTCCGCGGCGGATACTGAAGCCCTGATCTTCGTACAACGACTCTGAAGTCGAAATTTCGATGTTTACGTGCCGCCCTTCAAAACGCACGTCTTCTACTTCCCCGACAGCAATTCCCTGGCGATAGACCGGGTCACCAGCCTCGATCCCCCGAGCATCATCAGTGGTTAAGTAATAGGTATTTCCACCACAAGCCGTGATGGCGATTGCCAGGACCAGCAGCAGACAAAAGTTGAGGTAACGCATATTGTATAATTGGTGAGTGAACTGCGAAGATGGAGGGAGAAACCTCTGTTGTCAAGTAGGTTTCGACGAAGCCACATAGGCGGTCGACGAATAGGATGGCGCGGCCGCAGGTGCAAGGAAAAGCATTAAAGGAGCAAGGCCGAAAGACCTAACATTCCTCGTTTATTGGTACTTTGCAACAAACAAATCCCCCCGATGAATACTTTGTTGAAAGCCACATTGATCTGTCTTGCACTTACCCTGTATGCCTGTGGAGGGAACGAGCCCGTAGTCACTGAAACAACATCAACACCCGAAGAGAAGACCCCGAAACCCGCAGAGTTCGCACCGAAACCTCCCCCCGCGGGCAGCTACAGTGCCGGAGATGTACTTTACCCATGGGTTGACCAGCTCAACGTCCGTGAAGCACCAAATACTGCCGCAAAAAGAGTAGGTAAGGCCCTAAGGGGACAGCCCGTCACGCTTTCAGGAGAAAAAACGGACAACAAAGAAACCATCGTCCTGCGAGGCGTCGCCTACGACGATCATTGGCTCAAAGTCACCACCAAAGAAAAGATCGAAGGTTGGGTATTCGCTGGCGCCCTCAAACGCGAAGTTGAGCTTAAGGGCAATACTACCAATAGCGATACCCGCTTCAGCTACCCCGTTTTCGGTGACTACGACCTAAGCAAGTGGGAAAAAACGAGTGAAACAGATGATGGAGGAGGCGACGCCGAATCCATCACCACCACCTACAAGAAGGACGATCAGCTACTCAAAATCAACCGGACGGACGTAGGAGAATACGGTTATTACAGCACATTTATACTCACGAACACCAAGGGTGATTTGCTGAAGAGTAGGAACTTCAATTTTGAGGTAGACCCGGAGTTACTCATACGCGAGACAGTCATCGACTACCTTTCGATGAAAGAATACGTCCGTAGCCAACCAATGAGCAAGCATTTTATGCAACTGAATGAGCGTCCGCAGATGGTAACCGGAGAATGGACCATAACGGAACTGTAGCGAACCAGAGGCTTTATCATGCTGAAACAAGTACTTCCTTTACTCCTTTTGCTATGTGCATGTGGCGGATCAGCTGACCCGTCAACGGCTGATTCATCTTCAAGTCCAGGGCCTGATTTCAACTGGATGACCGGAAATTGGCAACGAGGGGACGACAAACCAGGACGGACGACCTTCGAACAATGGGAACAAGCTTCTGAGACCCTTTACCTGGGTTTGAGCTACATCATGGTTGGCGGAGACACCGTCTGGCAGGAAAAAATGCGACTCGTTGCCGCTGAAACCGTTTGGACGCTGGAGGTTAACGGAGAAGGAGAAACCATCCCCTTTCGCCTCACCAAGATCGAACAAAAGTCCTTCATCAGTGAAAACCCCGAACACGACTTCCCTAAGATGATCACCTACACGCTGCGCGGAGATTCGTTAGCTGCGGTGATCTCCGGGGAAGAGGTTAAGGTTCCGTTTACATTTGGGCTTAAAGGGAAGTAAAAAGTCTGCTTTCCAAGGCTCCTTCTACTTCCCCCCGCACCTGCGGCCGCGCACAAAAAAGCTGCACTCGCAACCCTTCGCACCCTTCGTACCGTTCTCCTTCCAAGCCCTTTCCACCCTTCCACCCTTTCCCCATTACTCTACGTATCTTCGCCCCCTGAAAATTAGCACATGGAACGCAGCGAACAAGAACTCGTCCGCCGGGACAACCTGGCAAAAATCCGCGAACTGGGCATTGAGCCCTTTCCCGCAGCCACCTTCCCCGTTACTCACCTTGCCGAGGAGATCAACGAAAAGGCGGAGTTTGACGAGGAAAATATGTCGACAAACTATAAGGAAGTGACCATTGCCGGCCGCCTGATGGCCCGCCGGATTATGGGTAAGGCGGCTTTCGCCAGTATCCAGGACAGCTCCGGCCGTATTCAGATTTACGTCAGCCGCGACGACATCGCCCCCGGCGAAGACAAAGCGCTGTACAACACCCTGTTCAAGAAGTTGCTTGACCTCGGAGACTTCATCGGCGTCACCGGCCACGTATTTAAAACCCGGACCGGAGAGACCAGTATCCACGTGAAGGAATTTACCTTCCTGAGTAAGTCTCTACGCCCACTACCGGTGGTCAAGACGGATGACGAAGGCAATATTTATGATGGTTTTTCTGACCCAGAACTGCGGTACCGTCAACGGTATGTCGACCTCGTCGTCAACCCGCAAGTGAAGGAAGTTTTCCTGAAGCGTACCCGGCTGGTATCCGCCATCCGTACTTTCCTCGACGGCATGGGCATGATTGAGGTGGAAACCCCTATCCTGCAGGCGATCCACGGCGGCGCAGCCGCGCGCCCCTTCGCCACCCACCACAATACGTTGGACATACCGATGTACCTGCGTATCGCCAACGAGCTGTACCTGAAGCGCCTCATCGTGGGTGGCTTCGACGCCGTGTATGAGTTCAGTAAGAACTTCCGCAACGAAGGCATGGACCGGACCCACAACCCCGAGTTCACCGCCATCGAATTCTACGTAGCCTACAAGGATTATAACTGGATGATGGACACTACCGAGCAGATGCTGGAGTACATCATCAAAGCCGTCAACGGTGGCGAAAATGCCACGGTGATGGCAGATGAACACGAGATCAATTTTGCCGGCCCCTACCGCCGGCTAACCATGGCCGATTCCATCAAGGAGTATACCGGCGAGGACATCAATGGTGCCGACGAAGACGAACTGCGCGCCATCGCCAAGCGCCTTCACGTGGGGCTTGACAAAACGATGGGTCGTGGTAAGATCATCGACGAAATCTTCGGCGACCACGTAGAAGCCAACCTCATTCAGCCTACCTTCATCACCGACTACCCCGTCGAGATGTCTCCCCTTACGAAGAAGCACCGTAGCAAGCCCGGCCTCGTCGAGCGCTTCGAACTCTTCGTGAACGGTAAGGAAATTGCCAACTCCTATTCAGAACTCAATGACCCGATCGATCAGCGTGAACGCTTCGAAGACCAGGTCAAGCTCGCCGACCGTGGCGACGACGAATCAATGCCAATGGACGAAGACTTCCTGCGTGCACTTGAATACGGTATGCCGCCTACGGCCGGTATCGGCTTTGGTATCGACCGGTTAGTGATGCTGGTTACTGGCCAGAAGTCGATTCAGGAGGTACTCTTCTTCCCGCAAATGAAGCCGGAGGCTTAGTGGGTAGTTGGTAGTATGTAGTGGGTAGTGCTGCCGCACGTTGGATGCCTTACCAATTTCCCCGATTATATTACTAGTTCCGCTTATCAACCTAATATCACGTCTATAACTTGCGGTAGCACTACCCACTACCCACTATTTACTACGAACTATGCTCGCTTACATCAACTGGGACGCTTCCCCCGAAATTTTCCGCATCGGCAGCTTCGCACTGCGTTGGTACGGCCTCATGTTTGCTGCAGGCTTTATGTTCGGCTTCTACATGGTTCGCAAGATGTTCCTTGCCGAAGGGGCTCCGGAAAAATGGCTCGATTACTTGTTCTACTTCCTGATTGGAGGAACGGTATTGGGCGCGCGGTTTGGTCATGTCGTGTTCTACCAGTGGGACTATTACAGCCAACATTTGTCTGAGATCCCGAAGGTATGGGAAGGCGGCCTCGCTAGCCATGGCGGCGTGGTTGGCGTAGTTCTGGCGCTGGCATTATTCAGTTATTTCATCAGCAAGAAATCGTTTTTTTGGGTAAGTGATAAAGTTGCTGCGCCAATTGCACTCGTAGGTGCCATGATCCGATTCGGCAACCTGATGAATTCGGAGATCGTCGGTATTCCTACCGATAAACCCTGGGGGTTTAAGTTCGTCAACGCTGCTCGTGTAAGCATGCGCGAGGCGGCACGCCACCCCGTACAGATCTACGAGATGCTTAGTTATCTACTGATCTTCGGCCTCCTGCTCTGGCTGTACTGGAAGAAGGATGCGTGGAAGAACTCGGGCTTACTTACCGGGCTTTGGTTCATTGGCATTTTTGGCTTCCGCTTCATTTGGGAATACTTCAAGAGCGACCAGGGTGGCTTCGGCGAAGCGCTGACTACGGGTCAGTGGCTCAGTGTTCCCTGTGTGTTGGCCGGGCTGATGATGGTGGTAATGAGCAGAAAGAAGTCAGCCTAACGCTCTGACGCTCTGACTAAAATAAGGGCGCGGCCGCAGGTGCAAGAAAAGGTTTTGAAGCAATAAAGTGGATGCAACGGATACGTCCTGAACTTCGTTATTATGGTTGTAGAAAAATCTCCGACCTTAGCCTGACGAATGAATTTCCCCGATCAACTGCTTTTCTTCTTTTCTGCGCTGGGTGCCTTCAACGGTTTACTCCTTTCGGTATACTTGCTGTTCTTTCTGCGGCCGGCAA
>JBGCFZ010000122.1:0-4126 GCA_045110355.1 Lewinella sp. | reverse complement strand
AAGGTCTGTACGAACTGCACCAGCCACGGATCGCGGGCAATCATAAAGGTAGTGACGGGGATGGCCAGTTTGCGCAGTCGGGCGGCCAGGTTAAGTGTCCGGTTCACGATGGTTCGGTCTAAACCTGCGCTGTTCTTGATGTATCGGTTGCCGCGCTTGATGCAGGTGGGCTTACCGTCGGTGATCATGAAGATCTGCTTATTGGGGTTGCGCCTGCGGCGCAGGATGTCCATGGCAAGTTCCAGACCAGCGACCGTGTTGGTGTGGTAGGGGCCAACCTGCAGGTAAGGTAAATCTTTGATCTGTACCTCCCAGGCATCGTTGCCGAATACGATGATGTCCAGCGTATCCTTAGGGAAGCGGGTGGTGATGTATTCACTCAGGGCCATGGCCACTTTCTTGGCCGGGGTTATGCGGTCTTCGCCGTAAAGGATCATGGAGTGACTAATGTCGATCATCAGTACGGTCGACATCTGCGCCTGGTAGTGGGTTTCGTAGACCTCCAGGTCGTCGTGGGTGAGCTTGAAGTCGCCGATGCCGTGGTTGATCTGCGCGTTGCGCAGAGATTCGGAGACGGCCAGTTTATCCAACGCATCACCGAATTCGAAGGGCCGGCGTTCGCTGGTCCGTTCGTCTCCCCGGCCGGAGTAGCGGGTGGAGTGGTTGCCACGCTTGGTCTTCTTGATGTCGCCGAAGATGTCTTTCAGGGCTTTCTGACGCAGTTCCCCTTCCATCTTAGCGGTTGGGACGTAGGGCGGATTGCCGGGGCCATCTCCGGGTTTGATGAAGTTTTTATCGATCAACTCCTGGATGAAATCGGCCATGGAGTAGTCGTCGTTGGTCAGCTCATACTGACGATCGAGCTCGGTGAGCCAGCTGAGGGCTTCGCCCACGTTCCCGGAGGTGTGGGTAAGCAGCTCCTGAAAAAGTTTCAGGAGTTTTTCGAAGTCGGTTTCGTCGCCTTCCCCGGGTAAGTAATTTTTGAATCGCCAGCCGATCATAGGTTATTGGGTCTTGTACTGGGAGAACGGCTGGGGGCGGGTTTGGGTTTTGGGAAATGACAAGGAAAGAAGGATATGCGATAGTTGATATGTGATATTTGATTGGCGAGTGGGCTGCCGCATAAGGACGCTCACTTCGTTCGTATAATGCTCGATGCTTGAGCGGCGAGTCTCTATTGGCGAGTGGGCTGCCGCTTATGGACGCTCACTTCGTTCGTGGGATGCTCGATGCTTGAGGGGCGAGTCTCGATTGGTGATTGGACTGCCATGCTATGCAAATCGTTTTGTTCGTGGTCAACTCAACGCACCACCACCCGCTCCTCGAAAACTTCAGCACCAGCCTTTACCCGAATGAAGTAAACCCCGGTAGGGAATTTCCCCGTAGCGACACGGAGGCTGGTTCCTTCAACGCTTCCGGAACGCCAGACCTCCCGACCGGCAGCGTTGTGGAGGGTTAGTGTGGCCGGCGCAGTCGCCGGCAGGTCAACGACAAAACTCCCGAAACTAGGGTTAGGAGCCACCCGTAAACCAGTCGTTTTCGTTCGTTGAACGGCAACGATCGGGCTGTAGGCAAAGGTCCCATCCAAATCCGTTATCCGGAGGCGGTAGAAGGTTTGCCGGACGGGAGCGGGGTCCGTAGTAGCGTAGTACTTCGTGCCTGTACTTTGCTCCTCAACAACTTCCACTGCACCTGCGGCCGCGCCACCTGATGCGCCTGATGAAATAGCCGACACTCTGTTGTGTTCCCGCCAACTCAGCCCTTCATCGGTAGACCGTTCCAGGCTATAAAAATCCAGATCTATTTCGTTCTCAACGGTCCATTCCAGGCGATTAACCTTGCCGGCAGCGTAAGCCCGAAAGTTGATCAAGTCCACCGGAAGGGGAAGACTACCATCACAATCGAGCTCAATCTGGTTGGTGTCTTCGCAGCCATAGGCATTATTACTAAAAAAGAGCGTAACCGGGTTATCCGGGTCAAAGCCCAGGCAAACGGGCGGGATGGCACATTTGGATAATTGGGGATTATTAACCACCCCAAATCGGTCAATACGTTCTGCCTCATCAAAGCCGTTAAGATTCCGTAATTCCGGGTTCCCCGTAATCAATAAATTCTGGATATGAAGGAAGGCGAGGTCTCTAAAGAAATCGACATGTTCTAAGCGGTCGTTATTATAAATCTGGATGGTATTGACTTCGTAAATGCTTAGGTAGCCGGGCCCGTCGAAGGTAGTCATCGCATCAAGGTCTTCCAACTGGAGGGTGCCGGGTACATCGTTTAAATTACCAAAACCCTGTAAGGACGTCAGCTGCGGCAAATTGATCATTCTAAAGTCGGACCCCAGAATATCCAGGATGGAGAACTGACCAGAAAACCCGTTCCCGGAGAGGTTCGGTAAATCCTCAAAGATCAGGTCTCCTCCGACAGAATTGATCGTTTTCAATGGTCGGACAGAGCTTAAGCTGGCGTTGCGTACAATCCAGTCTCCGGCAACTGCATCTATTGCATTCAACCCCTCCAGATTCGAAATATCCGTATCTTCTACCAGCAAGCTTCCGCCGACTGTGGTGATAGATTCGACTCCACGTAGTTCCGTAATACCATTGCCGGTAATGCTTAAATCCCCCGCCAGATCGGTACAATTTGGGTAAAGCGCCCGAAAGTTAGTCAAGATGGAATCGTGGGTGATGATAAGCTCGGGAGGGCAAGGACCACAGCTTTCGTCCTGTTGACAGAATTCGTCATTGAAAAAGAATTGACTGCCGTTGCTTGGCAAGCCCGAATTGCCCAGCAGGTATGGCGGATTGTTCCCACAGAAGGAGGCTAGCCCTTCGGGATAGCAACCACTCAGCAGGTTGTTTCCCAGGTTGATCGTGGCCCCCGCCAAAGTTCCCAACCAGGTGGGTACTGGCCCGCTTATGGTTCCAAATCGCGCATCTAATATTTCTAAGCGGGGTAAGTTTTCATTCGTCCAGGTTTCGGGTATCCGGCCTTCAAACTCGTTTCGCTGCATGGTTACTTCGCGGAGCTGGTTCATATTTTCGAACGTGGGCGGCGGGCCGGTGAAGTTGTTCGCATCCATATGAAGCTCACGAAGTAACGGCGCACCAGACAAATCAGGAAACTGGCCGTTCATCTGATTATTGGCCATATCCAACTTACTGAGAAAGGGCAAGTTTTGCAAAAAAGCTGGAAACGGGCCGGTGTAATTGACCTGAAACAAGTCCAGGGTTTGCAACCTGTTCAAGCCTTCCAGTTCGCTGATGCTGCTTCCAATATTTGCCCGTTTCAGATTGAGGCGGCTGATCTGATCCAACTCGCTGAAGCTTTGAGGTAGGCTGCCGCTTAGGTTGTTGTCTTCCAAGTTTAGCGCGATGACCCGGTCCTCCGGGCTACAGACAACACCAGCCCATTGGCAATAATCGCAGTCCAGGCCCAGGTTGCCGAGTTCCCACCCCGAACGATTGATCCAATTGGGGCCGTTGGCGCTTTGGTAAAGGTCAAGTAGGGGTTGAAGATCAGGCCCGGGCTCAGTGCAATCAGCCGCCAGAGGCGAAGCGCAAAGGCAAAGGACAAGGCAGAGTAGGCGATTCATTTTGGATGGTTTTTACGTTGGCAAAACTATCCGGATTGGGCCGCCCGTGGCCCGCCCGTATGGGTGGGAAGAACGGGTGGTATTTGGGTGGGACTTCTTTTCTGGCACCCCCGTAGTGGGAACACGCACCGGGTCACCCTTGTAACTGCGTTTAAATGTTAAGCGGAGACATTAAGCAGCAATACACTAGCCACGCTTATGTCATTGCCATTAATTTTAGCGCATGAATATGCTCCGCCTTTCCATTTTCGGTACCATTTGTCTGGGCCTCCTCTTTTTGCTTTCTGGTTGTGAAGACTTCGAAATCCAACCGACTGAACCCGAAACTCCTGCAGCATCGGCGACTCCGGAGGAAGGGCAAACCTTGCAATCATTTATCCTCGACAACAGCCTGACCGAACAGCGTGATTCGTTGATTGCCTGTGCCTTTAGCGGAGACCACGCCTTTCTGCCCGAGAACCTTGGTGGCCAGGTGCGGGTGTTAGCTTACTCCTACTTTCAGGAGGGCGAATTTCTCTACTTCTATTCTAC
>JBGCFZ010000121.1:0-10096 GCA_045110355.1 Lewinella sp. | reverse complement strand
ATAAATATAGTCGTTGTTTCTTATCAGCCAGCCTGAAGTCCCCGTTAGAGCAGGGCAATCGCAAGAAACCCCCTCCAATCCTCCCCACGGAGGAGGGCTATTGAAAACGCTACGCGTTTTTAAGAAGAACAACCAGTGTTTCCCGACCTTGCGATTGCCTTGCCCGTTAGCGGGCTTTTGGCGTAGCTTTGAGTAGCCGAGACAGGGTGTTTGGGCGAGGACGCAGGTGCAGAAAGGGGAGGGAGGCCTGATAGGACTGAACGTAAGTCAGACCATAGTAACTTCCGTACCTTGTCTCCCCGTTCCGGATTAAAATAACCAGAAGATGGGCTAGGCCGTAAATAGACCAGCGTACCGTTTGGGCTTTAATACAAACTTGTGTTTTATGGAAATTACTTTACTGACCTTCCTACTCTACACTGGCTTCGTAGCATTCTACGCTACCTGGAAACTTCGTTCTGATAACCTAAGCTCTCAAGACGGTTACTTCCTTGGAGGTAGGTCATTAACGGGAATTGTAATTGCCGGCTCCCTGTTGCTGACGAACATTTCAACTGAGCACCTCGTAGGTATGAACGGTTCCGCTTATCGAAATGGTGCCATCATAATCGCCTGGGAAGTGACTTCTGCTTTAGCCTTGATTATTGGGGCGCTGTACTTCGCCCCGAAGTACCTGAAAATGGGGTTGACTACGATCCCTGAATTTCTAGAAAAGCGTTTTGATGGCCTCACCAGAACATTAGTCGCCTTTTTACTGATTATTTCATTTGTGGCGACACTCCTGCCCATTGTCTTGTACACTGGAGCATTGAACATTGAAGCCATCTTTGAAATCTCAGATTTGCTGAATGTCTCCCAACGGGAAGGAATTTGGGTCACGATCCTGGTCGTTGGCATCATTGGGGCTGTTTATGCTATTTTTGGAGGACTTAAAATGGTGGCTTATACTGATACAATTAACGGCTTTGGATTACTTGTAGCAGGATTGCTCGTTCCTATCCTGGCCTTACTTAGTATTGGTGATGGCAATCCACTGGACGGGTTGAGAATGGTGTTTGAGAACAGCCCTGAAAAATTCAACGTGATCAGTAAGGAGTCAGGCTTTGGGGAAGGCGCTCGGACGGCTATTCTTCCTTTTGAGGTGCTGTTTACGGGCTTAATGATCAATCAACTTTATTTCTGGACGATGCACCAGTCAATCATCCAGCGAGTATTAGGCGCTGTTAACCTTAAGGAGGCCCAAAAAGGGCTTTTATTTACTGGGTTACTGAAAATTTTAGTGCCTTCAATTATCGTACTACCAGGGCTGATTGGCTTCTATTACTACGGAGAAAGCCTTTATGATAATCCAGATAGTGTTTATCCATTGTTGGTCAAAAAGGTATTACCCCTGTGGCTGACCGGTTTCTTCGTCGCCGTGATGATGGGGGCCATTTTTAGTACGTTTAACAGCACGTTGAACAGTGCGGCAACGGTGTTCAGTTTAGGAATTTTTAAAAGGTATATTGTGAAGGATGCCAGTGAAAAAAGCCTGGTGAAGATCGGAAAGTGGACTTCGGCTTTATTGGCTGTTGTAGCCATCTGTATTGCCCCTTTTGTGGCTAATGCCCCTGAAGGCCTATACCAATTACTGCAGCAGCTAAACGGTATTTTCTTTGTTCCGATTGCCAGCGTGATTGTCGCCGGCTTTCTGTTTCCCAAGGTCTCCGCTACTGGTGCTAAAGCAGGCCTGCTCTTTGGCCTCCTGTTCTATATCGTCATGGATTACGTCCTGGTTGTCAATCTGCACTTCGTACATATCTGGGGCATAGAATTTGTTCTGAATATTCTCGTAATGCATTTAGTCTCCTCCCTGGTCGCAAAAGACGAGCGGTTCGTTATGCAGGATGCTGGAATACTTGACCTCACTCCGTGGCGGTATGCAAAAGGTTTTAGCCTTTTTTTAGTCATAGTCACACTGCTTTTCTATCTTGTACTTGGAAATGTATAACGGGCCCCTCGTTGCCCGCTACTTAAATATACCATGGAAGAAAAAGTCTTTAGAAATTACGATGCCCCAGATGTTTCAGCAGCTGTAAAGGAGCATTACCGGAAAATGCGGAAAAATCAAACGGTAGACTATGTGCAACGGATGCATCAGAAGTACCTGAAATTTGATCAGCCGATGGACTTATGGGATGCCATGCGCCAGTTGAACCGTCTTATTGATGTTAGTGACCCGGATTTGGACCTGCCTAACGTTCAGCACTTGATTCAAAGCGCCGAGGCCATCCGTGCCGATGGGCGACCGGATTGGATGCAACTAACGGGGCTAATACATGATCTTGGCAAAGTTATGTTCCTTTGGGGAAGCGATGAAGATGGAACCAGCCAGGCAGAACAATGGGGGATGGTAGGCGACGTCTTTATCGTAGGCTGTGCGTTGCCCGATTCTTGTGTGTATCCAGCGTTTAATGAGACTAACCCGGATATGCAAGATGCGCGCTATAATACTCCGACGGGTATCTATGAAAAAGGCTGTGGGATCGACAATGTCGATTTGGCTTGGGGGCATGATGAATACCTGTATCAAGTCCTGAAAAACCATAAGACTAACACACTTCCCGATGAAGCGATGGTCATGATTCGTTATCACTCTTTCTATCCTTGGCATACCGGTGGTGCTTATACCGAATTATTGAACAAGCAAGACAGCACTTACCTGGAGATCATTAAGGACTTTAACCAATACGACCTCTACACTAAGAGTCAGAAGATCTATGACTTAGAAGATGTATTGGCGTATTATCAACCTATTGCTGAAAAGTATTTGGGTGCTGGGCCTATTTATTGGTGATAAAAGGTTGTCAGGTGCTGGCGATGTTGTCTGTATTGGCGGCGTTACTTAGTATCGTACCAACTCTTCCAACCCAATCCGCCCCTCATAAATAGCCTTCCCCACAATTACCCCGAAGCAGTCTAGCGCTGCCAGGGCATCGAGATCGTCGGTAGTGGCCACGCCACCACTGGCAATCAACTGCACCTCCGGCTGTTCCCGGCGGATGCGGGCGTAAAGCTCGCGCGCGGTGCCCTGCAGCAGGCCGTCTTTACTTACGTCGGTACAGATGGTGTAGCGGACGCCTTTGGCGACGTAGTCGGCCAGGAACTCGAAGAGTTCCCGGTCGGAAGCTTCCTCCCAGCCAGAGACGGCGATCTTGTCGCCGTGTACGTCCGTACCCAGGATGATCCGCTCAGCGCCGAAGCGCTCCAGCCAGCCAAGGAAGACCGCTGGTTGCTTCACGGCGATGGTCCCACCGGTGACCTGAGCTGCACCACTTTCGAAAGCGATGCGAAGGTCTTCATCAGACTTCATCCCGCCGCCCCAGTCGATGTGGAGGTTGGTCCCTCCAGCGATCTTCTCCAGGACTTTGTGGTTGACGATGCCGCCGCCGCGTGCGCCGTCTAGGTCGACAACGTGGAGACGACTGAGGCCTGCGGCCTCAAACTCGCGGGCCACGGCCAGCGGATCTTCGTTGTAGATGGTTTTCTGGTTGTAGTCGCCCTGGGTGAGGCGGACGCATTTTCCGTCGATGAGGTCGATGGCGGGGATGATGTGCATTGGGGCTGTTGGTCTGTTGGGCGGGCAAAGGTACGGAGTGGAAGGGGAGATCGCTGGGTGTGGCTGGATTAGCATCTCTTCTCCAGGATAGGGCCGAAGAGTGGGGCTAGTCGGCTTGGAGGACGGCCGCGTTGCGGCCGAGCGTGGTCTCCCCGGATTACGAAGCCGACTACGTCAGGCTTCTCCATCCGGGGTTAATCAGGGTTGACCCCTACGGGGTCGTTGGGGAGGAGTGCTATCAAATCGCCCCGCGAGACTAAGTGTAACCGTTCTTTTAGTAATATGCCTACGGAGTCTGGCAGGTTAAGGAGCGTCCGGTCTTCGGGGACGTTGCCCTCGATGCGTTCACGGAAATATCCCTGATGCGGCTCGAAGGAGCGGAACCAGCCGGAGCGGAGTTGATTGCGATCGATGAGAAGGTGGTCGATGTGCCACTTGTCCATGAAAGCGATGACGTTGCCGAGGCTATCTCCGGTAGTGGTGTAGGCCGTCACGAAATCGTGAAAGCGGGGCATGACGTAGGCGTGGTAGTTTTTGAAATAGAGGGCGTGGGCAGATTCGTTACTAATGAAGACGTTGCGGTGGGCGAAGACGGGAACCTGATCGGCCAGGTTGGGTGGTGCGGCGATGAGGGCGTCTTCGGGCAGGGCGGCGATGGCGGCAAAAAGGTCTTCCCGCCCTTCCTGGCTGGAGGTGGGTAGTCCTTCTGGTGCCTGGCGGTAGTAGCCATAGCCGAGCAGACAGGCCGCCAGTAGTCCGGCCAGCCAAACTTTTGGGTGGAACTGCCAAACCCCGGCAGCGACCAGCGTCAGGATCATCGGCGCCCACAGGCGCCAGGGGTAGATGAGGTAGCGATCGGGCAAAAAGAGTAGGGGGAAGTATTGCCTGGCGATGAAGTACCACACCGTTGCTACGCCGGCAAAGGCCAATAACCACCAGCCCGGCTTACTGAGTTGGCGGCGGTGCCAGAGGGATAAGCCTCCTGCCATCACGACAAGGAAGTAGGCCAGCCAGTTGCCCAGCGGAGTGTGAAAATTGGCCGCCTGGAGATAGCGGAAAAGGGAGGCGACGTCGCCCTTCACTGCATTGTAAATACCGACCCGGCCACCGGAGTGGAACTCCGTCCAGCTGATCAGTTTCACCCGGTCCAGATAACCACCGAGTGCAGGGTGCTCGGCCACCCGCTCAGCGTGTAACCATACGACCAGAAGGGCCAGGCTAAACCCCAAGAGGTAGATGTACCAGTGGTTGAGCGGAGCAGGAGGCTGCTTTGCTTCTTCTACCTTTCCTTGCATCCTGCGTGCGCGCCACCAAATGAACAATTGCCCCAACTTGTATAAGCCGAAAATACCGCCGTTGAGCAGTAGGGCAGGTGGATAGAACAGCGCCGAACACAGCGCTACGGCCGCCACGCCCCACGCCCGTTCCCGTCCGATCAAACAGTACGCAAAGGCCAGTATGAGCGGCATGAAAAACGCCCGCGCCACAAAGCCAACGCTGGAATGAAATCCCAGATGTACGGCCAATAAGCACCCCGCCAAGGCAATGAAAATATGGGTGTAACGACGGAGAAAAGCCACCCCAAAACCAACCGTCAGCAAGGAAATGAGGAACGGTCCCGCGCGGGAAATGGTAACGGGGTCGAACACCAATCCCAACGTTTTAAGCAGCCAGTAGAAGCCCCGCGGCTGGATGGCGGCGGAAGCATCGGCATAAAAAGTATCCTTCCAATCGAGCCCGAAATGCTCCACAAACAGCCACAAATAATGCTGAACCATATCGTCATTGATGACGAGTGGACCAGATAACATCTTACGGTAATAGAACCAGGTGTAACCGAGGGTAATAGCCCCCAATAATAGCCATACGCGCCAGGACAATGGGCGTTGGTTCGTTGGGGCAGTTGGTAAAGACAAAAAATCAGGCATCCGCGTAGTGATGGACTTGTTGATGTTAAATTTACGGATCGATCTTAAATTATTGATTTTTAAGCTGCTTGATACTGCTCCTTACGCTGATGACGATAACTCTGTGCTTCCTCAGTGCCTCCCTCCGCGCTACCCTCTGTGAGAACTTATAGCTGCTCTAGCAGCCCTGTATGTCTTTCCCGTCTGACTCTGTGAGAACTTATAGCTGCTTTAGCAACCCTGTATGTCTTTCCCGTCTGACTCTGTGAGAACTTATAGCTGCTCTAGCAGCCCTGTATGTCTTTCCCGTCTGACTGAACGCATCACTTACTCCGTCTCCACATAAAGTTCCCCCTTCAGCAGCCCCCGACTGATCACGATCTTCTGGACCTCACTGGTGCCTTCGTAAATCTGGGTAATCTTGGCGTCACGCATCAAACGTTCGACGTGGTATTCTTTAACGAAGCCGTAGCCACCGTGTATTTGCACCGCTTCCACGGTATGCTTCATGGCCACGGAGCTGGCGAAGAGCTTGGCCATGGCACCGGCCTGGTTGAAGTCTTTGCCCGCATCCTTAAGCCACGCGGCCCGGTAGACGAGCATTTTGGCCGCCTCAATGTCGGTGGCCATATCTGCCAGCTTGAAGGCGATGGCCTGGTGCTGGCTGATGGGCTTGCCGAAGGCCGCGCGTTCCTTGCTATAGGCGGTTGCGAGTTCGTAAGCTCCGCCAGCGATGCCGAGGGCTTGCGCGGCGATGCCGATGCGGCCACCTGCGAGGGTTTTCATCGCGAATTTGAAACCGAAGCCATCTTCGCCAATGAGGTTGGCTTTGGGTACCTTCACATCGTTGTACATGATCGTGTGCGTATCAGAACTACGGATGCCGAGTTTGTCTTCCTTGGCACCGATGGTAACACCTTCCCAATCAGTTTCGACGATGAGGCAGTTGATGCCCCGGTGTCCTTTGTCGGCATCGGTTTGGGCTACGACGAGGTGGACCTGACTGGTACCGCCGTTGGTAATCCAGTTTTTGGTGCCGTTGAGAAGGTAATGATCCCCCATGTCAATGGCGGTGGTACGCTGGCTGGTAGCGTCGGAACCCGCTTCGGGCTCACTGAGGCAGAAGGCACCGATCCACTCGCCGGTGGCGAGCTTGGTCAGGTATTTTTGCTTCTGGTCTTCCGTGCCGTAGTGCTCCAGGCCGTAACAGACAAGGCTGTTGTTGACCGACATGATCACGGAGCAACTGTTGTCCACTTTAGAGAGTTCTTCGAGGGCAAGAATATAGCTGAGGCTGTCCATTCCGCCTCCGCCGTATTCGGGGCTGACCATCATCCCCATGAAACCGAGTTCGGCCATTTGACGGACCTCATCTTTGGGGTAGATCATGTCGCGATCCCGGTCGATAACGCCTGGCTTTAGGACGCGCTGGGCAAAATCACGAGCGGCTTCGCGTACGGCTAATTGTTCTTCGTTGAGGGTAAAATTCATGATCGGGGCAAATTGTCTGGTTATCCAGTGCTTTGTCAGAATTGACTTGACAGAGCACTAACGGTCAGGTTGTCGCATTTTCAACAACGAAACACTATGGATTATTGGTTAGGTAATCGGCGGCGAAGTTAGCGAAAATTCGCAAGGAAATTGTCTTTTGGTGGTCAGGAAGGTTGGAAGGAGAGGTTTTGACCGGGAGTAAGTCTTACCCGCTCTTTTTTGGCGCGGCCGCAGGTGCCGGGGGAGGTGGAAGAGCAGGGCAGAACCTCATCCCGCAAGCCGCAGGCTTTTGCCTTATCTTGCCGTCCCTTATATTTTATTCCCTTTATCGTCGTACCTCCTCCCTAATGCGCTTTACCCTACTATCCTTATTATTGTCTTCGGTTTTCCTGCAAGCGCAAGGTGGGAAATTGACCATCGAACCGCTTCATTTCGGCGTCGACGAAGGCCGCAGGCTGATCGTCTGCCGGGCAGACCTGGCGGCCGTTAACGCAGCTGCCACCCAATCGTTCACCACCATCGAAGCCGGTAGTGATTTTCGTTTAGACAATGCCCGGACGACACTCAGGTACGGTAAGCGGTATGCCGTCACCAATGAAAACGGGAATGGGTTCATCCTGTATTTTACCCAACTTCCACTGGTGCAAATCAACCCTTCGGAATGGATACCGGACGACTTTAAGGTACCCGCTGAATTTCATTACGCCGACGACGAACAGACGCTCACCTCTACCATCGGCATTGAACGACGCGGCGGTTTTACCCAGCAACTCCCCAAGAAAACCTGGGACCTGGAGTTTTGGGAAGACGAATCTGGGGAAGACAATGTCGACGTTTCCTTTGCCGGTATGCGGGAAGACGACGATTGGGTGCTGGATGCGCTGTACAACGAGCCCCTTCGCGTCAATGCCTACGTTGCGCATAAACTATGGCTGGACCTCCACCAGCCCTATTATCTCGAAGAGGAGCCGGAAGCCAAATCCGGTGCCGACGTAGCCTGGTGTGAAATGTTCCTTGATGGCGATTATCTCGGCCTTCACTTTCTCTCAGAGCAGATCGACCGCAAGCAGTTGAAACTGAAAAAATACCGGGAAGAAGAGGAAGAGATTCGCGGCGAACTTTATAAGGGCATTCTGCCGCTTTCCGGGGTGCTGCTGCGCGACGTTCCCCGCCCGTCTGATAATACCTCGGATACCTGGGACGGCTTCGAACTTAAATACCCCGACACCGACGACGTCATCAACTGGGACAACCTCTATGACCTGATCAACTTCATCATAGATTCGCCCCAGGCCACCTTTGAAGCCGACATTGAAAACTGGATGCATTTGGGAAATGCCGTCGACTATTTCCTGTTCGTAAACCTTGCCGGTGCGCGGGATAACACGGGGAAAAATATTTACACCGCCCGGTATGACAACGACGAACCTTACTTCTACGCCGCCTGGGACCTCGACGGCACCTTCGGCAATAACTGGGATGGAATGGATTACCCCACCACCGATAACCTTCTGACTAACGGCCTGCACCGGAGACTAATTGAAAACAACGTTGCCGGTTTCAATGACCTCGTCTGTTCCCGCTACCAGGAGTTGGTCTCCTCTGGCCTTTTCCTGCGCGATAGCCTCTACGCCCGCATCACCACCCAACACGACTACCTGCTGGCCAACGGCGTTTATGCCAGGGAAGAAATTGCCTGGCCCAACTCCGCCGACCCCTCCGAAGATCGCCTTCATTACACCCTCAACTGGATCAGAAAACGCACCCAGTTCCTTGATGACTGGACCTGTGACATGACCACCTCAAACGAAGCTGCTAAGCCGCTTGATCTCCTGGCCATTTTTCCCAACCCCACCTCTGGAATTATCCGCCTTAGCCAACTGCCAACAGAACCAATGGATTGGACACTGACCGACCTGACTGGCCGCCAACTACTAGCCGGTCACCTAAACACAGGCGCGCAAGAAATATCCATCGCTACCGTGCCGGGGGGGATGTACCTGCTCCGTGTTGGCCGACGAACGAGCCGGGTCGTTAAGATCGATAGCCGCAGGTAAGTCACACCTTCCGTCGGACGACTACGCGTCAACGCCGGAGGCGTTGCAACGTGGGTCGTCGGGCGGATGCTGGCATGGTGGGCGGGTCAGCGTATGAGGCGTTGCAACGTGGCCCGTCGGGCAAGTTGTCAGCTCATTCTACGCAAAGAAGAAAAAGCCTAAACTTCAATTCATCGTATCTTAGCCCATCCCAAACCATATTACTTCAGTATGTACCGTGACCTCAAATACCTCCTGGCATATCTCCTCCCACTTGCGGGATACCTCGGCTTGTACTTCGGCGGAGTATGGTCTTTCGGAAGTATTTACGTCGCCTTCGTCATCTTGCCATTATTGGAGTTCCTATTGCCCACTCGGACAGACGAGCACGCTCCGGAGGAAGAAAGCCAACGCAGTGAACGCCGGCTCTTTGATTACCTGCTTTACTTTAATCTGCCGATCTTAGCTGGGGCCATATTTTACTTGCTGTACAGCATTACTACTCGCAACCTGGCCACTTACGAGATCACCGGAATGATCCTCAACGTCGGTCTGCTGATCGGGACGATTGGCATCAACGTCGGCCATGAACTCGGGCACCGTACTACCAGAGGGGAACAACTCCTGGCGCAGGCACTATTGATGTTTGGCTTGTACATGCACTTCTTCATCGAGCACAATCGTGGTCATCATCGCCACGTCGCTACTCCGCTTGACCCGGCGACCAGCCGGAAAAACCAGATGATCTATACCTTCTGGATCCGTAGTACGGTACTAAGTTGGTGGCACGCCTGGGTCCTGGAGGCCGAGCGATTGGGAAAGCTGAATATTTCCGTTTTTAGTTTTAAGAATCAGATGCTTCGTTTTCAGTTGATCCAGCTCGCTTACCTGGTGTTGGTTTACGCACGTTTCGGGTTCACGGGTTTGTGGGTGGCGATTGCTGCCGCCGTTTTTGGCTTTTTGATGCTGGAAACAGTTAACTACATCGAACACTACGGCTTGGTGCGGCGGAAAAATACCGCTGGCCGCTACGAGCCGGTGCTCCCCATCCACAGCTGGAACAG
>JBGCFZ010000120.1:0-13790 GCA_045110355.1 Lewinella sp. | reverse complement strand
AGTAAAAGAACGAGCGGCAACTCTGGAGGCGAACATGGTTGTTTATTGGTTAACCGAATGGCAGCCAGCGCAACGTTTTACGGCGGGCCTCATTCGGATTGATTGGTGAGCACCAAAGATGCATCCTCCGCACAGGTCCTGCCATATTTGACGATGAATCTAGGCGGAAAGACGATGAACGGAATGCCCCCCCGAATCGGTAAAGTGCAAGAAGGTTCGCATTCAGCTACCATTGCAGACCTGTCTGTTTCCGCGAATTTTATGTAAGTAAAGTTCTTGCTTCTGCTGAAGCCTTGGCCGAACACGAATGAGCGCGTATGCGCTAACGTGTTGGGCCTTTATTATTGGTTTAACGCTCCTTCTAGGAGCAGTCCATTATTCAGTCTCGGCATACGCTGAAGGAGACACCCCGCAGGCCTCCCGAAACGTCTTAGAGAAGTGAGCAGGATCCTTAAAGCCAACGGCGTAGCCAACCTCCGCTATCGTTAAATCCCCTGCCAATAGCAATTGCTTAGCAGCCTCAAGGCGATGGTTCCGGATGAAAGAAGAAGGCGAAGTATTGGACAGTGCCTTAAGTTTTCGGAACAGTTGGGAGCGGCTCATATTGACCTGTTCACATAGTTGGGCCAGGTTAAAATGCTCGTCCTGATAATGCTCCCCGACGATGTCCCTTAGCTTTTGCACGAATGCGTCCTCGACCAGGATTTCCTCGGGGACCAGGGTTGGATCAAGGACCTCTTCCTGGTTACGGGTCGAGAAGTAGGCCGCCATACGCCGTTGTCGTTCCATTAAGCGATCGAGGCGAATCAGTAATTCCTCCCGGTCAAATGGTTTGGAGAGATAAGCATCTGCGCCTCGCTTGAGGCCGTCGAGTTTCGACTGCACGTCGGCCTTGGCCGTCAGCAGAACGATGGGTACATGGCTGGTGCGCTCGTCATTTTTCAGGGTATCGCACAGTTGAAAACCGTCCATCTCGGGCATCATGACGTCGCTGACTATGAGGTCTGGAATCAGCTCGAGGGCCATATCGATACCGATCCGTCCGTTCAAAGCCACGGCGACCCGATAGGTGGAGTCCAGGCAGGATTTCAGGTAGGTCACTACATCTGCGTTGTCTTCCACGACCAGTAGTAAGGGGACTTCCTTGTTGCTCGCAGCGGGCTGCTCAGTAGGGAAATTTACTTCCTTTGAGGTAGGCAACCATGCTGGTCGGTTAGCGGCACTGAAGTCGACATCCCCCAGCGGTGCTTCCGTTGTAATGGGAAGGGTGACGGTAAAGACCGAGCCTTCCCCCGGTTTACTTTCCAGCGCGATATTCCCTTTCATCAGGTGTACTAATTCCTGTGTGTGTGCCAGGCCGATGCCGGTCCCTTCTCCTTCGCGGGTGCTTGTACTGTCCACTTGGTAGAATCTATTAAAGATGTTGTCCTGTTCTTCGGGCACGATACCGATGCCGGTATCGGAGACGCTGATCTTGAGGTTGGTACCTGAGCGGAAGGCTTTAACCCTAATTTCTCCTTGGGAGGGGGTGAACTTAACGGCGTTAGCAATCAAATTAGACAGGATTTGCTGTATTTGTTCCTCGTCAAAATCCATTATCAGGTGCTCCTCGGTGGCAAAAAACTGCAGCATGACGTTCTCTCCGTCAGCATAACTTCGAAAGGAGTTGGTTAGGAACCGGAGGAAGGGGATGATGTCTCCCTGCTTCAGGTTGAGCTTAAAGGCGTTGTTTTCCAGTTTCGACAGATCGAGCAACTGGTTGACCAGCCGGAGCATGCTTTCGCCGTTCCGTTCGATGAGCTGGCTGGCGGGCAGGGCTTCTGCGGGGTTCCCCCGGAGCTGGCGAGCCATGCCGAGGATGACCGTTAGCGGGGTGCGAAACTCGTGGGTTAGGTTGGTGAAGAGGCGGGATTTGAAGTTGTCTAGTTCGCGCAGACGAACGGCTTCAGCCTGTTCTTGCTCGTAAGCTTGCCGCAGGCGAAAACGGCGAAGGACTGCCGCGTAAGCGCCGTAGAGCAAAGCACTCACCGCCAGGCCATAGGCCAGTATTGCTCCCCAGGATAGCCACCAGGGCGGGCGGATGGTAAAGGTGTAGGCGAGTGGTTTTCCCCAGGAGCCCGAGAAGCTGGCGGCCCGGGCTTCAAAGGTGTAGGTTCCGTGGCTAAGGCTCCGGTAAATCGCTGAGTTGGCGGTGCTGGCAGTCGTCCATTGCTCATCATGACCAGACAGCCGGTATTGGTAGTGCAGATGATGAGGGGCCGACCAGTCAAAAGCAACAAAATCGAACGTAAAGTGATTGGCCTGGTAGGGTACTGAGAGTTCCAGGGGCAGGTTAGCGGCCGGGTCGACCCCGTTGTACGCAAAGCCCTTCGGAACTCCTTCTCCATTAAGCTGTAATATGGTATCGGCAGTAAAAAACAAGGGAGATTCGTTGATGGTGAATCCGTTGAGGTGTACCCTAAGGTTTTCGGGGAGGGTATCGGCTTCCAGGTACCTAAGGTCTAGGTTCGCAACGCCGCCAGCGTGCGCGACCCAAAGCATGCTGTCTTTGCTGATGGTTATGCCCTTAGCTGTGTGGTTTTCCGAACGGAGACCGTCGGCGAGATGGAAGACCTCAATACGGGGTGGCAGCGTCAATTCGCCATCCGCCTTAGCTTGAATACGGTACAGGCCGAAGCGGGTGCCCGCCCAAAGTCCGCCCCAGGGGTCAGACTCGATGTTTCTAATATTGTTTTCCTCCAGCCCATGCTCCGAACCAACGAAGTAAAATTTGTCTTGATGAAGTAGTCCCAAGCCTTCCAATGTTTGCACCCACACTCCCTGTCCTGGTATAAATTCCTGATGGTAGCGGTTGGCGAGAGGAGCTTCTTCATACCAGTAAACCAAATCGTTGCGGACCAGGCCAAGGCCCTTGCTGGTAGCGACCCAAACGTCGTCGTTTGCCCCTTGTTCCAGCCCGACGACCATCCTCCAACGGGCATCCACGGAGGTATCAAAGGTGGTGATCGTATTGCCATCGATGATGGAGAGGCCATTTTCGAAGGCTCCCCATATCCTTCCCTTTCCGTCGGAGATAACGTCCATACAGTACCCGGAAGCGAGGCCATGCTCCGCCGAGATTCGGGTCGAGGTTTTACCGTTCCATTTAGTCAGGGCGTGATCAAAGTTGAAGCCCTGCCAAATGTTTCCCTCCGGATCTGCTGCCATATTGACCAAGCCGTCGTAAGAAAGGCCGTATTTCCCGTACTGCAATATTTCATCACCCGTGAATTGAAACATACCGTGGGTACGCGTCCCTACGAAAATATTTCCGTTGGCGTGTTCAATGGTCTTGGCGATCGAAAGGTCACCGCCAGACACCCTGGGAAAAATATAGTTGAAGGAATGGGGGGCTACCTTGTTCAGGCCTCCACCAGACGTGCTCGCCCATATCTCCCCGCCTTCATCGACGAAGATCCCGGAAATGAAGTTATTGCTAAGCCCTTCCTCCTTTCCATAGCGCGTCATCACCTCCCCATTGAAGGAATAAAGACCATCTACGGTTGCGATCCACAACGCCTCCCCGTGCGGACCGAACTTCAGTTCGATGATGCCCAGATCGGGAATCGCACCTTTCCAAGAGTATAATTCGAATTCTTTTCCGTTGTAACGAAGGAGACCGGAACTCAGCGCGGCCCATATTTCCCCCCGTTCGTCGATGGCTACCTGCTGTAGGTTCAATTCTTTTCCTTGGGGTCCACGCGGTGTGATGTGGTAAAAACTCTTTCCGTCGAACCGGACCAGGGAATTTCCTGAGATTAGCCAAACGTTTCCAAGATCGTCCGCTGCAATACTCCTCACCAAGTTCGTAGCTAATCCATTGGTTTCATCAAATAGTGTAAACTCATCTCCGCCCTCATGTCGTAAAACACCCCCTCCGGAGATCAATAGCCATGCCTTTCCACTCCGATCGACAATGGTTTTTCGTACGCCTTTCGCCAACAACGGATGGTTCTCGTAAACCCGGAAGTTAGTACCCTCCAGGCGGGCTATGCCCCGGAGCATCGAGAGCCAAAGCGCTCCGGTTTCCGTTTCTGCGACGTGGTTAACTCCCCCTCCGGCGTGCTTGAAAATGACTTTGTTGTAGTCCACCAGAGAATTGCCATCAAAGCGGGCCAGCCCGTCGTCTCGGCTGCCAATCCAGAAATAACCGCGACGGTCTTTATGTACCGCGTGGGCGAAGTAGGTATGCAAACCGTGCTCCATATCCCAATAGCGGACATCATGGGTCGCCTCAGGCTTCACCCCCGGAGGACGCATCGGCCGGGGAACCGAAGGGATAGCAACTACGGTTTGACCAGGGATAACAACGCGGGGGGCAGTAGGAACACCCGCCTCACCGGGCGTGATCTTTATGGAAGTGGCAACCCAACCATCCCGGACCGGACGCATCTTGACACGGTTGGTATTTAGTGGAAAACGTACCGGCCCTGCTACCTTTCTTGGTTGCACCGCAGGCATGGTGTCGAGATTGAACTGCTTCCCGACAAAGGGATAAGCGGTTGGTTCCTTCAATTGTTTGTGGAGCACGCTTACCGCTTCGCGCTCCGTAGTTACTGGGTTATTCGTACACCCTGTAATGATCAGTGCCAAACTAATCGATACTACCGCAAGACGTAAAGAAACGTATATCTCAACAAGAGCTGAGCTAAAATTTTGGCAATTGCACATAATTCGGCTGACAAAGTACGTAAAATCGGTTACCAATCCAGCAAGCTCAATACTTATGAGGGAGCTAAGGGACGCTATATAAATAACAACTTTCTTGTTTTGATACGTGACCTGAGGTAAGTGTTGCCCGCTTTCCCTCGGAGGCGGAGATGGCCTACTCCTCCAACAACCCCAACATCTCATTCAATTTCATCATGCACTCGATCGGTGTCATGTTATTGATGTTGACCTGTTCGAGGGCGGCTTTGATGGCACCGGCGGTGGGGTCAACGGTCTCGAAGATGAAGAGCTGGGGGGCGGGTTGGGAGAAGTTTTGTGCAGCTACGGGTCGGGCCTGTGGGCCGCCAGTTCTATTTCCTCCCCTTGCTTTTTACTTCCTGCCCTGCACCTGCGATCGCGCAAAAAATCGTTCTAAACCCTTATAACTACCTAACAATTAAACACCTACACATTATACACATTTAACCCTGCAACGAATATATAAGTCACTGTTAAAAGGAGTACAACGATTATCCTACTGATTGCAACGATTCGACAAGGCTCCATCTATACTATCCCCCCTTCTTTGTGAGGCAAGGGAAACTAAGCGTGTTCCATCGGCCTAACGGCTGGTTGACCGGACTAGTTTCCCAGGGTGATTTTACCCAATCAACAAGCTGGCTAATGCTATTGCAAAAAACAAGATGCTGCAAGCCTCATTACCCGGACCTAATTATTCCCATATGTCTACGACTAAAAAAACCATTAACGTCACGCCCGTAAAAGAAGGCATGAAAAAGACTATAAATGCGTCTTACCTACTTCAGACTTATTACAACGTCATTGAAAAAACGCCACTGTTTGCCATTCCTGCACGGGTCGATGCAGACAGTCATTCCAAGGTGGTAGAACAATGGCCAGGCTATCAAAAAATCGCGCTTGCCAACGCCAAACGGGTTTTCGACGGCCCTGATTCTCTTAATGCGCAAATGAGTACGACACTCGCAGGAATAATTGGTTTTCACGACGCTAAATGGGAGCCCTTTTATGGTCACCTCCAGGAAGCCATCAAGAGTCTTTCGGTAGGAAACAATGCGGAGAAGGTGACGCAGGCCATGAACCTCTTTCAGGAACAGGTCAAGCATCTTTCCACATCAACCCAACCCGTTATTACTAGCTTACAGCGATTGCTCGCGGCAGTTGAAGAGGACGAGCGCAACTTCACGGCGGCCAATAATTTCCTAACCGCGGCCATGACTGGTGAACAGGGAGAACTCCAGGCATTAGAGGATAAGATTGACGCATTACACGATGCCATTGACAAAGACAATAAGATGATTGCCGGAGGTGCGGCAATGATTGCCGTAGGAATTGTTGTGGCCGTCGTCGGTGTAGTTGCCGAACCGCTCACTTTGGGCGCTAGTACCGCTCTGGTCGCAGGTGGTGCCGCAGTAGCCATTGGTGGTGCCGTTGCCGTTGGACTAGGAGAAAAAGATCTTTCGAAGAGCACCAAAGACCTGGCCAGCAGCATGGTAATGCTGAACGAAGACAAGCAGGTATTCGGGTTGGTAAAAAACTGCGCCCGCAACATTACGCACATGCGTAGTGCCATTGAAAATGCCATTACTGGTCTGGAGAGCCTTGCCAAGGGCTGGGATTCGTTGCATGCGGACTTCGGGGAGGTGATTACGGCCGTGAATGGAATCGATACGGATCCGAGCATGAGTTTGTGGATCTCGGACGAATTAACTGGTGCTGACAAAGTATGGTCGGACACCGTGACCCTGGCGAAACAACTTCAATCCAACGGCACGGTAAAAATCAAAGAAGTCAAGCATAAGGTAGCCGCATAGCAATTTCTTGCTCGCGGAGCAGCAGCTCCCGGAGATTGTCTTACCCTGTTTTCAGTATGGCGTATAACCATTCCAAGAGAACACGAGGTAAGCACCTCCGGGAAAGCTGTTGGCTCCTGGCCATCGCCTGGTTTAAAGGATCGTCCCACCATTCACCGTTAATGACCGGGCTTTTCTTCACCATTTATCCCTCATCATCATGAAAGTTACCCAAGCATCCATTTGCTTATTCCTTACAATCTTATTCTCCTCAACGATGGCAAACGCTCAGTCCTCTGGCCCCCGCAGCCTGCACGAAAAGATCAGCCCGGCCGTCAGCGCCGCAGTTGGATCCTTTAAGTTAATCGATGAAACGACCAGCAACCTGATCAATGCTCAGTTGCTGTCTCCAACTCCCACTAAATGGCTGATGTGGGATAATAATACTTACTACGTTACCCGACAAAATGGAGGAGACCTGTGGACCAATGTTTGGGATCTTAAACAGGGCTATACGCGGATAAGTCCACAGCAGGCCATGTCCTACGCTTCGGGGCAACCTGACATTCAGTTCTTCATGTATGTCAAACCGGGCGGACAGTGGGACATCTTATCAGATGCCACCTACTACGGGAACACCGCCGTTTTTTTTGGCTATCGTCAGAAAATGATCCCAGTCAACAAAAGCTTACCTCCTGGCGGCTTACGCAACACGTCGTTCTACCTGAAAGTGGACTATATGAACCGGCACGTCGTATCTGCACGTAGACACGGAGAAGACTGGCGGCGTAACGTCAGACCTCAGATGAAGGACATGCTGAACGACATTCGTTTATTCGGACAGGACTTTGACAGGCGCTATAATAATTTACTGGCCCTGAGCCGGCGAATTTCGAACGGCGACCGTAATGCGGAAGAGCCATTTCGTAATGAATTAAGGGCACTGCAGAACATCTCCCGGCAAGCGGCGCAAAAAGCAAGGAATAAGCGAGCAACCATCGTCGGGTTCGTAGAAAGGATGGCAACAGATGCCAGAAATTTTGCGGAAGACTACGATAAAGTTTCCAACCAGATTAGTGGCAACATGACTAAGATTGCCACCCTAAAATCAACCGTCGACGCTGCCCGCAGCGCCGTAAAAAATGACTCGTATACCAGCTTTATCCCATTTTTCGGTTTGGTAGAATCCTTGAACGGAGATTACGAAAAGGATCGGCAAAAATTAAGGGATGCCCAATATAAACTGAATACTGCTCAACGGGAAGAATACAGCCTGGAGCTACTCGGAAACCGGATCCATTACCTGATGAATTCCGCTAAAGTAGGGTTTTCCGGTGCTCTGGCCCTTACCCATAGTTGGGATGCCATCAATGCCACCTTTGATGCGCTACTACGTGCAGAACGTATTGACCTGCAAATGACGCTCTGGATCGATAGTGAATTGCAAGGAGCAAAAAATGAATGGACCAACTTACAACAGCTGGTTAATTCGCTTAATTAATCATCAAAAACATCTACCTAATGAATAATGCATTAACCTCCCCCAATTTAAAGAACGCTTTTTTTGCAACCATGGCATCGGTTATTACCATTCAACCGTTGCTCCATTCTATAGAAGCCACTCCCAATATAAATATCCCCCAACTGCCCAATTTGAGCGGGCTACAGCACTCAATTATCCAAAGTGCGCATAGCTTTCATCTTGGAATAATGAAGGTTGTCACCCAGAAAATTGCCGATATTGACGCTTACTCGGAGGAGTATGCTGCCCTATCAGCTACATTCATCAGCTTGGCCCAACAGTATTCATCTGATTCCGGACAACAGGAGGCCGGGCAAAACATAGCCAGAGGCCTGAGCGTCTTAATAAAGTTCATCAACTCACTAAACCAAAATGATCAAGCACTGGGTGAAGAGATGTCCATGTTCGTGAAAAACATCAACCAGGCCGTAACAGCATTCGCCCCTGAAATGGCCAAGGTAGAATCTATAATTGGCCTGGCAAAGACTTCTGTCATCAAAGCCCGTACCACGGATGTATTGAATAAGATCCAGGAAGACAACAGTATAATTGCCAGAGGCGCCATTGATGACGTAGTACCCATTCTAAAGATCGTAGGGACCGTACTGAAGGCCGTGGCGGAAGATGAGGTCACTCCGGATGCCGTTGAAACGGTGGTTTCTTCTGTAGAAACCATGGTGGAGGTCACGGAAAAATCTCAGCAGGCCATGGACGATATTGATGGACAGATATCCATTTACCGTCAGTTGTTGTCCGAACTAAAACTGGACGAATTGCGCTATGCTGCCACGGTTAACCTATACGCTCATTCCCTTCTGCTAGGGACTGAAGCAGTTACTCTGGCCAAAAAGTTGACAGAAATACATCAAGCGTTCAATAATCTTATAAACGACATGGATTCATTGCGGCAAAATTTGCTTAGTGGCGGAACGGTAACTGGCCTTCCCCAATACTTTCAGGAAGCAGCGCAAACGTGGAATGCCCTTCGTAAGAATGCCCATAGGTTTTCTGATGTCGGCAGTCTTCCGGTTACACCCAGGCAGTAAGGTTCTGCCGCTCTTCACTACTCATAGTCGGGAAGCGGGGGCCTACTCCTCCAACAGCCCCAACATCTCATTCAATTTCATCATGCACTCGATCGGTGTCATGTTATTGATGTTGACCTGTTCGAGGGCGGCTTTGATGGCACCGGCGGTGGGGTCAACCGTCTCGAAGATGGAGAGCTGGGGGGCGGGTTGGGAGAAGTTTTGTGCTGCAACAGGTTTGACCGATGGTCCTTCCCCCTTTGCTTCTTTATTCCCTTCCCCGGCACCTGCGGCCGCGCCCTGCCCCCCTGACTCCCTGACTCCCTGACTCTCTGACTGTATATGCTGGCTCTCCAACTGCGCCAGAATATCCGTTGCCCGGCGCACGATTTCCCGGGGCATGCCCGCCATCTGCGCCACGTGGATACCGAAGCTGTGGTTGGAGCCGCCCGGCACGAGTTTGCGCAGGAAGATGATCTTGTTGCCATGCTCCTTGATGGCGACGTTGTAGTTCTTGATGCGCTCCAGCCGGTCGCCCAACTCATTAAGCTCGTGGTAGTGGGTGGCAAACAGGGTCTTGGGCCGCGTGTTGCCGTTGCTGTGCAGGTACTCGGCGATGGCCCAGGCGATGCTGATGCCGTCGAAGGTCGAGGTGCCCCGGCCGATCTCGTCCAAAAGGATGAGGGAGCGGTCCGTGATGTTGTTCATAATTGAGGCCGTCTCGTTCATCTCCACCATGAAGGTCGACTCGCCCGAGCTGATATTGTCGCTGGCCCCGACGCGGGTAAACACCCGGTCGATGAGGCCCAGCCGCACCCGCTCGGCGGGCACGAAACTGCCCATCTGCGCCATCAGGCAGATCAGGGCCGTTTGCCGGAGCAAGGCAGATTTACCACTCATGTTCGGGCCGGTGATCATGATGATCTGCTGGCCGTCGGGGTCCAGCCGCACGTCATTAGGCACGTACTGCTCGCCTACCGCCAGCTGCTTTTCGATGACGGGGTGGCGGCCCTGGACGATCTCGATGTCCTTGCTGTCGTCCAGTACTGGTTCCACGTAGCGGTTGCGGTTGGCGAGCTTGGCGAAGCTCAGCAGACAGTCGAGTTGGCCGATTAAGGCAGCGTTGTGCTGCACCGGGGCAATGTACTGTTGGAGCCAAACGACGAGCTCTTCATAGAGTTCCTCTTCCCGCTGCAAAATCTTGTCTTCGGCGTTGAGGATTTTGTCTTCCAGCACCTTCAACTCCTCGGTGATGTACCGTTCGGCGTTGGTGAGCGTCTGCTTGCGCGTCCACTCCTCCGGAGCCTGGTCTTTGTACTTATTAGTGACTTCGAGGTAGTAGCCGAAGACGTTGTTGAAGCCGATCTTGAGACTGCTGATGCCCGTCCGCTCGGCCTCCCGTTGCTGGATGCCGGCGAGCATTGCTTTGCCATTGCGGGTGATGTCCCGCAGTTCATCCAGTTCGGGGTCAAAGCCGTCGGCGATGACGCCACCTTTGTGCAGGTTTACGGCGGGTGATTCCATAAGCTGGCGGTCGATCTCGGCGCAGACGTCGGGCAGTGCATCGAGGCGGCCGGCAATGTCGGATAGTACAGGATTAGCGGTATCCGCCAGCAGCGTTTTGATGGGTCCGAGGGCACAGAGTGCGTTGCTGAGTGAGCGGATTTCCCGCGGGTTCACCTTGCCCAACGGGACTTTGGAGATGAGGCGTTCGAGGTCACCGATTTTACGAAGGTGCTCGTCGAGGTCCTGCAGCAACACGGCGTTTCCCACGAAAGCGCGGACGACGGTGTGGCGGCTTTTAATCGCCTTAGCTTCGAGCAGCGGCAGCACCACCCACTTGCGTAACAGGCGGCCGCCCATTGGCGTAACGGTATGGTCCATGACCTGGACCAGCGGCACGCCGTTGTCGTGCGGGGAGTGCAACAACTCGAGGTTGCGGATGGTGAACCGATCGAGCCAAACGTAACGATCGTTGGCCAAACGGTTGATCCGGGTGATGTGCTGGAGGTTCTTATTCTCCGTTGTTTCGAGGTAGTGGAGGATGGCCCCGGCGGCGATCTGGGCCAGCTCCATTTTGTCTATACCGAAGCCCTTGAGGCTGACAGCGTTGAATTGGCGGAGGAGTTTCTCCTGGGTGTAATCGGTGGTAAAGATCCACTCGTCGCGGGTGGTCATGTAGAACCGGTCGCCGAAGGTTCTGAGGAAGTCTTTGCTCCGGCCCTTATTGATGAGGACTTCTTTGGGTTGGAAGCTTTGCAGGAGTTTATCTACGTAGTCGGCGGCACCTTCGGCGGCCAGGAACTCGCCGGTACTGATGTCGAGAAGGCTGAGGCCGTAGTGGTCCTGTTTGCCTCCTGCGTAGGAAACGCAGGCGAGGTAATTGTTCGTTTTGTGCTCCAGCAGTTTATCGTCGACGGCCAGGCCAGGAGTTACTATTTCGGTAACGCCGCGCTTAACGATTTTCTTCTCTTTCGATGGTTTTTCCAGCTGTTCACAAATGGCGACACGATAGCCGGCTTTGACGAGCCGAGGCAGGTACATATCGAGGCTGTGGTAAGGGAAGCCGGCCAGCTCGACGTCGGAGCCGCCGTTGTTGCGGCTGGTCTGGATGATGCCCAGGGTTTGGGCGGCTTTGATGGCGTCTTCGCCGAAGGTTTCGTAGAAATCTCCTACGCGGAAGAGGAGCAGGCTGTCCGGGTGCTTGGCCTTCACCGCAGCGTACTGTGCCATGAGGGGCGTCACTTTTTTGGCCCCTTTTTTCTTTGCCTTTGCCATAGGGGGCGAATATAGTCAGGGAGTCAGATAGTCTGGTAGTCAAACAGTCAGATAGTTGAGGGAGATTCTTCGAGTAATTGGTCGCCTGACTCTCGGACTCCCTAACTATTTGACTTTGTGACTGCTTGACTTTGTGACTACTTGACTTATCAGGGCGGGGCCGCAGGTGCAAGGAGCAGGACAAAGGAGCAATACGAACCAACTACTCTCGCGAATACCCTTCATACCGAGACCGCTCCCCACCTGTCATCGGCCCACCATCGTCCCGCAGGATAGCATTGCCAAAGGACAAGTACGGAAGACGCTGCGGCCGTGAGTCCGATCATAAGCGGGGAAGGGAAGAAGCCCATCAGGACCAACAATAAGACGGCAAGCAAGAGGATAAAGCGAGACACATTAAGTAGTTGCATGGCGGTATTTTTTGTTGGTATAACGGCAAGGTGGAGAAAGTGGTTCTGAGCGAAAATCGTAGATCAAATTTCCTGACTGACATCCCTCAATAAAAAGAGATCAGCCGTCAGTACTGCGGCAAAAATGCCCATGTACTGCGACTGATCTCAAGAACTATACCAGTTCATGTCCCGGAGCTATCCGTTACCGAGCCAACGTTGGTTATTGACGAACTATCTTATCCGTCTGAAGTAGCACCCCATCTTCCCCTACCCAACGCATCAGATAAGTTCCTTTTGGTAATTGCTGGTTAATATCAAATCGATCTCCTGCCCGGAGGCCCGTCCGCTGAAATACCTGCCGGCCTAACAAATCACTAATCGTAACCTGGGTAACTTCGGAGGAACCATTCGCGGGTACCAAAACAGAGAGTACATCCTGAGAAGGATTCGGCCAGAAGGACAAGTGTCCTACTTCCGCAAAACCAATATGTTCGGTTCCAGCTCCCTCGTTGTCTGTATCAGTATCATCCGTTTCAGCAGCGCGGTTTGAACTCCCTAATGTTGTAAAAACCCAATGGACATTCTGGCTGGTGGTATTGTCATAAATATTCACGTTCCGTCCATTACTTCCACCGTTACCACCGTTAATATTATAGGCGGTAGCGTTACGCTTATACAGCCGGTGGGCACCACCGCCGACACTAATTTTCTTCCATTGCTGGTTCTGGTTGCTGCTGTTGCAAGACCATAACTTCAGATTTTGGTTACGAGCGCCTCCGTTACCTCCGTCCAGGCAGTAGTTGGTGCCTACCTTCTGATAGGAATAAAAATTATTGCCCCGTGGAATTTCAATCCACTGCTGATTAACATTGTTGGGATTGTAAGACCAAAGATGGACGTTCTGGTTATTACTTCCTCCTCCGTTACCATCAATGGCGTAGCCCGTCGCATTACGCTTGCGCATGGTCACAATGGGGTTGCCACCGCCGCTACTGCCGGAAGTTGTAAAGTTCGGACCATTGGTGTAGCTAGAAGCGGAATTGGTACACTTACTACGCACCTGCCACTGGTATTGCGTATTGGCCGAAAGGCCGGAGATGTCCCACTGGCTCGTACCACGAATACTGCCGGAAGTTGTCCAACTAGAAGTACCTACCTTCCGGTAACGACATTTGTAATGGTCAATATTCGCAACGGCGTTCCAGTCAAGCCGGGCACTGGAGCTGGAGATGTTACGTACTGTTCGCCCGCCCGGCACCGACGCCGTACAGGTTGGCCCGCCACTATCACTACCAAGAATCAGACGGCTAAAACGCACTTCTGCATAGGCGCTGGGAGACTCATTCTGCCCGGTACCATTTTTCTCCTTCCAAATCGAAGACTGGGTATAACATCCAGCTTTAAAGTATCCGGTATTATATGGTACTGCATAGTTGTAAGAATATTGACCACGGCTCCCGCTAACACTGGTATTATTAAGCGTGACGTATACCCGTTTATTATCAACGAATATGCGCGCTTCTATCGTTTGGCCCAAGGAATAATCCATAAT
>JBGCFZ010000119.1:0-6671 GCA_045110355.1 Lewinella sp. | reverse complement strand
ATCGAATTGTTGAGAGATGGACATACACTATTTTTTGAAGAAGCGTAAAGTCGGGATTTTTTAGCGAAAATTCGCAAAAAGTAGATTGATAGATGTGATAGAGTTATAGGCTGCCGCAAGCCAATGCTCGCTCCGCTCGTGTGTGACCTAAACTAACTTAGTAAGCAAAAATGCGGCAGCACTATAATTCTATCAATCTATCCCACGCTACCTTTACGTCATGAAAGGCCACCTATATCTCATCCCTTCCCCCCTTGGCGAAAATGCCCTACACACGATTCCGCAGGCTACGCTTGATATTATTTTGCCCATTCGTCACTTTGTGGTGGAGACTGGAAAAGTGGCGCGGAAGTTCTTAAAAGAAGTAGGCGTCCCGCTGCAGGAGTGCGAATATTACGAGTTGAATAAACGGACCGAAGCACAGGATATTCCCGAGATGTTGGAGGCGACGGCGCGCGGGTGCCATGTGGGATTGTTGAGCGATGCGGGAGCGCCGGGGGTCGCTGATCCGGGGGCAAAGTTGGTACTGCGAGCCCATCGTCTTGGCGTTCGGGTCATTCCACTCGTTGGCCCCTCGGCCATCTTGATGAGTGTGATGGCGGCAGGCCTCAACGGACAGTCGTTTCTCTTCCACGGTTACCTGAGCCCAAAGCGGCCACAGTTGGCCAAAGACCTCCGAAGAATCGAAGCCGCCAGCCGCAAAACAAAAACCACCCAGCTCTGGATAGAAGCCCCTTATCGCAACCAGGCCACCGTCGAAGTTGCGCTCGACAGCCTGCACCCCGACACCCTGTTTTCCGTTGCTTGTGATTTGACCTTGGAAAGTGAGTTTATCTTCACCGGTCGGGTGAAAGACTGGAAAAAATCGGTGGGGGCGGAACTGCAGAAACGGCCGGCTATGTTTTTATTGTTGGGTTGAACGCTTGTATCGGAATTTACAAATACTATCGTTTACTTTCTTCCGGCGATTCCCCTATAACATTCTTAAAGGCAGTCCCAAAACCACTGAGGGATTCATACCCGCTGTTGAAGGCCACCTCAGTTACCTGTTTGCCTTGACGGATAGCTTCCTTTGCCATGAGCATACGTTGCGTCCGCTGAAAAGCGTGAAAGGTCATTCCGTGTCGCTGCAGAAACCAACGCCTGACGGAAGCAGGTGAAATACCGTGTTGCCGAAGTAGCGCGTCGGAAATTTTCTCTTCGGGGAAAGGCTCGAGAAGATTAAGGGTTTGTGTGATGTATTCCGGCGTCCAATCCGACGGAGCTCCGGGCCGACAGACTTTGCAGGGGCGGAAGCCTGCGGCTTCCGTTTCTTCAAAGGTGGAGTAAAACACCACGTTTTTGAATAGTGGCTTTCGTGCCCGGCAGGTTGGCAAACAGAAAACCGAGGTAGTTTTTACCCCTACGAAATAGACTCCCAGAAATTCAGCGTCCCGCGCCAGCAGCGCCCGGTAATATTTCTTAATGGTTTCAGTGTCGGTAATCAGCATACGGATTGAAAGCTTTGATCAGAGATGACCTGAGAAAGGTGTTGACGAAGGTCCGCTTGTTGGTTTTCATGCAAGAAATTCCCCATGCTTATTCTGGCCACGCCAAGCTGGGCAAGCTCAGTAAAGGTAGGCAGACCAGGAAAACACATCAGGTTGAGAGGCAGAAGGGTATTACCGACAACTGCAACAATATCCTCAGGAGCAACCAGGCCCGGAACAAAGACCCCATCAGCACCAGCATCTTCGTAAAGCTGAATTCGCCGTATGGTTTCGGTCAACTTATCGGGGTGGCCCATCAAAAAAGTATCCGTCCGGATATTGAGAAAAACGGAGGGAGGGATCATTGCCTTGACGGCAGCAACAAGGTCGGCAAATGCTTCCGGCACTTGCAACTTTCGGCCGTCAGTAACAACGCTGTCTTCCAGGTTGATGCCAACGATGCCCAATTCAGCGAGGTCACAAATGTGCCGGGTAATGACCGCTGGGTCCCGGCTGTATCCCGCCTCAAGATCAACGGAGACAGGTACAGCAACGTGCGCAAGGATTCGGCTCGTGAGTAAGCGAACGTGCGTGAAAGGTATTTTCTCGCCATCCGGGTAACCAAGCATTTTGGCCATAGCCGCACTAGAAGTGCCTAATGCCTTGAAGCCTGTTTCCTCAGCGGAGATCGCACTGGGGACATCCCAGACGTTCCCAAGGATCAATGGTTGTGGTTGATGATGAAGCTCGTGGAAATTCATTTTCGTGGGTATTTCCCACAAAGTTCTTAGCTATTGTTCTGGCTGGCAACCGAAAAATGAACAAGCATTTTTTCGGATAGAGACAGAATACACCTGATGGTAAGTAATGGGCTAACTAATTTCGAAGCACGACGTTATTGCTATTGTATCTTCACGTGCTTAAAGTCGCGAACAACAATGTCAACTACTACAACCACCACTGCTGCGCCGACGCAGGAGGCGCTTCGCGCGCTCCTTGCTTCACAACGGGCTTTTGCATCCCGCGTCCGCGCCCAAAAAGCACCGGAACGAATTGCTAAGCTAAAATCAATGCAACGCTACCTGAACGAGGAAGTACACAAGCAAGCCCTGATCGATGCGCTACACCAGGATTTTCGTAAGCATGAGGTGGAAACGTTGCTAAGCGAGCTAGGGGTAGTGCTCAGCCACATTCGGTACGTATGCGGCCGGCTGAAAGGCTGGATGGAACCGACCAAGCTTGCTACACCTCCGGCACTGACGGGCATGAGCAACTACGTTGTTTACGAGCCCAAGGGTAGTACCCTCATCATCGCTCCCTGGAATTATCCCTTTAACCTCGCGCTGGTTCCACTCGTTTACGCCATCGGTGCCGGATGCACGGCCGTAGTTAAACCCTCCGAGTTTTCACCCGCGACAACTGCCTTTATCGACAAGATGCTCAGCGATCTTTTCGATGAGCGGGAGGTAAAGGTCGTTACGGGCGAAGGAGATACTTCTGCCTACCTGACAACGCTCCCGTTCGACCACATTTTCTTCACCGGTAGCCCCGCCATCGGCAAAAAAGTAATGGCCGCTGCCGCGAGAAACCTGACCAGCGTAACACTGGAGTTGGGCGGTAAATCTCCGGCGATTATCGATAAGGACATCAACCTCAAAAAGTCGGCCAACAACTCTATCTGGGGTAAGTTTTTCAACGCCGGACAGACCTGTATTGCGCCGGATTATCTCCTGGTTCACGAAAGCATTGTCGATGATTACTTGGCCGTACTCAAATCAGGTATCACACGGTTTTATGGCGAGAATGCTCAAGCCTCTCCGGACTTTGCCCGCATCATCAACGACCGCCATTTTGATCGAATCAAAGGCTTGCTTGATGACGCCGTAAAACGAGGCGCTACCGTTGCTCATGGCGGCCAAACGGACGCTAATGACCGCTTCATTGCGCCCACCATACTCACCAATGTATCCGAGGAGATGGAGGTAATGCAGGAAGAAATTTTCGGCCCGGTCTGGCCCGTGATGACCTACAAAACGCTGGACGAAGCCATCGCAATCATCAATCGTCGGCCCAAAGCGCTGGCTTTTTACATCCAGTCCAACAACCGTAAGAACATCAAAAAAATATTGGCAAAAACCAGTTCTGGTGGTGCACTCATCAATGAATACCTGCTGGGTGGTGGCAGCCCCAGCGTACCTTTTGGCGGAGTAAATAACTCGGGCATTGGCAAATCTTTCGGCCATCACGGCTTCATCGAATTTTCGAACGAACGCCCGGTGATGGAGCGGAAGTTCCTGGGTTTGAGCTTGGCCTATCCACCTTATACGAACAAGGTAAAAAGCCTGGTACAGAAGATTTATCGCTGGCTGTAATGCCGGTATTACTTCGTTTCGTAAGCAATTGTTACCGGGTCAGTTTGCATAACCATCCAGCCATTCTGTGAGTAAATTTCGCCCCGGACGATGACGGGTTCTCCGACAAACTCCAGGACTTGCTCATTGACGTCCTCTCCGGCAGCCCCCTTAAGAACGTAATATTCATTTCCCTCCCCGGTATGCACCCTTAGCACAGGAGGAATTCCTCCGCTGATGCAGCGGATCGCACAGCTCTTGTGAACCTTCCCTTCAGCTGGTTTCATCACGCCAAACCAACATTTAGGGTCCAGGATTTCTCCTTTCAGTTCAGTTTTTTTGGGCGCGGTCGCAGGTGCAGAGGAAGAGGACGAAGGAGCAGGCAATACCTCCAGCACCGATTTTTCCTGATCGGTCAGTTCCAGCAAAGCACGGCCGTCTCCGTAGATCAAGGTACCAGCAAGCCGGATGTGCTTTCCATCAAGTGCTCCTTTTTCTTCTGCCGCTTGCTGCAGAAAACCCGTTGCGCCGTTTTTACCATACCCCACCAACAGTAGGTGGTCATCAGGCAAATCCGTAGCCTGTCCTTCATCAAGGATCAGCACAGGGAATGGCATTTCATGATAGGTGCCTGTAAAACTCTGGACATTACCGAAATCAAATTGATGATCGTTGAATGGTTCAGAGAAGTAGACCACTGCCAGAGCAATCAATGGAAGGATTACGAAGACCGGGATGAGTAGTCGGCGGATCGCTTTGCTGTTGCGCTCGGGTAATTCCTCTAGCCAGCCGATGTAATAGTTAGGTTTGCTCATGCTTTCAGAATTGCCGGTTCAAGGAAGGTGCCTTCAGGATGTGGGGCGGGGTTGACCCAAACTGCTCCTTCCAGTATTTTGACGTTATAGGTTTCCAGTTTCTCGGTAAAGGGTGGGGGTGCTTGCCCGTTCTCCGGTAGGTATTGGTAGCCATGCCAGGGGCAGGTGATGCACCCGTCAACAATCTTTCCTTCAGACAGTGGGCCCATCTGGTGACGGCAGACATTATTAACCGCCGAGACTTTATTGTCGTACTTAAAAATGGCAATGTTCTGCCCATCTATGAATACGCCTTTCGCACAATCATCCGGAATTTCATCTACGGGACAAACCTGATAGAAGCCCTCCTCTTTGAGGCGACCTTCCTGATCTTTCAACCATTTTCGTTCTCGAAAACCCGCAGCGAGGTGTAGGCCAGCAATGCCGCCAAAACCCAGAATCAGCATCCCCCAGAACACCGGATTTCCATTTGACTGAAGCGCACCAAGAGCCACATGGAGAACAATCAAGACATAGGCAACATAGACCAGCATGTGCAGTCCTTTCCAAATACGTGGGCCGAGGTTCTTGAGCCAGAAGTCATGGCTAGTTGCCGCCATCAGGAAGAGAATAATGAGCGCAAAAAAGCCCAGCACCTGAAACGGGAATTGACTTACGGCGAGGTACTTCGTATTAGATAGGAATACGCTGGCTATCGGATTGAGGTCGCCCAAAGCATGAAACTGAACGATGCTGAATCCGCCATGAATAAGGGCGAAGACAAACATGGTGACCCCCAGGTGCCGACGATTGTACAGCAAAGGGAGGTAGGCGCTGTTAAGTCTGCAGAGCGGTCCCAGCATCAGGATGAAATGCAGGAGTACAACTGCAACGATGGCAGATGTGCGAATAATCAGCGTTTCCGGCGTGATGTTGCCATCAAGCAAAAATTGAAGACCAATCAGTGAAAAAGCCAGCAGGGCAATGCCAAGTAGTAATAACTTGTCGTACCGTTTCTTCTGCTTATTCCAGAGGACGGGCAGGTAATTAACTCCCATAGTTTAGTAAAATTGAGCAAGGACCAAAAGAAGCACCACGAGAAAAGTCAGGATTAGCCACATGGTGAGATGGCGTTGACGCAGATTGACATTCATAACGCTAGGAAGTTTTACGCCACTTGGCGAGTAATAATGGCCAGAAAGCACAGCTTCCGGGAAACAGCAACAGCTTGAACCAAATGCTGCTGCCTGCGACACTTTCATCCACCTTAACGGCGCCTTTCCACAAAAAGATGCAGGCGAAGATGATCCCTATAACAGTGTATAAGAGCAGTAAATTAACCAGGACGATGACCAGTGTTTCCATATTATTTGCTTGATAACTAATTAGGCGATTCCAGCGTAGTTGATACCTGTTAGCCGGTGCATTTCATAATCGATGGTCGAGAGGTCGCTGTGTTGGAACTTAGCGAAATCATCGTACCCACATGCACGGGAGACTACCTTCATCAAATCCCGGGAGGCGTTGAAGAAGTTGGCCAGCTGGCCAGCGGATTCATCAATGAGGAGCCTGCTGCGCAGGCTCTCCTTTTGCGTCGCGATGCCTACCGGACAGTTGTTCGAACCACAAGCCCGCATTCCCAGACAGCCAATGGCCTGGAGGGCGGAGTTGGAGATGGCGACACCGTCGGCCCCCAACATCATCGCCTTAGCGAAGTCTTCGGGAACGCGCAGTCCACCGGTGATGATCAGGGTAACGTCGGTTGCGCCCACCTTGTCGAGGTGCCGGCGCGCACGCGCAAGCGCGGGAATGGTGGGGACGTTGATGTGATCGCGGAGGATGGTCGGGGCTGAGCCAGTGCCTCCACCACGGCCATCAAGTATGATGTAATCTACCCCGACTTCAAGAGCGAAGTCGATGTCGGCCTCAATGTGGCTGGCGGCGATTTTAAAGCCGACGGGGATACCGCCGGTTTGTGCCCGAACTTCTTCTGCCATGGCCCGGAAGTCCGCCGCAGTAAACAGATCGGGAAACGCTGCAGGAGAAATAGCAGCTTC
>JBGCFZ010000118.1:0-23314 GCA_045110355.1 Lewinella sp. | reverse complement strand
GTAGGTCCTTCTTTTGGCCGGCAGAGCGGTGCTTTTGTGGTCGCAAAAGGAGACCAGACAATTGTGCTCTACGGTTCAAACCACGAAGGAACCGGTGGGTTTTACAAAACGGTGTACGAACCTTTCGAGAATCCGAAAACCGAGCAAATCAAAGGCCGTGGCGTAGGGAATGCGACCGACCTGGTGGAAGTAAAGGGGAAATATTACCTCGTTGGTGCTGGTAAAGTTCAGACGATCAACCTGGGGCAAAATAAGTACTCCCCCATTGAGGTGAAGCATACTTTCCGCCGGGCCATGCAGCCAGAGTTTACGCAGATGTACTACGAAACATGGGCGAATATGGAAGAGAATTTCTACAATGGAGACTTCCACGGAGTGGACTGGGCTGCTATGCGTGACCGGTACGCCGCCTTCCTGCCCTACGTTACGAATCGGGCGGATCTTCGCCGAATCACCAACGACCTGTTGGGAGAGTTGAATACCTCGCATTCCGGATTTCGTTCCAGTGGTAAAGAGGAACGGACTAAGCAACGTTCACAGACCCTTTCTCTAGGTCTTTCTTTCTCGAATGATGATCCTTACAAGATTGAAGGCGTATTGGCCGACGGCCCCGCTGATCGTAAAGGTACCGACCTGAAATCCGGTGATCGGATTGTTGCCTTTGATGGAGAAAAGGTGAATGCCGGAAAAAACCGGGAAGCTTACCTCACCCGACCGAGCATTGATGGTGCCATTAAATTAACCATTGACCGGGCGGGCAAAGAACACGACGTATGGTTGCACCCACGGAACTACTTCAGCGAACGTACCAACCGCTACGACAGCTGGGTGGATGCTTGCCAACAACGGGTAGATGAGCAATCCGCGAAGAAAGTCGCCTACGTGCACATGAAAAACATGGGCGGTGGAGAGCTCAATAACTTCATGAACGAGATGGTCTCCGAAGGCTATCAACGTGATGCAGTCATTCTTGACTTGCGTTGGAATACCGGTGGTAATGTCCACGATGCGGTGTTGCAGTTCCTTAGCCAACGGCACTACCTCAACTGGCAATTCCGGGATGGTAAGCGCGGGCGCCAGCCTAATTTTACGCCAAGAACCAAGCCAATCATCTTGCTCATTAACCAGAAGAGTTTGAGTGATGCCGAAATGACGGCTGCAGGCTTCAAGGAACTTGGCCTGGGTACCATTGTCGGTACCCCCACTTACCGCTGGATCATCTTTACTTCTGGCAAAGGCCTGGTCGATGGCTCCTTTTACCGCCTCCCCAGCTGGGGGTGCTACACCCTCGATGGGGACAACCTGGAGAAGACCGGCGTCACGCCCGATATCCGAATTGACAATACTGCTGCCGACCGGGAGAATGGCCGGGATCCGCAGTTGGACCGGGCGATTGAGTTGGCCATGAAAGGATTAAAGTAATAAAAGGGCAAAAGGGGGGGAGGAGGTCTAGGCTTCCTTTTCCCTTTCTTTCCTTTTTTGGGCGCGGCCGCAGGTGCAAATTGGGGGATATTGGCAAGGTGTTTTAATGCTCACTTCTAACCTGTCTAGTCTTTAAAAGAGCTAATAAAGAATGATTAGCCCTTGTCTAGTCTTATTTTAAATTTTGCGCATATCGCGTAGCGATTACCCTTTACGGTTGCCCCGTACAAAGTGCGGGGCAACGTGAAGATTGCTGCTCACTGATTGCCGAAGGCAATCAAAAAAACGGTAATCGCAAAGGGTAGTCGCTCCGCGATAAGCTGTTAGTTTTTTATCTAATCACCTGAATACCTACTCAGTAATCACCAACCGCTCAGCAAAAGTCTCTTTTCCGTTCTCTTGCGTCATCCGCACCACATAAACACCCGGTGAGAAATTCGCCGTGCCAAAATTCAGGGGTAATTGACGAGGCGCATCGGCGGCCCAATCTTTGCGGTAAACGACCTTTCCGGCAACGTCATACATCATGACGATTGTGGCGGATGATAGCGGTTGATCTAAGACCAGATAGGCCCGATCACTGGCAGGGTTGGGGTAAATCCGAACATTGTTGATCCCTTGGCTAGTACCCAGCACTTCAATGTTGGAAAAGCTGAAAGATCTATCCTGATCAACTAGGCGAAGGCGGTAATAGGCGTCGTTTTCGGTTGCGGAAATCAGGTGGAAATCGTCATCAATGAAAGTATAACTACGTGGCACATTACTTTCACCAGCGGCATCTTGCGATCCGACTTCCTGCCAGTTACGCCCATCGGTACTCCGCTCTATGGCGAAATGACTACTGTTTACTTCCTGATTGGTTTGCCAGTTCAAGATGGCTTCTTTGCCCCGTGCTACGGCACGGAAGTTGACCAATTCCACTGGTAGACCACCACTCAAACAAACGTAGGAATCATTTACCAGCTGAGTGCCTGGATTGGCTTGGCAGTTGGCATTGTCGCAGCTACCAGGGCCACAGGCCGTGAAGATTTGATCGGTGAATAATTCACTGCTTTCGAAGCAGATGTCTGGTGGCATTCCTACTGAACCAGGCAGTATTTCAACGTTGATCCTAAAGAGCAGGCTGGGGGTTGAGCTTACGTTGTCTGCTAAGCACCCAGCCGAAAAACCATGCTGCCAGGCAAAGGACACCCTCGAAGTGGTATTGTCGTTGATGATGAAATCCTTGTAAAAATCAAAGGGGCCAATCTTGGTGCTGAGGATGCTTCCACTAGGACGAAGGACATTAATCTTCGTGTTGGCCGAGATGTTCTCCCCGAGAGCCATGGTGCTGTAATTAAAGTAGAGCTGGCCAGAGCCCAACGTAAAGTTGCCTGAACTAGCCACCATGACGTCTACCTCATAGGTTTGGCCACCATTACTTATTTGTGGGTTTTCCAATTGAAAGCTAACGTCTTGGGCCGCTAATTTGTCGCCGAATATCAGGCTAAGCAGCAAGAGTAAAAGGAATAAAAATTTCATTTTGAATGGATTTTGGATTGAAAAAGGATGGTCCGATGAACACGATTTGTAGTCGAGTTGTCGGGGCGCCACAGTAGGCACGGAGGGCCGTTTTGGGTAGCGTGGGGTGCAGTGTTGATCCGCAGGATCACGCGAATTGGGTTGTCCGGTTGTGTCTGGTTACCGTTGACAACCTGGACAACCCGACTCCCGCGAAGCGGGAGTGCTAGAACTGCCGTCCCCGACCCAGATTAGGGCTGAGCTTCAATTGTAAATCAATGTTCTGCACCTGGCCGTTGAGGTCCAGGTCTCCCTGCTGGTAACCGGGGTTACCCAGGGTTTGGGTGAGGCCGGAGGCATCCGTGTTCTGGACCTGGCCGTTGCGGTCAAAGTCGCCGCTGATGAGGCCATAAAAGCCATCGCCCAGATCGGCGACCCCATTGCTACTACCGAAGGCCTGATCGGGGTCAACGAGGAAGCTGAATTCTACGTTACCGGTGGAGAAGTCGAGCGGGGTAGCCGTCATTACTCCAAGGTGATTGCGATGCTGAATGGACATGTAGTAACTGGTGGGGGGGAGGCCAGCCAGCCTTAGTGGGCTTACCCCGTCGGTATCAACGATGTCGCCGTCCCGTTGTAGCAATCCTGATCTGGTAGCGATGATGTTGTTGAAGTCATCGGCTTCCCGAACTTCCACCAACACCCAGTCGACAATGGCATCAGGGCCGGTAGGCGTAAATACACCGGGCGCAACGGTTTCTCCACCGCCAAAGCCTTTTTGGGTGAAGCCGAGGCCGGTAAATGGTTCCTGAGTAGGCAGTAGCCCGTTTTCCCGTAATGCATCGGTCATCAGCCCACCTCCCTGGTAACCACCACCAAGGAAAACATCAACTTCTGCTTGCCCATCGGAGGCCAGGGCTTCTCCGCCAACGGCGAAGTATCCGATTTCCGTGACGTTGTTCCGTTCTCTGGTGTAGGGGTCCGCGCCGCTTGCCGGAAATACATCCGTTGCCATCAGGTCCCAAGTCGTTGAGGTTGGGCCGTAGTGGGCTAAGCCACAGCGGTTGCGGTCAAAGAAAGCCAGCTCGTCGGTCCCTTCCCACTGGGCATTGAGCATTAGGTTCCGCTCTCCGGGGGTGCCGCCAACGATTTCCCAGGAGACATCCGCTACACCGGTGGTTAGCGGGGCTCCGGCATCGCCATTAGTCAATACGTTCGTTTGGGCACGCACCCCGTATCGACCGGGGGTCTGGTTCTCTGCTACCAGGATGGGCGTGTAGTCGACCGTATCGTCGGCCACTGGAAAGAGAAAGGGCATGGGACCAAGATTGTCTTTAAAGACGTAACCGGTCTCGTTGGTGACGATGTAATTATTTGGTCCGGCTCCCTGCACCTGCGCAACGTCGCCCAAAAGAAGATCATTGGTTTGTAAGATGAGCCGGTTGGTAAGGGCTGAAAAGGTTAAACTCTCGGTGATTTGCATGTCACTGGCCAGGGCGACTTCGTGAAACGGATCAAGCTGTAGTTCCAACTGAGCAATGGGAGTGTTATTAGAGAAGAAGACCAGGTCTTGATCTCCGGTAAAAACGATTCTTGCATTGGTGGCAGCCACCGAGTCGAAGAAAGCTACTGAGGTTTCGTGCAGGACAAGCTGGGAGGAGCCGAGATTCATCTTTACGCCGGCTTCTACCCGTAGGAAATCTTGTGCTTTTAGTATGGTCGGGGCGCAGAGTAGCAGCCCCAACCAGGTGAGGATATATTGAAATTTCATGATGTTTTGTTAAGGTTGCACGTTGCAGGTGTGCAAGTTGCAGAGGATGGTGGTTAGGGTAAGGGGGCAGGCTCGCTTGCGCTCACGTTGCAAAGAGGGAAGAAGTATTTGAGCGCTGCAATTATTGCGACCTGCAACAACTGCAACCCTGCAACTTCTTCCCCGAATTGGGCTACAGTTTTACCCAAAATCCCTCTTCAAAGCCCCAAAAACCGCGCTGTGGGAAGGTGGCGTCGGTATTGGTGAGATAAATAATGAGGCCATTTTCTGCCGTTATCAGTGCCGCCTGAGCAGCGGTCAATCTTGGCGTGATAAAACCTCCGGTTGTGGTGTTTACTTCCAGACTGCCGTTTACTTCCACTTTGTTGTTGTCGAACTCTCCGTATATCAGCGGATCCGCTGCATCAGAATTTTCAATGTACAGGCGGTTGTCGGTGCTTTCGTTGAATCCGGCCTGGAAGCCAAGGAACACACTGCCACTACCGGAAGACTTCCGTCCTGCTCCGTCTCCGACGAAAACGTTGAAACTTCCGCCTTGGGGGCCATCATCCGCTGCTCCGGCGAAAGCGCCGACGAATACGTTTGATCCGCCTTCCCGGTTTTCGGCACCTGCATTATTGCCTAGGAAAGTATTGTAGCCTTCGCCAGCGTTAAGCGCCCCTGAGTTGAACCCCACGAATACGTTGGAGTAGCTGCCGCTAAACTGCCCGGCAAGGTTGCCGATGATTACGTTTTGTGCACCAATTTCAGCTTGCTCTGCGGCGAAAGCTCCAATGACGACATTGCTGCCATCTGGGTCGCCGAGCGCCAGCCCCGACCGATAACCAAGAAAGGTGTTGGCTACGCCGTTTTGGTCCAATGCACCTGCGTCCGCGCCCACATAGGTAGAGCCTTCTCCGAAACTGGAGGTGTGTCCGGCCCGAGTCCCCAAAAACGTGTGCCCAATACCATTGGTCTGAATGCCAGCTTCAAAGCCTAATGAGGTGAGGTCATAGCCCTGTATATTAAAGCGGAGGGCCTTTGATCCAACGGCCGTGTTATTGGTTCCCTGTTCCACGGTTTCTATTTCTATCCTGTTACTGTACAAGGCGGAATCTCCAATGGCTACGATTCGGGAATTTTCCGGACTTCTGAAAAGCGCTGCATGACCAACGACGGTATTGAAACTGCCCAACAGATGGAGGGCGGCGTCGTCGCCAAGGGCAACATTGCCGCTACCATTACTGCTTTGTAGCGCGCCTTCCCCCACTGCCGTATTATGGTTGCCCAACTGGTTATTTGCCATAGCATTAATCCCAACGGCAGTATTAGAAAAACCTGTCGTATTGGCAATCATTGCCTTGTTGCCTACAGCTACGTTGCTGTGCCCACTGGTGTTATTTCGGAGCGTATGGTATCCGAGTGCGGCGTTGAAGGCACCTAGAGTAGTGTTTTCCATCGAGTTGGTACCAACGGCAGTATTTTGCTGGCCATGGTAGATCTGGAAAGTATCGGTGCCGGTATGATACAGGGCATTAGTGCCTATGGCTACAAGGCCGGAGACCGTGTCGTTGAGGAAAAGGGCCTGGTTACCAATAGCTATATTCTTGTTCCCGATAGAATTGGTGTAGGCTGCGGTATGCCCGATGGCGATATTGTCTGCACCCGTGTCATTGAGGGGTAGGGAGGAGTTGCCCAGCGCGGTATTCCGATCCCCGTCGTTAAAGAACAGGGCATTGGCACCTACACCAGTGTTCTCTGCACCAATGGTGCTACGAATCATGGTGTTGATGCCTACCATGGTATTAAAGTCACCGGAAAGGTGTGCCGTGAGAGAACTGTCACCGATGGCAATGTTGGCCAGTGTAGCGCCGCTTACGTCGTTGATGCCGGCACCCTTCCCGATGAAAATACCGTTAGCGTGTGCTTCCAAGGTTTGGTTCTTCATGACCCAACGAGGCCTGCCGTCGATCTCGAAGTAGACGATGTCGGGGTCGGTGCCTGAAGTATCGACGCAGACTCGGGTGTCGCCGTCTCCATCTTCGATGCAGGTGAGGGATCCGCTGCCACCGGAGCCAATGTCGACCCAGGCGGTGTCATTCCAGTATTGAAAAGACTGGGTTTCATGATTGTACACCAGCAGGCCAGTGGCGGGGAAGTTGATGGCATTACGCTGGTCAGTGGTCATTCGGGGAATGAGCAAGCCTTTTACCGTACTCTCTATATCGAGCATGGCACTGTTTTGAGCTGGAATTCCGGTGGTGTTGATGGATACCTGAGCGGTCAGTCCTTGCGAAAGGGCAAGGAGGAGCCCGGCCAGGAGTAAGGTTAACTTACGCATGGTTATGGATTTTGAAATGGTGAAAACTGTAACTAGTGCGTGGTGCAACGCATAAATGCAGGTAAGCCCTTATCTTAGGGGTGTTCATCACCTCTTAGTGGCACTTAGTACGGCATAGCGTAAACCAACGAACAATGCAAAGGTGGAGGCGCGGCCGCAGGATGCCGTGTCCGTTTTGGACATAAGCTTGCTCATTTTAGACACCCATTGATTATCAGTTGCTTATACTCATGAAATATCCGTATTCAACATTTTTTCTCCTCTCCTTTCTCTCCTTTCTTCCTTTTCGTTCCCTTGCCCAGATAGATAGCCTTGAGCAAGTTTTGGCAGGACAACAGGATCGTTCCGAACGCCTCCTGACCCTGAATGAACTCGTGCGTCAGTCAATTTCGGTGGATCCAGAACAGGGCTTCCTATACGCTGCGGAAGCTAATGAGCTGGCGGATGCTGAAGGAACAGCTGAGGAACGGTATAACAGTCATTTTTTATACGCACGACTTTGCGTTATCAGCGGTCGGCGACTTGACGAGGCCGAGACGCATACTCGGCAAGCTATTCAGGTCAGCCGAGAAGAATTGGAAATTCCACGAAAGGTTCTTTCGGCAGAGATTATGCTCGGAGGCCTCTATTACAAGACCAACGAAATGGATAAGGCTATTCAACTTTTCACACAAGCTGCTGAAACAGCTCATTCTATTGAGGATCGGGAGTCAGAATATTCTTGTATTTCCAATATTGCCTCCGTATACCGCTACCAGGATGACCCTGTAAATGCCGAGAAGTACTACCGGTTAAGCATACCATTATTGGAAGAAGGAGATGAAGTGACCAAGGCGCAGTTATATAATAACCTCGGCGTAGTCGCACAGGATGAACTTTCGGGATTTGATTTTTTACTTCAAGCACACAATATTTATCAGAAGGAAGGAGCACCACCAATCTATTTGTCAAGTGTGGCTACAGACATTGGTAATAACCTGATGGGGCGGAGCGACCATAAAGCTGCCCTTCCCTGGTTGCTAAATGCCGTACGAGATGCCAAGGACTATCCGGATAGCAGCTATTATTACAGCGCGGTCGCGTCGCTCAGCGAATGTAATTGGCAACTTGGGAAGCGACAGGAAGGGGTCCGAAATATGGAAATTGTTCAGGCGTATTTTGCACGTCAGGGTGATTTTTGGAACCAAATGCAAGTGGACGAGACGCTAGCGGACTATTACGCTGATGTGGGGAGCTACCAAAGAGCATACGATATGTTGCGCACTTCTTTCGCTCTTAAAGACTCGATCAATAACAAAACCAATGCCGAAGCCTTGGCAGAAAGCAACGTCCGTTTTGCAACGGCCGAAAAAGAGGCACTGATAGCAAACCAGGAGCTAGAGATTAATCGCCAGGAGACTGCAAAAGTCCGCTTATTAGCAGGTGGCCTGGGTGTTCTTGCCCTACTAGCTGGCATCTTTCAATATTTTTTCTACCGTCAGCGCCGTCGAAAAACTGCAGTTGATTTGGCCTTAGAGGCAGAAGCTAAGGAAACCGCCCGTCTGCGAGAATTAGACACCATGAAGACCCAGTTCTTCACCAACGTTTCCCACGAACTGCGTACACCGCTTACCCTCATCACCAGCCCGCTGGAAGAAGCCTTGGGTAAACTGAAACAGACGAACCTTAAACCGAACCTGGAGCTGGCGCACCGCAACAGCCACCAACTATTAGGCCTAATAAATGAGATGCTAGACCTGGAGAAGTTAGAAACGGGCAACATCAGCCCCGAGACGAGTACCCAAAACTTCGAACCCTGGCTCCGGCGAGTATTTTTCTCTTTCCTGTCGGCTGCCGAAAGCAAAAACCTGGACTGGGATTATAGTTTTTCTCCCACTGCCGTAGCGACCGTAGAAACTGACTTTCCCAAGCTGGAAAAAATGCTCAATAACTTGCTGAGTAACGCCCTGAAGTTTACCCCGGCTGGAGGTAAGGTAACCCTGTCTGGAACCTGCAATGAAGGGAAACTAACGCTGCAGGTGACAGACAATGGACCAGGTATTCCTTCAGCAGAGTTGTCCCGGATTTTCGAACGCTTTTACCAGAGTGCTCACCTGCCGGCCACTGGCGGAACGGGAATCGGCCTGGCCTTGTCGCGCCGGTTGGCGCTGTTGCTAGACGGAGACCTTACTGCTACCAGTAAATTAGGAGAGGGAAGTCGGTTCGAATTGATGTTGCCAGTTATCACTAGCCAGGCAACCATTATTCCTGAAGACGTAACGCCCGAAAAGGAGGAAACAAGTGCTGCTACCGTAACCCCGCTTTCGCTTACCGGAGATCGCCCTCGCCTCCTCATCGTGGAAGATCACCCGGATATGAGCCTCTACCTTCGCCAAAGCCTCGTACAGGAATACGACAGTGTAGTGGCCGAAAACGGCGCTAAGGCCCTGGAGTTAATGGCTGGGCAACCGTTCGACCTCATCCTTTCCGACGTAATGATGCCCGTCATGGATGGTTTCGCCCTCCGGCAAAAAATCAATGAAGTATCGGAATGGGCCGGTACGCCTTTCATCTTCCTAACGGCGCGTTCGATGGAAGCGGACAAACTGCGTGGCTTTCAGTTGGGGATTGATGATTACGTCACTAAGCCTTTTCAGCTGGCAGAGTTGAAGGCCCGAATGAATAGTTTACTGAAGAACAAAAACCGCCGCGAAGAACACGCCCTGACGCAAGAAAAGGAACTGGGTAACGAACAGCAATTATTGGACAGGGCAGAAAACCTGGTGCGAGAAAGACTGGATGACCTGACCTTTACGGTGGAAGCGCTGGCCAAAGAATTGGGCTATAGTCAACGACAACTTAGCCGGGTCTTTGGCCGGCTGACGGGGCTGACACCAGTACAATTTGTCCTTGAAGTGCGCTTACAACACGCACGCCACTTGTTGGAGACGGGGCAGCATACTACGGTAGCAGAAGTCAGATATGCCATTGGTATTGAGAGTGCTTCTTACTTCACCAGGAAGTTTAAGGAGCGGTTTGGGTGTAGTCCTCGGACTTATTTTGGGTAGAGGCGTTGGAATAACCACTAAGGCACTTAGACACTAAGAGCTACACTAAGGATGGGGACGTTGGAGTATCCATTAATGGGGGGTAACCACTAAGGCACATAGGCACTAAGAGCTACACTAAGGGTGGGGGCGTTGGAGTAACCATTAAGGGCAAAGAACACCAGCGCAGCTCGCAAGAGCTTTGTCCCACAGCACCGACTTTAGTCGGGAAAATATTGAGAACCACTATATACATTTAGGCATTAAGAATTACTACTGCCTCTCTTGCGCTCCCTCCCAGCCAATAATTGCCTGTTTGCGTACCGGCCCCCAGCGGTAGCCTCCAGTTACTCCGCTGGCACGAATGACGCGGTGGCAGGGAATCAGGAAAGCCACTGGGTTTTTGCCGATGGCGGTGCCGACTGCCCGGGAAGCGCCAGGCTGTTCAATGTCTTTGGCCAGCTGACCGTAGGTTGATAGGTTTCCGGAGGGGATACGTAATAGTGCCTGCCAAACTTTGAGTTGAAAAGGGGTGCCTTTCAGGTGCAGGCGCATGGCGGAGGGAGTAGCAATTTCAGGGTCAAAAATATTGGCAATGGCGGCATGTTTTTGGGCGGGGGCGCGGGTGCAAAGTGCGTTGGGGAAAAGCAGGCGGAGGTCAGCTAGGGCTATTACCTCATCTTCCGCAAATACCAATTGACAGATTCCTTTACCAGTAGCAGCAATGAACAATTGACCAAAGGCGGAGTGATGCAGACTGTACTCAATGCGCAGCCCCGCTCCACCGTTTCGGTACTCGGCGGGCGTCATCGCTTCGATGTTGATGAATAGATCATGCAGGCGGCCTGTCCCGGACAAGCCAGTATGGTAAGCGGCCTCGCTTAAGGGAGGACTGCCACCGCGCAGCAGGTCCTTGGCGTATTCAATACTTAAGAATTGCAGGAATTTCTTTGGGCTCACCCCCGCCCATTCTTTGAATAAGCGTTGAAAGTGAAACGGGCTGAGGTGGACGTGTGCCGCAATCTCGTCCAACGAAGGCTGTGCCCTGAAGTTGGCGTTCAGGTATTTGATGGCACTCGCGATGCGGTGGTAGTTATGAGAATTGGTCGCAGACATAATAGTAGTTCTTAGGCTCGGACAACCTGGCAATTGTAGCAACCTGGTCCGGAGTTATGGATGTGGAGGTAGGCGATGGCCGGGTCGGTAAACATCTCCCGGATGATATCCGCCGTTTTGCTTCCGGCGGCGGTAGCTGCCGTACGCATCATTCCTTTAGCATCATAGGCTCGGAAAGATAGGCTTCTGTGCAGGAGGATTTCTGGAATTTCGTTATCGGCTGGTTGGTAGGTTTTTGCTTCCCGACGAATGTAGATCGGCCCTTCACTTTTGTAAGGGGAATTGACGGGGTGGTGGACGAAAGGAAGCAGCAGAAGTTCTTCGCCAACATCGGCATCGACGAGGCTGACCCGGCAAGGATACCCGGGTTTGTGTTTGGCAATAACGCGGCGGATGTTCATCGACTTTAGCGTTTGATCATCCATCAGGAATAATTCCTGGAAAGGGGAAGGACTGAGTCCGGTAAATTTAAATGATTCCATAGGGCAAAGATCAGGCGCTTGATGGGCGTGGGAAACCCGATTCTTGCGGTTTTTACTTGTTAGAGGAGTAGCGACGCTGCAACCTTTGGAACTATGCCTTATCGTATGAAACGACCTATTACGACTGACGAGTCTTCGGGGAAGAGAAAGCAGGGCAATCGCAAGCTCGGTTAGTAGTCGCTTTTCCATAAAAACGCCCGGCGTTTTCATTAGCCCCTCCCCCATGGGGAGGAGGAGGGGAGTGGGTTTAAATAACCTTGCGATTGCCCTAGAAGAGAAAGCTTCCAGAGGCTTCCACTGCTGCTCAAACCTTATCTTGCACCTGCGTTCGCGCAAAAAAGTGCTATGCGAGAATTTCGAAAGACGGAGAAAGCCAAGCCCTGGTGGAAAGTATTGCTCCACGTCCTGTTATTACCTTTTGGTTTCCGTCATGGTTCGAAGGGACACGACGACCGAATGCGTAAGCGCCGCCGGAAAACTAAATTTGATCGATAACACATACCAACATATGATTTCCCTACGCACACAGCTCTCTCAGGCAGATGAGGACATGAACTATGGTGATATCTATTATACGGTCTTCCCCATACCTGCTAAGACGGTGGAGGAACTTTTGCAGCGGGAAAAGAATCCCTTCCGGATAATCGTCAAGATTAATGGCCAGGGGCAAATATCCAGCGGCCTGATGCCCAACGGAAAGGGAGATTTTTTTATTACCATCAGTAAAGAAGTACGGACAAAGTTTGACCTTGAGCTTGACGATGAGGTAGACTTGGAGATTTTGCCCGACAACAGCGAATACGGAATGCCCCTTCCCGAAGAGCTTTCTGAATTATGGGCCATAGACGAGGATGCCCACCGGATTTTTCACGCACTAACCCCAGGAAAACAACGGGGGCTGATCTACCAAATAGCTAAGCCTAAAGGTGCAGATACCCGCGTAAAAAAAGCTGTACAGATCAGTGAATACCTCAAAAGCGTAAACGGTAAGCTGGATTATAAAGAGCTGAATGCCTACATAAAGGCAGATAATGCGAATTGGTGATCATCGCAAAGCTGTTTCCAAATAAGTGATCAGGGAATCTACCTGCGGTAGCGCGTTGTCCCGATACGTGGAAGCCACGTAGTAGTGAGCGTTCTGGATGGTTTTAATTTGGTAAGATTTGTCGGGGATTGCCGCTAGCGTAGGGTCCCGAAAAACATATCGTTGATTTTTATAGTCAAACAGCTCGACCATCACGGGGTCAAAACTTTCAACCCTTCTGCGATGGAAGATGTGTGCCTCCTCTACCATTCGGTAACACTCGTTGTAGAGCCTGACGATGTCTTGCCGCATCCGCGAATCCCGAACGAGATTGAGTCCGTAATTTTTTAGGGTCTCATAGGAAGTGTTGTCAGAGACGAAGTAGGAGTCTCGCCAAAGCAGGACCAGGTCGAAGGCGGCGGCTCCTGGCTTTAGTGAATCCAGTGGAAGGAGCAGTCGACCTGCGGCCTCCAGGCCTTCCTGGTGGATTTTCAGGTTTTCCTGCATGTCTTTCTTGTCCGTCCGCAGGGACGTCAGCATTTCGGTCAGTATTTCTTTTTCCTGTTGTCGTTTCTCGTCATTCTTACTAATGTTACTGAACCAAAGGCCTACATTAATTCCAATGACGATCAGTAGTACTTCGGTAAGCAGGTATTTCCAGTTGACTTTTTTGGCGCGGTTGGCTAATCGGGCTATCATGGGTGAAAGATAGTTCATTTCATGAAGGTGATCAATTGTAAGTCCATCGCAAGATTGGGCATTTCTACGGTTGAAACCGCAGCTTGGGACACAAGGTCCTGTGGACTAATCGGGACTTACGATAGCCATGGGTCAATTCTTATTTTTTGTTACACTGTACTAGTTGATTATCTTGACTCCCGCATATCCATCTCCAGGTTTCTCAGAAATGGGTAGTTTGCCTTTCCGAATCTACTAAAACCCTAACAGCATAATATTTATGTCGTCGCACTACCAGCCCTCCAATAACATTGACCCGATCCGGACCGCAACCTGCGTTGCAATAGCACTAGTAGTGATAGTTGGCATATCCTTTCTCTACAATGCGATCATTAGCGTGATTCCCATCATTTACCTCGCAGTCATCGCTCCTATTGGTTACGCAATCGTACTTGGGTTGTTGACTCGGGCCATACTTCATTTTGGTAAATTCCGGAGCCGCACTAAAGGGATTGCCCTAGCGCTGACCTTGGGGCTCGTAGCGAATTATACACAGTGGATGGCTTACCTTGATTTTACTTACGTACAAGATTTTCAGGTCAATTTTAACTCCTACATTGATACCCTCTTTGGTGGACTGGGACCAGGGGAAGCGGCCCGCATCATCGCTGATATCAACGAATACGGTACCTGGACCATTGGAGCTTCTAGTGCAACTCCGGTCAATGGTCTTTTCCTGGCGGGGATTTGGTTAGTAGAGTTTTTGATTCTTCTCCTTTATCCGGCGTGGACAATACGTAATAATCGCAGCAAGCCTTTCTCTGAAAATCAGGATCGGTTTTACGATCAATTTGAGTTGGAAAATCTATTTCAGGCAATTTATACCCCGAATAAAGCAGAACCCGCATTGGCCGATGATCCATTGGCGTATCTGAAATTGAAGGAGATGCACGCAAGGTTTCCCGGCTCGCGAGTAGAGGTATACTACTTGCCTGATGAAAGCGATGCTTACATTAGCATACTACGTGCCCGTATGGATGAGAAAAAGAATGAGATAAGGGTGCCAGTGGTTAAAGATTTTCGGATTAGCAACCGGGAGGCTAAACGCATTCTTGATGAGTTCCCGCACCAAAAGGACCGGCTTAATATTTTTACAGATTAAAATAGTCGAGGTGTGACCCAAGCGCTAACAGTCGTTACCTTGCGCGCATGTCAGATTTCCCAGATTTCTACAAAATTCCTGCCAGGGCCAGCGAAGGCGAATTCCGTGATCGCGGTAGCAAGTTCGTCGCTGCCCTGCGGCACGTTCGGACGGAAGAGGAAGCGCTGCTGGTAGTGGAGGAGCAGGCAAAGCTTCACTTCAAGTGTAACCACCACTGCTACGCCTACCGGCTTGGCCCGGGCCAGGACCGTTGGCGTGCCAACGATGACGGGGAGCCGTCGGGCACCGCAGGCAAACCCATTATGGGACAGATTGATAAAGCTGGATGGAGCGATGTGGTAATTGTGGTAAGTCGCTACTGGGGCGGTACGAAACTGGGGGCTTCGGGCTTGATCAATGCCTATCGGGAAGCTGCTCGCCTGGCTATCGAAGCAGGGGAGAGTACGCTGCAGCCGCTGGTGAAATCCGTTGTGCTGCGTTTCGGTTACGCCTTAATGAGCCCGGTGATGTCGGCCCTCAGTCAACTAAGTCTGGAGATGGCGGAGCAGGATTTTGGCGAGACAGCCGTCGTCCGGCTGGAGCTTCCCCGTTCTACCGTCCCTGCCACGGTCCGGGCGCTGAAGGCGGCCATTGGCGGGGTGTATTTGGAGGAGGTGGATGAGGAGTTTTCGGTGGAAGGGTTGGTGGTGGAGATCAGCCAGGATTAATTGAGAAGTGTGATGGTCTCAGTTCAATAAAATAGTTAACCCCATCCCATTACTTCCCGCTTGTATTGAAAATCAGGGAGATGTAAGAATACTTAAAGCTTTGTCAACTTTCCTCCGTACCGGTCAGCTAGCTAATTTTCATCCTTAACTTGTGGAATCCAATTCAACGCCTATATTGAACAGAAAAATAACCTAATGGCGTTGCCGCTCGGTACGCCTATCTTATCATCCAAACCAAACTATTAGCCTATGCTCGTATCCATCAACGCCGACAACCCACAAGGCCGGCTCATCCAGCAAATGGTCGACATTCTGGAAGACGGCGGCGTCATCATTTACCCTACCGACACCATCTACGGTATCGGGTGTGACATCACCAACAAAAACGCCGTAGAGCGCGTAGCACGCATTCGTGGTCTCGATCCCGCAAAGGCCATGTTCAGCTTCATCTGCCAAGACATCAGCCAGGTAACCGAATATTCTAAAACCATCAATAACGATGTCTTCCGGGTAATGAAGCACAACCTTCCCGGCCCCTTTACTTTTATCCTGAATAGTAATAATAAGACGCCCAAAATTCTCAAGAACCGCAAGGAAACCATCGGAGTTCGCATCATCGATAACAACATCGTTGATGCTCTCGTACGCGGCCTCGGCCGACCTATCCTCACCGCCTCCGTCAAGACTAATGATGAAGTAACCGAATACTATACTGATCCGCACGATATCTACGAGAAATTCGGTAAACAGGTAGACGCCGTCATCGACGGCGGTATGGGAGGAGATGTGGCCAGTACGGTCATTGTCTGTACCGGGGAGGAGCCGGAACTGTATCGGGAAGGTGCGGGGGTGCTTAAGTAATCAGTATTCAGGTTTCAGTGTTTAGTGTTCAGCGGTCAGGAGACAGGGGGTTAGTATGCAGACTACTTAATCCTACATCCTGACCGCTGAACACTGATCCCTGAAAATTGACCGCTGAAACCTGATGACTAATTCCTAATCAGTAAAATCATCCGCCTCCAGATGCTGGAAGAAAGCATCTTCTACCCGTTCATCACGAACCAGCTTCACGGGCCAGTTGATGTGTCGTTTGAGATAGAAGGTACTCAGCCGATTGTGGTAATAATGGAGCATGGCAAAACTGTCGGATATGATCCGGCCTTCTTTATCGAATCGTAAGGGTTTATCGATGTGGAAGTTGCCGAGGGCTTCGATGCCGGAGCGAACAATAGCTTCCGGGCTGTCATACAACCTGGGGGCAAGTTTGGCACCATCTTCATTGGCCAGCAATAACAACCGATCACGCAACTGCCCGACAACAGAGTAAAGGCCATCCAGATCGAAGTAGTAATCTTCTGCGGGCAAACGAAGCAAGGCATACAAATCATTAGCCGGGTAGGTCTTCTCCAGCATAGAGAAAGCTGCATGGCTGACCACGTGGCTCGGTAAGACAATGCCATCGGCATGGTACCTTTTAACGATGTGGTTCCCAAGCATCCGGGTGTACTCACTTTCTCGTTGATAGTCCTTATTTATATTGCCGAACTGGTCGCGGAAGTAGTCACGGGTACGAACCCTGGTGCCGTTTTTACTGTAGCTTTTGCCATTGGGTTCTACGCGGTTTCCGAGGACGTCCATGGGCCGGCCAAGGGAAATCGTGATTTTGTTGCCCTTACTGAATACCCCCCAGATAAATTTAAGGATGGATCGCAGGCTATGGAAACTGTCCTTTGCTTTAATGTAACGATCCTGTCCCTCCTTAATCAGGTGCTGTTCGATCAGGAATTGAGCTTCAAGCACAAAGGGGTAACTGAGGATGACGGGGACAATAAAAATCTTGTCGTCTTTACCTTCCTGGTAGTTGTGTCGTTGGGCTTCAACGGCTGTACCAAGCAGACCGAGCTTCAGCTTAGTTTCCAGTGCGCCGCTGCGCGAGCGCGTACCGCCAGGGAAGAAAAGACTGGGGACGCCGTGCTGGATGATGAGCTTACTCATTGTCTTCAGCGTCGTCATGTAAATGGGGTTGCGCTTACGCCGGTCAACCCGGTAGGCCCCCAGGCGATTCATGAAATAAGCCGTATATCCGGTATTGTACAGGTTTAGCCCGGCACCGAATGAAACTGCCGGTAGGCCAGCGACTTTGTCCATGGCATATCCGATCAGGATGCTGTCGAGGTTACTGAAGTGGGTAGGAACAAAGACGACCGTTCCCCGCTGGCTCAATTCCCTGATCTCTTCTACGTAGCCACGTACGAGTAGTCGCTCTTCCAGCTGAATCCGCTTACTGAAAAGGCTGCGAAAGCTGCGCCCATCGGCCGCGTTGAGTAAACGGCCGAAGAAAAAGGTCAGGAACTTGCGCGCAAATTTGAAGGTCGGGATTTTGAAATGTCCCACAATCTCATCGGCGTAGCGGTGTACCACTTTTCCGAGGATGTTTCTCGCGGCCTTGTCGGCCGTGGTTCTTTCGTCTTCGTCCAGCGAACGGGTTGCCAGCATCTTTGCCAGTTTTTTCCAATACCTACGTTCCTTTGGAGGGTCAACTTTCCAGGGCTCCTCCTTTGTACGGAGTTGTTCGCTAAACAGTGTTTTACTGAGTAACTCGTTAAGGTTGCCACCGTGTTCTTCCAACAGGCGGGTATAGCTGGTTTCCTCCAACTCTTTGACGAAGTGCTCCCGTTGATCGTGCAACTTGAAAATTCCCCAGTCGGCCACATCCGGGGCAACGTGGTCATAACGTTTTCCTTCATGTTGGAAGGAGGCCGTTGTGGGCCGGACTATGTCGGTTTGTTTGGTTGACATACGTTTGATCTGAAGGAAAGACGCAATGGGCCGTCATAAAATCTGAAACGTCGAAAAGTGGAGATTTTCAACCTGCAACCCGACGAAGTAGAAGTCGAGCCCGGAGACACGCGCTAATTCTTATGAACCTGACGACCTATTGGAACTCAAAAATAAGGAAAGGGTAAGGTACGCCGCAACCGCTGAAGTTTGTGACCCCTTAACTATTCACCTGATTAAAGGGCCAGGGCACATCATTGAGTGCATCTTCGATGAAGGCGATGATCTCTTTGCGTCCATTTCCGTTAACGGCACTGGTGATGAAGATGGGCGGGAGCTCTTCCCACGTTTCGAGCAGTTTGGTTTTAAAGGCTTCAACACTGCCGCCGTCTCTGCTTTTTTTACGGTCGGTTTTGGTAAATACCAGAACGAAAGGAACCCCGTATTCACCGAGCCAGTTGATGAATTCCAGGTCAATCAATTGAGGAGGTACATTGGAGTCTACTAATACGAAAGCACAAAGCATTTGCTCGCGGTTGCGAAAGTAGTCCTCTGTCCTGGTCTCCCATTTGGTACGGGTTTTTTTGCTGCGTTTTGCGTAGCCATAACCAGGAAGATCAGTGAGGTACCATGAATTGTTGATCATAAAATAATTGATCAACTGCGTCTTGCCGGGGGTGCCGGAGGTACGGGCCAATTCCTTACGGGCACACAGCATATTAATCAGACTGCTCTTTCCTACGTTGGAACGGCCAATAAAAGCAAACTCCGGCCGGTTGCTCTTAGGGGCCTGCTTAATCTGGGCGTGTGAAGAAGAAAATTTAGAGTTGATGATGTCTCCCATGGATACTGTTCTATTGATCTGTTGGTACTTGATGGTCCTGGTTGGCCGTGTCCTGCCTATCAACGTTTAAAGAACAGGGGAGTTCTAGCGAGCAGTTAGCGGAGCACCGTTGTTTTATGAGCAAAGTAAGGTGCTAAGGACCTACCTTATGTTCTAAGGCAATCGAACATCATCAGATGCAGCGGTGCTTTTAGGATATACTTCTTCACTAAAAACCAATACCTATGTCTATTCTGTACTGGATATTACTTGGCCTCGTAGCCGGCGCCATTGCCAAATACATTCACCCCGGTAAAGACCCTGGAGGTTGGATTATGACCATCGTCATCGGCATCCTCGGTGCGGTGGTTGGCGGTTTCATCACCCGGGCCGTTGGCCTTGGTGCGGCCACTGGCTTTAACCTTTGGTCCATCATCGTAGCTGTTTTTGGTGCCGTGATCTGCCTCTGGGGCTACCGTAAGTTCGCCTAACGATTTTTCTAAGGCGTTCATCGAAAAAGCTGGTTACCAAGCTTTGGAAGGCTCCATCTTTAGGAAAAATATTTCCTCATGGGCTTATTCTCCTGGATTCTACTTGGCCTGGTGGCCGGCTTTTTTGCCAAAAAACTACACAAAGGCCCTGACCCCGGTGGTTGGTTCGTTACGATGCTTGTCGGTATTGCCGGAGCGTGTGTTGGCGGTTGGCTGGGCGATTTTACGGGCATCGGCGAAGTCACTGGCTTTAACCTCCGTTCCATCGCTATCTCCACCATGGGAGCCATTCTTTGTTTGTGGGCCTACGATCGTTTGGAACGTAAATCATAATTTACTCCACCTTCATCGTCAAAGTAAGCTCCAACGCCTTCTCTGGCGCAACCATAGCGTTCAGCACGCGGAATTTCATGGATAGTTTATCCACCTGCTCCAGCGTCATTACGTGAATAGTCGTGCTGCCGTTGGGAGATAAGGTAATCGGCCCCAGGTCGCTTTGCAGCGAATAGCCACTTAAGTTCTCCAGTACGTAAGCCGCGTCGGAGCCATTTTGGATAGTTACCTCCGCCACAGAAGTAGCGCCGTAGTAGTTAGCCGCAGTTATTTTCACAGAGGCTTCCACTATGGCTCGTACGTTTTCTTCCCGGCCCACCAAGGTGTTTTCGAACCAGGCAATGGTTCTTCCGGCCATCAGCGCGGCTTTCATCGCTTCAGGCGTGCGTTCTGTGGCCAGCACCAGCGTAACGGGGCGGTGGCCTCCTTTATGAAGCTCGAATTGCCAGTCGACGAGGCCGTGGATGTCAGAAGTACCCATCACGGTAAGGTTGTTATCCAGTGCAATTTGAAAGGCTTCTTTACTTATGGTCAGGTCATTGACGACCTCAATGCCGTGCAGCAGTTTGCGCCGAATCAATTCCCGGTGCATATCCGTCAGCCTGGCCACGCCATCTTCGCGTTGAGCAATCCAGTTCGGATGGTTCCAAAAGGTAAAGGCACCCTGACGGTTTGCTTCTTCGAAAGCAGCTACGGGGTCGTCGATCAGGAGTTTATTGGCATCCTGAATAAAGACTGCGTTGCTGTGGCCGGGAGGCATAGAGCGGGTGATCTCAGCACCCCGCAGGACCATCAGGTCATGAGGACGGGCGAGCTCTGACGCGATGTCGTGGGCCCTGTTTCGGTTGGGGTGGGGGAGGTCGTCTGCATGCGGCTGGTACTCAAGGTGCTCCGTCAGGGAGATCGCGTCAAGGCTGTCGCGGACGGCTTCATTAACCCGGATGTCTGGCCAGACGCTACCGTCTGAAAAGACGGTGTGCATATGTAGGTCAGCTACCAGTGTCAGGTATTGTTCTGTATCGGGGAAATGAATGGCCCGTTCGGCCTGGTGGTTATGGCCGTGCCCGTGGTGGGGCTGTGCCAGTAAAGGAGTAAGGCAGAAAGGAAAAAGGAACAGGAGGTGGCGGTACTTCATGGACGGAAAGGTAGTTCCGGACTAGGGTAGTATCCAAATAGCTGGAAGGAGGGTTAGCCGGTTTACGCCCATTAGTCAGGTTGTTATACACACTCCCAGATTGCGATTATCGGTTTTGGTACGGAGCTATATATTTTAGGCTTTAGCCTTTCAGCGACTTTAGCGGTCAATAGAAGCATGATTTACCTGCAACAGGCTGTTTAAGGCGCGGCCGCAGGTGCCGGGGAGCGCTTTTGGAGCCATGGAGGGTTCGCGGAGATCTTTCGTAATCACCTTCGGATGGAGTGGTGGAGAATTTTCGGAGGTGTTTACCCAGGTTGAGGAGAAGCATAACCCGTTCTTTAAGCCTCTTCTTGGAGGGCTAAAAGCCCAAAAAAAGGGGCCATTTCACTCAGAAATCCGCTCCTTTTTTCTTCCGGAAATGTTAAAGTTTTAATTATTGTCAAAATCAATCTCAGCAGATGACAACCCTCTCCATTTTGCCGAAGTCTTTGTGGGTAGAAGTTAAAACGTTGAGGTCCCTGAATACCCAACAAAAATTTCCTTTTTAATTGTCTAGTAGGGGTTTCTTTGGTGTCCTTTTGTCAAGGAAATGTGAAACCAATATTAATTCTGTCTAAGGTTGTAACCATTTACCCGTTTTGGGGTATTAATAACCAGAGAAAGGACGGAACTTTGTCCTTTCAAACATTGCTTTTAAAACCTGTTTTTGCACCTGCGACCCCGCCCTGATTTTTTGCCTTGTACCCCAAAGGAAATTTTAAAACCCAGAACCAAATAAAACTTATTCCCAGCCATGACCTTTCCCCGGCTAATACCCTCCCTCCTCTTGTTGTTCTTACCCGCCCTGGTAAGCGCAACTTCCATCTTCGATCGGATGTACTCCGATACCGAAACGCCCCTGGAGTTCCGCCTGGAACTGCCCGTCGATAGCCTGCTGGCCAAAGTCGATGGTAAGCAGTCTGCTAAGGTGTCCTTCACCGGCGCAAATGGCCAACTTAACGAATGGGACCTTGACGTCGCTTTACGCGGAAAATTCCGCCGCCAACGCTGTGAGTTCCCTCCCCTGAAGCTGAACTTCTCCAAGAAAGACCTTCGTGCCGCTGGCCTGGAAACCTTCGATAAGTACAAACTGGTCTCTACTTGTTCCTCTGATCCATTGGCCGGTAACCTGGTGCTCAAAGAATACCTCGCTTACCGTGCCTACAACCTACTAACCGAAAACAGCTTCCGCGTACAACGACTAACCATCACCTACGTTGATGCCAACGGCAACCACCCCGATCGGGTGGAGGAGGGTTTCATCATCGAAGAAACGGACGAACTGGCTGCCCGGCTGCAACTGGAGGAAGTTGAATCCGCCATAGGACAACCTGCTTACGCTTACGAACCCGCTGCAGAGGCCACCCAGGCGCTGATGCAGTACATGGTCTCTAACGGAGACTGGAGTATGGTGTTGGCGCGTAACATCAAGGTATACAAGCGTGCCGATGATCAGCTGGTTCCCGTTGGCTACGATTTCGACTTCAGCGGTTGGGTTGGCGCTCCATATGCAAGCCCTACCTCCGATATCGGTCAGCAGAGTATCTACCAGCGCGTTTACCAAGGGTACGTACAGTCCGACAAGTTGATGCGCGAAGTGGCCGATAACTTTCGTGAACAACGACGCCCCGTCATGGACTTAATCGACAACTTTATGGAGCTACCCACCGAAGACCGGACCACCCTGCGCCGCTTTGTTGCCCGCTTCTTCCGCGAGCTCAACCAGATGAACAACAATGGTTCCGTACTGCTGTATGATCAGTTGCGTGGGGCTACTGCGGAGATCATCCCTCTTGGGGCTGATGCGAACTTCTTCCGGACAATTGGTAAGTAATATCGCGTTTTGTTTAATGCGTGTTTCTAAGTGGTCACTGGCCTTTCAAAAGTACTGAGTGCTATTATAAATAGTCGTCATCCAGAAGTTCAGGATGACGACTATTTTATGTTAACGACGAATCACTCGCTGAATGTTGGTCTCTCCTTTCAGGCCATCGGTGACTTTCAGAAGGTAAGTACCTGCTGGTAGTCGACCGATTGGTAACCTGCCATTGCGGCGGAATACGAGTTGGTGGTGCTCCCGGCCAAGCAAATCATAAAGCTGGGCGACTAACTCCCGATTATCAGAGAAAGATAAGTTGAGTTGTTGATCAGCAGGATTGGGAAAAACGGAGAGCCGGCCAGATAGCGGGGAAGTGGTGCTGACGGGGGTATCCTGGTCATCGCAGTTCTCATCAATGCCGTTGCCGGGTATATCGTATCGATCAGGGTTTATACTTGGGTTCTGATCGTCGCATTCATCGTAAAAGAAGAAGCCGTCTTGGTCTTCGTCTAGGAATTCTACGATCCGGGATCTGACCTCGTTGGTGCGAATGGCTGAATTGTAGTCAAAGTAGATGTCTGCTTCATTCCGGATTAACGCGCCTATGGAGCGCTCACCATCGAGTTTAATTTCGAAGGTGACGAAGCCGTGGCTAAGTGGTTCATTAACATTGCTGTCTGGTAAC
>JBGCFZ010000117.1:0-6596 GCA_045110355.1 Lewinella sp. | reverse complement strand
ATCCTTGAATAATCCTACCTTTGCGAAAATTAAAGATCCCGGAGGGATCCAATCGTTTTAACCCCGGACGAAGCAAGATGCGAAGCATCGGGCGAAGTCCGGGGATGCCCATGTACGAAGCAAGATGCGAAGCATCGGGCGAAGTCTGGGGATGCCCATGGACGAAGCAAGATGCGAAGCATTGGGCGGAGTCCGGGGGATGCCCATGGACGAAGCATCGAGCGAAGTCCGGGATACCCAAACGAAGCATCAAGCAAAACCCTGATAGAACAGTGTGGCATGAGCCCACGTATAATACAAACCTATGTCCAATCACACCTTCATAGCCATAATGGCCGGCGGCGTCGGTTCCCGCTTCTGGCCCGCGAGCCGGGAAGACAAGCCCAAACAGTTTCTAGACATCATGGGAGATGGCCGCAGCTTACTGCGCATGACCTTCGACCGATTTCTGAAAGTGACGACGGCCGATAAAATTTTCATCGTTACCAACGGTAAATACCAAGCACAGGTAAAGGAGCACATCCCAGAACTGGAGGATAACCAAATTCTTTGCGAGCCCAGCAGGAACAATACGGCACCGTGCGTTGCTTATACGGCCTTCAAACTGCAGCAACTTGATCCCGATGCCAACATCGTCATTGCGCCAAGCGATGCCCTGATCGTTAATGAAACCCTCTTTGCCGATAACATCAAAAAAGCACTAGCTTATACTGCAACTAATGATGCCCTGGTTACCCTGGGTATTGCGCCAGATAAGCCACATACGGGCTATGGTTACATTCAGTTCATCGGTGAGCAGGGAGCTGAGGGCGTTTACCCGGTGAAGCGTTTTGCGGAAAAACCAGACGCGGAAACAGCTAAAGCGTTTCTGCGCAGCGGAGACTACCTGTGGAATGCAGGAATCTTTATTTGGCGGGCAAAAACGGTCCTTGAAGCTTATGAGCGATACGCGCCGGAAATTTTTGCCATCCTTGCTCAGGGAGCAGGTTGCTACAACACTCCGGAAGAGCAACCTTTTATCGATGAGTATTACCCCCAGACACCGAAAATATCTGTCGACTATGCCATTATGGAGAACGCCGAGAATATTTTTACCATCCCCGCACAGTTTGGCTGGTCTGACCTGGGCGCTTGGGGAGCTTTATATCAGGAGAGCCCTAAGGACGAGGCTGGGAACGTATTCACCGGAAGCCTCACCATTACCGAAGATGTTCACAACTCTTACGTACGTGGCCCTGAAGGCAAATTAATTGTTGTTGGCGGCGTCGATGATCTGCTGATCATCGATGAAGGGGACGTGCTAGTTGTTTATCCACGTAATCGGGAGCAGGAAATTAAAGCTCTCCGCAGCAAGGCTGAAGCCGCTCATGGTGAAAAATTCGTTTGATCACCGAACATTGGCGATCAGATCGTTTTTCGCCTTTACTAGGAAAGATTAGAACGTTTTTCTTTTACCAGCTTTACCTCTTTTTTCTCCAGCCTAAGCCTTTTTTTGCCGAACCGATTTGCAGTTGGCACAATTATAGGTATGTTTAGCCCAAGACGGAATACTCCTTTCTCAAGTAATCCGACTTTTTTACCTTGCTCATCTACGAAGACCACTCATTATGCTGTCAGCCGTTATTGCCTGTTTTGTTATTGGATATGTCGTAATTGTATTCGAGCATCCGCTCCGACTTGATAAAACCGTCCCCGCTCTTTTAATGGGGGCAATTTGCTGGGCTTTACTCAGTCTTGGCTTCAATTCCGGAGCCTTGGATGTGGTTGATTCTTACGGCCAACTCTTTTCAATGGGAGGACATGGTGTTGATCACCTTTCCGACGCAGCACATCATGATGCTGAGCATGGTTTTAGTGGGGCACTACTACATCACCTTGGTAAAACCGCAGAAATACTGATCTTCCTGATTGGTGCTATGACCATCGTCGAAATCATTGACCTCCATCGGGGTTTTGACATTCTTAAAGGGTGGATCAATACGAGGTCGAAAAAGAGATTGCTCTGGATTGTTGGTGTCCTGGGATTCATCCTTTCTGCCATCATTGATAACCTTACGGCCACCATCGTTTTGGTAACACTGCTGCGTAAACTTGTTCCGGATCGGGAGCAACGAATCTGGTACATTGCCCTGATCGTTATTGCCGCAAATGCCGGGGGTGCCTGGTCTCCTATCGGTGATGTAACCACCACCATGCTTTGGATTGGTAAGCGCGTTAGTACAGCAGGGCTGGTCGAATACCTCATTCTACCTTCCATCGTCTGTTTCGTAGTACCCTTTGTCATTGCCAGTATGATGAAGCCGTTCCAGGGAGAAATAGCAACACCCGAAGTCGTCGCTGGAGAGCCGGTTAAAGATCAGCGTCTGCTTTCCAGTAAAACAATGCTTTTTCTCGGACTAGGCATGATAGTCTTTGTCCCGATCTTTAAAACAGTTACGCACTTACCCCCCTATCTTGGTATGATGCTTAGCCTGGGTGTTGTCTGGCTGGTTTCCGAATATATCCACCCCGAGGAAGACTTTACCGAAGAGCGAAAGGAATCGTACTCAGCCCATAAAGCACTAAGCCGAATCGAGATGTCTTCCATTCTCTTTTTCCTGGGGATCCTGATGGCCGTTGCTGCACTTGAAACCATTGCTGTCGGCGAAGTAGGAGCGCTTCGTGCGGTGGCGGACAGCCTCCGGGCCGTTATTCCGAATCAGGACATTGTAATCATCGTCTTGGGCTTCCTGTCTGCGATTATTGATAACGTACCTCTGGTGGCGGCATCAATGGGCATGTATGACTTGAATAGTTTTCCGGTTGACGATAAGCTCTGGCACTTCATCGCATACTCAGCCGGAACGGGTGGCTCCATGCTCATCATTGGCTCCGCTGCCGGCGTAGCCGCCATGGGTATGGAACGGATCGATTTCATTTGGTATTTCAAGAAAATTGCCTGGCTTGCCTTTGTTGGCTTTGCTGCTGGTGCAGCCGTGTTCTTGGCCATAGAAAGCATGTTTTAGATGACATATTTGCGGTATGCCAAACTATTGGTGTTGGTACTTTTGCTTTGCCATTGTGGCGAGCGGGAAGATGCACGTCTATTGGGCGAATGGCAGGCTGCTCAGGTACTTCAACGGGGAGACAGCCTTTTGCTAGATCCAGCCGAGGTCGGCTTTTCCTTCCTGCCCAACAACCGCTACGTTTACCGTTCTACCTTGCGTTATGGAGAAGCAGGTACCTGGCGCTATGATAATGGCTTCTTGTTCGCCCAGGATACCACACGTTCCGCAGCTACTGAGAGGGTGGTAGCAGTAGAAAAGCTCACCGTTGATAGCCTGGTCCTCCGTATGCGTGCTGATACCACAGAGCAAGTAATGATTTTGCTGAAGCAATAAACCTGCTAAAGGTGATGAGTTGAACCGAAGCCGAAAGGGATCCCGAAATTTCGGGATCCCTTTCGGCTTAAGGTGTTTCCGTTTTATGCCTATGAATAGGGAGCATTCCTTCATTTTTTTGAAGGTAAATGTTAAAAAAGAGGGAACTGGAATAAAAAAATCACGAATAACGATTTTTTTTCCTGACGGTAGTCTTGTCTTTTGGTGAATAACTATTCACAAAAAAACAATGTAAGATACTGATTTAAAGTGTTTTATTTAGATTGTATGTTTATTTATTTGTCACAATAACACTAATGTGTCTTTCGTACAGGGTGATTAACACCCGATAATTGTATTGTCAAACGAAAGCAAATACCGGCGAACGCGTCGGAATTTGGAAATACACAGAGATTCGCCGAAGGTAGTAAGTCGGCCCGGACAAATGGAACGGCCGACTTACTACCCTAAGTTTTCTCCCCTCGTTTTGATCACTAATACTGAGATTATGGGCCTTCGGCTCACCTTTTTCGCAATATTTTCATGAGATTACGATTTGTCAAACGGGTCATATCCAGCCAAGAAGCTGGATGTGACCCGTTCTTTTTATATGGAAATGTGAACATGTGTAGGGTTTTGCAATTTGTCTAGTATGTCAAGGAATGGTTACCTTGTCGAGGAATTTACTTTCGGGTAGTCCGAAAAAAGAGCAGAGAGACTATTTACGTATCGAACTTTATTATCGGTGGATCGGCCTTTTTCGATCAGGAACCGGTAAACGTCATGTTTATGTTTGGCTGAAAGCGTCAAACCGATTTAAGACATGCTGCATCCCAAAAGGCAGCATAATACATCCCAATCTAGCTTCAATAATCATAATTCCATTATGCCGACAAATTTACACACACTTTGGCCCCTGCGAGGGGCCATGATCCTCGCCCTTTCCTTAACGGCGAGTTCTTTATTTGCACAACTTGACATTATCGTTACCGGAACAGACATCCCTTGTTTTGGGCTATCTAACGGAACTGCCACCGTTGAAGCAACCAACGGAACACCTCCTTTTACTTATATGTGGAGTAATGGAGGGACCACCTCCACCATCAGTAACCTGAATGCCGGAACTTTCTTGACAACAGTTACTGACGCCAATGGCGCTACTGGGCAAGGCAGCATTACCCTGACGGAACCAACCCGTGTTACTGCAACAATTACTGATCCGGAACAATGTGTTGGTCCTTACACTATTGCTGCAGAGCCCCAGGGTGGTGTATTGCCTTATACCTACAACTGGTCTAACGGAGCCGATACACGTGCCGTTAGTGTGCCTGCCGGAGATTACTGCGTAACGGTTGTAGATGCTAACCTTTGCGGTTATGTTGCCTGTACATTAATCACAGACAATCCACCTACGGTTACCTTGGTTGAAGTTGATGCTCAGTGTAATGGCTCCGATGATGGCGCCATCACCGCCACTCCTTCCGGAGGTGTTGCTCCCTACACTTATGATTGGTCTAACGGACAAACTGGTCAAACCATCACCGGCCTGGCTCCTGGTCCTTACCGGGTAACCTTAACCGATAACCGTGGCTGTACGGCAACGGCAACAACCCTCATTGAGGAACCACTGGCCATTACGGGGAGCATTTTTGGCGACGCTACGGTCTGCCCCGGAGAGGTAGACGCCTTTATCCGAATCGCACCCAGCGGCGGTACACCACCCTATTCTTATAACTGGGAGCCAGGGAATTTCACTGGCCAGGGAGTTGGCCCACTTGGCCCCGGTACGTATTCGCTTACCGTTACCGACGCCAATGAGTGTACCCTGATTGATACCTACGTTATTACCGAGTCTGACGATGTTGAAGTTCAGATAACCGGAGACCTGTTGCTTTGTGGAGCCACTACCACGGGTACCCTTTCTGCCAGCCCACTTAACGGCCCGGTAAGTCAGTACACCTATGAATGGAGCACTGGTGCAAATTCACCTTCTATTAGTAACGTTGGAGCCGGAACCTATACCGTTACCGCAACTGATGTAAACGGCTGTACGGGGACTGCAACCGCTACGGTTCGTGTGGTAGACCTCAACGTTTCGCTTAGCAGCACCCCAACAACCTGTTCTGATGAAAACGACGGCACCGCTACGGCAACGGCCTCGGGAGGAGACCAGCCCTACACCTACCTTTGGTCTAATGGTGAGACGACCGCTACAATCACTGGTCTGACACCAGGAGTTTACGGAGTTACGGTAACTGAAGCCAATAACTGTAAGGTCTCCGGATCTGTTCAGGTGGGCGCTCCTGCACCACTACGGATTACAGCCACCCCGACCAACGTTACCTGTAATGGTGATGCCGATGGAACCATTGAGGTAACTGCAACTGGTGGCACAACTCCTTACACCTTTTTATGGAGTGATGGGGCAGTGACCGAAGACCGAACGGGCCTTTCTGCCGGCACTTATGGTGTGACCGTAACCGATGCTAATGGCTGTACGGCCAATACCTCCGTTACTGTTTCTGAACCAACGGCACTTAACCTCGAAGGTGATGTGACCAATGTTTCGTGTAATGGTGATGCTTCTGGTAGCATTGTACTTAATGCTTCGGGCGGCACGCCGAACTATACTTATGCCTGGTCTGATGGGCCAACCACCCGCATCCGGAACAACCTGGCTGCTGGCAGTTATACGGTTACCGTCACGGATGCTCGTGGCTGTGACCTGGTCGCTTCTTATACCGTTACAGAACCAACGGCTATCGTCCTGAGCGGCGTTACTACAGATGTTGATTGTTTTGGCGATGCCGATGGAGCGATTGACCTAACGGTAATAGGAGGTTCTCCTGCTTACATTTATCGCTGGAGTAATGGTGAAAGAACCGAAGACATCGACGGTCTGGTTGCAGGTACCTACAGTGTGACGGTAACTGATGGCAATGATTGTACCGAAACGGCTACATTCACCATTACTGAACCTACAGACATTACCCTATCCGCAACACCTTCCAACGTTAATTGTGGAGGAGGCGACGATGGAGCGATTGCTGTTACGACCAGCGGCGGCACCCAACCTTACACTTACCTCTGGAGTAATGGCGCGGTGACTGAAGACCTGAGTAACCTCACTGCAGGAACTTACTCACTCACCGTAACCGACGCCAACGGATGTACCGATTCTGTTTCGGTTACCATCAGCGTGCCACGCGCACTCAACGCGTTTGCACAGATTACCCC
>JBGCFZ010000116.1:0-17285 GCA_045110355.1 Lewinella sp. | reverse complement strand
GGCCTGATCTCTTTCCCTGGTGGCCTTCCCGTTAAAGATGCGGCGGGTAACGTAGTGGGTGCCATCGGCGTCAGTGGAAGCTCCGTAGAAGATGACCATGCCGTTGCAGAAGCAGGTGTAACTGCTTTTGCCTAAGATCTGAGATTTTTTTTGAACAACTTTTTTTTACAAAAACGAGTTACTAGTTTTTACTGGTGATTCGTTTTTTATGTTGGGTGACCTTATAGATGGAGATGCTTAAAAGTGTGTATTATTGGGTAAAGAATGCCAGACATGTCAAACACTTACAGATCTCCCATTCGCTGGGGAATCATCGGTTGTGGCGACGTAACCGAAGTAAAAAGCGGACCCGCTTACCAAAAAACCGAGGGCTTTGAGCTTAGGGCCGTCATGCGCCGAGACGAGGCCAAGTTAAAAGACTACGCCCGTAGGCATCAGGTCGAAAAATATTACACTGATGCCGATGCGCTGATCAACGATGAGGACATCGATGCCGTCTACATTGCTACTCCGCCCGACACCCACCGGTACTACGCCTTGAAGGTGGCCGCCGCGGGAAAACCCTGTTGTGTAGAAAAACCACTTTCTCTTAGCTATCAGGACAGCCTGGCCATCTGTACCGCTTTTGCTGACCGGGGCATCCCCCTATTCTCGGCTTATTATCGTCGTACTTTACCGCGCTTCACGCAAGTGCAAGCTTGGTTGAGGGACCAGTCGATTGGCGAAGTGCGCCACATCAATTGGCACCTGAGCAAAGCGCCCAGCGCTCAGGACTTATCCGGTGCATACAACTGGCGTACGGATCCGAAGGTGGCGCCGGGTGGTTACTTCGACGACCTGGCCAGCCATGGGCTGGACTTGTTCACCTTCCTTTTGGGAAACATGAAAACCGTAAAAGGGATCAGTCTAAATCAGCAGGGCCTGTACGGTGCAAAGGATGCTTTCACCGCCTGTTGGCTCCACGAAGGCAACATCACCGGTTCAGGAAGCTGGAATTTTGGTTGTGACCGTACAGAAGACCGGGTAGAAATTTTGGGAAGTGAAGGACGTATTCAATTCTCTGTATTCGACGAGGCTCCTGTGGTACTTATCCGTGGAGATAAGCGAGAAGAACACTTCATTGAACATCCGAAACACGTTCAGCTGCCCCACGTAGAGCATATGAAAAAACAGCTCCTGGAAGACAACGGGTACCTGCATCCATCCAGTGGGCAAACGGCCCTTCACACCAGTTGGATAATGGATGAAATAATGGGATAGAGGAGGAGCTACACACCAGTTAAGTAATTGCCGCTAGTGGGTGAGTTCGTACGGGAGGGTATCGCCTTGTTCGAAATGACCAGGGAGCAAAAAGAATTGGCTTTTGACATTCTGAACAAGAGCCTAAGCCCTAAAGGTGTCCGCAAAGTCAAAGACATCATGATAATAGAGGATTATCTAAAGAAACTCACCGCTAGAATTGGCCGGCATTCCCCCGAGGAAATCGACCGATTGGGAAGTAATCGTTATTATTTCACCATCATGGGTACGCCATCAGAAACAGAACCCCGGGGCTGGCAAATTGACGGCCATCACCTCGTGATCAATTACTTTGTTTTGGGGAATCAGGTCGTGATGACGCCCACCTTCATGGGTTCCGAACCCAACTTTATAGAAGAGGGACCGAACGCCGGTTTGCGGACTTTCGAGGAGGAAGAGAACAAGGGGCTTGCCTTCTATCGAAGTCTGGACGACCAACAAAAGCAAACGGCCACTTTATGGGAGAGCAAAAGCTATGATTTTGCCCAAACGGAAGCCTTTAAAGACAACGTGACGGTCCCTTACCGCGGTCTTCGAATGAACGATCTCCATACCCCGCAGAAAGCATTATTACAGGAACTGATCGATGAATACCTGAGCCGGATGCCCGCCGCACGCGCTACGGTCAAGCGAAAGGAGATTAGCGACCATCATGCGGAGACCTGGTTTAGTTGGGTCGGGGGGGGCTGGCGAGGAAGATCCCTTTTACTACCGCATTCAAAGCCCCGTAATTCTCATTGAATTCGATCACCACGCCCCAGTATTCCTAGTTGAGAAAGGGCAGCCGAACCCAGGCCCAGTAAAATGGCATGTGCATACCGTAGTCAGAACGCCAAATGGTAATGACTATGGTACGGATTTACTACGACAGCATCTTGAAGAACACCATCATTAAGTAGCATAGCTTAAATATATTGGCACGAAATACTTAAGTAAAATTACATGGCTAATAACAACCTCCTGGTAAACGAACGGCAAGCCGACCTTGGCAACTTCATCGTAGGGCGCTTACTTCCCTTTCGAAAAAAACGACAGGTTGGTCCTTTTACGTTCATCGATCATATGGGGCCTTCCACGATCGGGCCCGGAAAATACGTAGACGTAGACCAGCATCCGCACATTGGGTTGAGTACCCTGACTTACCTTTTTGAGGGAGAAATCGAGCATCGGGACAGCATCGGCAGCGCGCAGGTCATCAGCCCAGGAGACGTTGGTTTCATGACTTCAGGGAGTGGTGTCACCCATACCGAAAGGACGCCACAAGCGAGACGACAAGGGGAGTATTTTACGATGCATGGCTATCAGATTTGGGTAGCACTTCCCAAAGAAAAGGAGGAGATGGACCCCGAATTCACCTACTATCCAAGTAATGCTATCCCTACCTGGCAATCCAATGACCTGACGCTCCGGTTAGTTGCAGGTGAAGCTTTTGGGCGTTCCGCACCGCTCAAGGGGTTCTCGCCTTTGTTCATGGTCGACATCCATGCCGAAAAAGCCAGTAGGTTGAATCTTGGCGGGCAGCTGCGTGGCGAAGTAGCCTTCGTAATTGTACGGGGAGCCATTAAAGAAAAGGAGGAGCTGGTGCAGGCTGGTCAGATGCTGATCAGTAAGACCGACGAACAGTGCGAGATTTGTCTGGAGGCCGGAACGCGGCTCCTGTTGTTCGGAGGAGAACCGCTGCCCGATGAACCACTCCTACTTTGGAACTTCGTTTCCCACAGTAAAGAGAGGCTTGCCCACGCCAAAGCGGACTGGATAAACAAAGAATTTCCTGAAGTGCCAGGAGACAATACCTATATTCCCTTCCCCAAATAACCTGATAAAATTCTTCTTACGTGTCTACCCGTCGCAAATTCCTTCGTCGCTTGCCTGCCCTCTTGGCTGCTCCCGTACTTACTCCTCAGGTTGTTAATGCGGCTATGCTGGGGGTGCCAAAGTTTAGCTATACTGCTAATGACCAGATTAACCTTGCCTGCATCGGCATGGGTATTCAGGGGTTCAACGATGTAAATGCAGCCTTAGAAAACCCAGGCATTAAGATGGTGGCCGCTTGTGACCTCTACGATAGCCGGTTGGAGCGCGCCAGTGAGGTTTATGGCAAAGACCTGTTTACCACCCGGGATTACCGGGAGTTACTCTCCCGAAAAGACATTGATGCGGTCATTGTGGCGACCTCCGACCATTGGCACGACACCATAACGATTGCCGCCCTCGATGCGGGCAAGCATGTGTACTGCGAAAAGCCGATGGTCCAGCAGCTTGAAGAAGGCCACGCCATCCTCGACGCGGAGCGGCGAAACCCCGGCGTACTCATCGTCGGCAGCCAGCGGGTAAGTTCTATTTTACTCGACAAAGCCAGGGAAATTTACCGCAGGGGAGACCTCGGTCGGCTGGTCATGATCGAGACGTTCAACGACCGGTTCAGTGCCATGGGGGCCTGGCAATACTCCATCCCCCGGGACGCTTCTCCACAAACCATCGACTGGGATACTTTCCTGAAAGATTCCCCTAAGCAGCCTTTTGACGCCACCCGGTTTTTCCGCTGGCGCAACTACCAGGACTACGGCACTGGCGTTGGTGGTGACTTGTTCGTTCACCTCTTTTCCGGCGTACACCGAATGCTGGACTCCGTTGGGCCCAACCGAATCTTCGCCACCGGTGGCCTGCGGTACTGGGAAGACGGACGGGACGTTCCCGATGTATTTCTTGCCAACTGTGATTATGCGGAACAGGCTGGTCACCCGGCTTTCAACATGCAACTACGGGTCAACTTCGTGGCTGGTGGGGGTGGGGGTGGCCGCACACGACTGGTCGGCACGGAAGGAAGTCTGGATTTAGGAAGCTCCCTCACCCTGCGTCGCAACAAGCTGCCCAACGCCCCCGGCTACGGCGGCTGGGACAGTTTCAATACCTTCTCCGAAGGTACCCGTGCAGAATTCGAAAAATGGTATAAAGCGACCTACCCACCCGCTCCGCCGGAAGTCGTCGGCCCCGATGAATGGACCTTCCGTACCCCGGAGGGCTACTCCGATCACGTCCACCATTTTCATAATTGGTTTACTGCGATTCGGGAGAAAGGCACAGTTGTGGAAGACGGCGCCTTTGGGTTCCGGGCGGCGGCGCCTTCGTTGGCGGCTAACGTTAGTTATTTTGAGAAGAAGGTGGTGAATTGGGATCCGGTGGGGATGCGGGTGGTGTAGTACTCGGGATCGTTTCTCTCGAGCTAAGGAAGCTTTACGCGTACAATGCAGGAAAATCTGACTATTCGCTGTTTAAAAATCGAGAAGAATACACTTTCATAAGGTTATAGAAATAGTCTATACTGCCCAGACGATACAGACCTAAATCAAACTCCTGGACACTGCCTGACCTAAGTTCAACGATTAAGAAACAACGCCAACCTCGATTTTCAAGTTTGTACATTTTCACATCTCGCCAATATATAATTCGCTTTTCAGGTCTTATAGACCCGAAGCAAGTTTCATTGATTTCGAAACCTACACCACCGTGACGAAAGTATTTCCAGTGTGGGTAATTGGGGTAAATTCTTACTGCGGCAATTACTATAACGAAATAAAATAGCTTGACCCATAATTCATCATTTACAATTACACAAATGACTCCTAGGGCTACCAAATAAGTTTTAATAACTATTATCCCGATAATTCTTTCTCGGTGTACATTAAACAGATGAACTCCTCCTTCCAAAAAGTCAATATTCACACGTTCTATCTCATCTAAATCAGAGAGGTGGTCAATAATTTCAACGGACACCTTATCATCTTGATCTCGGGTAAAACGACGCTGTAAACCCAGCCAATCCGAAGTGTCATCTAGTCCAGCAATTAACTGATTTCTTCGTAAGCGTTCCCAATCCTCCTCAGGCACTATACGATAAGCCAAGGTTCGCCAGCGCACCAAGAGAAAAGCATGGCTGATCAGCGCTACCCCGAACGTCAGGATCATAATAAGTAAAGTACCCCACCATCCGAATGAAGGGTGGATATAGTCAATACATACCAATAACATGTACAATACAAGCGCCCAGTGCCCATAATGGATTATAACAGCTGAAAGAACAAACCCATTTATTTTGGTAAAGATTCGCATAAATTAGGAAGGTGGTTAGTACTCCTTTATTGAAAGAGTTTCTGCAACAACTGCGCGAGTCGATCATTCGTTTCAGATACTGCCAATTTGTAAAAAAATAACCAGCCTTGTATGTCTTCCCTTCTTTTTCTGCATCTACCCAACAGAAAAACCCAAACCCCATGGCCTATACTCCCCTAAAGATCTCCATTCCCAAGCCCTGCCACGAAGACTGGAACGGCATGCACCCCGTACCAGGAACGACCGCCCGGCACTGCGACAGTTGCGCGAAAAACGTAGTAGATTTCACTGGCTTCTCCGATGCTAAAATGCACGCCTACGTGCGGGAGCAAGGTGGTAAACTTTGTGGTCGGTTTCGGCCGGATCAGCTGAACCGGCCACTGCGTGCCGTGAGCACGCCGACTAGTAATCCGCTGAAGGTGGCGGCGGTAGCCGCCGGAGTAATGCTGGCCGCTACGGGGTGTGATACGCCGAAGGAAATTACCGGAGCTCCAACGCCAGATGAAACATGGGAAATCCTGACAGATGGATTGATCTTGGAACCCCCGACGACGGTAGGCGTCTCACTTGAGCAAGCAGAAAACCACCTAAGTTCCTCTCACGAACCAGAGGTAGCAGTCCCCCTTGTTGGTAAGATTGCACCACCTCCTCCACCCCCTCTTTCGAAAGTTGGAGAGATCAGCGCCATCCCTCTACCGCCGCCCGCTTTTGAGGAGACCGTTGAAGGCGAGATCATGATTGAGCTGCCTGAAGACCTCAACGTTGTCACCTGTGGCACAAAAAGTGAGGCTCCACCAGAGGTTGACCCAGACTTCTTAGTTGGTGACATCGACATAAATGAAGAAGTTCCGGAACTCCCTCCAACAATACTCATCGAACAAGACACCACACCGCCGTCCGGAAAAATATTGACCGCAGAAGACATCCGAAATTTGCCTACTCGTAACATCGAGTCGATGCCGGCCGTAGTGATGGGCATCGTTATGATGGAGCACCCACGCCCTACCGGTTTGGATTGGGTCAAAGACACCCTGAAAAGCGTATTACCGTCGCTCCCTAAACTGCCTTCTCAAGACCCTTCTCTGCACCAGCGGCCGCGCCCGGAAATGCCCGAACACCTGGAAGCAGTCTCGGTGTACCCCAATCCGTTCATTGACCACCTGAAAATAGACATCGAACTACCTGCAGAAGAAATACTGACCGTGGAGCTACTCGACCCAACCGGCCGGCTAGTTTTCTCCAAACTATGGAAGGCCGTTGCGGGAGCGAACACCCTAACTATTGAACCAAAACAGCGAAAACTGAAGCACGCTATTTACTACCTGCGGATTACTAACGAACGGGAATTTAGTGTGGTGAAGACAGTGCTCAAGTAATCAGTGGTCAGGGTTCAGTATTCAGGGCACAGGGCTCAGGAATCAGTATTCAGGCTATAGGGTTCAGCATTCAGGTTGCAGCGTTCAAAGCATCAGCATACTTGGTTGGGGGATAAATAATGGCATTCCCCAAACAAAATCCCTACGTCAACTATTCCCCTTCTATCGGGTAGCTTCTGAAACCTAAACACTGGTTCCTGAATACTGTATCCCGAATACTGACCACTAAATACTCCCCCCCCTGAATACTGATCCCCGAATTTTCCAACACCCCGGCCTGCAGCCCCTCTGGGACAGCATGGACCGCGACCGCCGCCAGCAGCAAATTGCTGCCGTGGGGCTTATGCTGGTGGCGCTTTTTCTGGTGATTGTTGGTGTGACCTCCCGATACCTGGGTTGGGCCCTGCTCGGCAGCCTAATGGCAACGGGTGCCTTGTGGTGGCTGTTTAAGATCCTGACCGAACAACCCCTGGCCTTCTGGCGACGGGAACTGCGCGAGCAACCCCAATCCATCGTCTGGGTATATGGCCTGGTAACGGAACGGATGCCCTTTGGCTTTAAAACTGTCGCCGTTGGGACTCTTTACATGGTGGATAAAGATGGTGACTGTCATACTTTCGGCCTGAAACCAACCGACCTGAAACTGGTCACCAAAACACTCAATCGGGTCCTTCCGGAAGCGGACTTCGGTTATACCCCGGAACGTGAAATAAAGTATCGGGGCGAGGAGACCAACTTTAAAGGACGAGACGCCTTTAATCAAATTAAATAACCAGCCATGCCCTTTTGGGATCAAATCAAGGACATCTTTCAGTCTGCTGAATCCGGCACCCCCGCTGATCCGACCATCCATGAGGTGATTGAGCGGACGGAGGAAGAGATGGCTGCCTACGAACACTGGAAAACAACGGCTGGACCCCGCCGCCTGATCGATTGGCTCACCAATCAGTATGGCCGCCACCGTGACAAGCTGCCCACCGACGAAACCATTGGTTTTCTCAACACCACCAGCTCAAAGGGCTTCGTCATCCACTTTGGTCAGATGAACTACAACCGGGAAGAAATTACGCATTTTTTCCATTACCTGAAGGAACGCGTACACACCCTGGATTACCGCATCAGCCTTTCCGACCGTCGCATTTTTCCGCGTCGTGATTGGGTTGAAACCCAGGAACGACATTACCTCAAGCCCCGCATCCAGTACAATGAGGTAAAAATGGACCAGTCCTTTGGCAACATCATGATCGAATTCGAACTACGTAATGATGTGGCCCACAACCTCCGGCTGCGGGCTACCGTATACAACGACTCGATGTATGAAGCAGGTGGCAGTTTCGGCGGACTGATAATGGCACTGGCAGGGTAGCCTGGAAACGCACGGCCAGATAATTAATAACGTTGCTGTAATATGAAATCGATACTACTCTCCCTTGTGATGCTCTTTTCCTTCTCTACAATCGCTACGGGTCAATCTTTGAACGACTACCGATGGACATCCAGGCTAGTTTTGCTTTTTACTCCTGCCCCTAATGATCCAACGTTCGAGCACCAGGCCCGGCTACTGAACGAACAGGCAGATGCCCTGAAAGAACGGGACGTTATCGTTTTACTGATCACCCCCGACGCGTTCACCGAAAATTCGGGGCAGTTTCTGACGGAGGCTAACGCTGATAAATATTACGATCAATTCGGCGTCGCAAAGCATCAGGTTGAAATGATTCTGTTGGGCCTGGATGGTGGGGAAAAATTTCGCGCACAAAATCGTGTTACCCCACCTTCGGTGCTGGTGGAACTAATTGATGGTATGCCAATGCGTCGGCGCGAGTTACTCCGGAACAAGGAACGTAAGAACAAAGGGGGAGGGCGTAACTAAATTCTACGATTAACGACCAATGGGTTTCAAACCTCGGAGACCATTAGTACAGTGTAACATAAGTTTTAGTGTACGCTTGTCGCGTAGCGACTACCCTTTACGATTACCGGGGACGGCGTCCCCGGTAATCGTCTTATTGGCTATAATTGATTGCCTGCGGCAATCAGCGGACGAACTGTTTCCTTGTTGCCACGCACTATGTACGGGGCAACCGTAAAGGATAATCGCTACGCGACAAGCGTACACTAATACTTAGGTTACACTGTACTAGTTTAATATGTCCCTCACCTGATAAATTTTCGGTTCCCAGTACCTGCTTTCCAGTACGTTCTCCCGAATGACGCCGCTGTTGGTGGCATGGATAACCACTAGTTTATTCACCCCGGCCTCCACCACTACGGAGACGTGAAAAACTGGCTTTCCGGGCCGCTTGTAGAAAACCAGGTCTCCTGGACGGGCACGATTCAATGGAATTTCTTTGCCTTGTTTGGCCTGATTTCTGGAAACCCTTTCAATATCGATACCTGCGTTCTGGTACAGGTAGAGTACAAACCCTGAACAGTCAAAACCCTGACGTGGATTATTCCCACCGTATTTATACTTCAACCCCAGAAGCTCCGACGCATGCGTAGTAATATCGGCGCGTATATAACTGGTGGCGCTGCTGCTGCCCGGGCGGGTGGTGGTTGGCCGACGGGAGGTCGTACCATCAGCCGGTTTAAAAACGCCGCAACTTGTCAGTAACAGCAAAGAGCAGAAGCTAAGAAGAAGGGTAGCATTTTTCATTGGCGTAAGATCGATTACGAAAAGGAAACATTCCGCCTCTTCCTATTAGTTTAATCTTAACCAGATGGTAACACCAAAACGAAGAAAGGTGAGATTTCCCTGTGGAAACCTCACCTTTCTTCAGACATTTTGTGCTAGACTTACTCAGCCGCAGCTTCTGCCGTCGCTTCTTCGCCTTCTCCTGCCTCAGCAGCTTTAAGCTCAGCAGTAGCAGCGGAACGAAGGGCACGCGGCACTTCGACACTGGCAACTGGTTGGCCGGGAGGGTTCATGATTTCAACACCTTCAATGGCCTTGATGTCACGAATACGGATGGCGGAGCCAAGCTCGAGTTCGCTGATGTCAAGGACCAACTTGTCCACGAGGTTTTCGGGAGTGGTCTTGATCTTGATACGACGAACGGCTACCTGCAGTTTACCACCGCCACGTACACCGGGGCTGGTACCTTCGAATACGACAGGTACCTGCACCTTTACGGGGTGGTTTGGCACAAGGGCGAGGAAATCAATGTGACGCAGGTTATCAGTTACCGGGTGGAACTGGTAATCTTTTACGATTGCATTGTATTCTTTACCACCAACGGTAAGTGTGGCAAGTTTGAACTCGGGAGAGTAGATCAAAGGACGAACATCAAGTGCCTTGATGGTGAAGTGTACCGGGTCACCAGCACCGTAGAGCACGGCGGGTACCAGACCTTCACGACGAGTGGCCTTACTATGTTTCTTACCTAGGTTTTCGCGGATTTCACCGCTGACTTTTACGGACTGCATATATATATTCTTTGAGCGGTGATTCGCTTTCGGCCCGCAAAGATACGACTTTTATTGAACGAGCGAAATGTTACACATAAATTTATTCCTCTAATCCATTGGGCTTGCAGAAGTTGTGTGGTCGATCTTAGTACAACATTCAGCCAAAGCAGCAAATAAAAGGGGCGCGGCCGCAGGTGCAGCATTCTGTTAATTAGTAGCAGGGGAAGTCAGCGGCTCAGATTTTCACAGGGGTTGGCAAAGCAATCAGAACTGTTAAAATAGTCATTCAACTTCTTTTGCAGTTGCACAACTTCTTAAACAGTTCTGCCTTTGCTTAAAATCCAATTTAAATGAAGAAACTTACCGAAAAAGAAGAAGCCATTATGGCTATTTTCTGGGAGGCCGACCGGGCTTTCGCCAAAGATGTCCGGGCCGCCCTCCCCGCCTCCAAGCCACACATTATACCTAAGCCGGAGTGGTTTAGCTTCGCTGCTCCTTCGGGGTGGGACAATTAGCGCGCAGTTAGCGTGGTTCCTGACAAGGCAAAAAACGTAGGCGACGCCTTAGTGTCGGCGAGGATTTTTAACGAAGTCTGGGGCCACGATAACAAGTGATAAAGTCCCAAACCACTTTGACTTAGGGATAGTTACCTGCTAACTACGCAAACCCAAGTACTAATTAGTTCCTTCCTCTCCCTCTACAAAGTGGCGCTGCCCTATTACAGTATAAACTAAGTTTGTTTACACTGTACTAGCAGCAAGCATTCAGACCAGCCAAACGAGAAGACACATCCGGAAAACAGGTAAATCCGGAAAATAAAAGCCAGGTAAGCCACCCAGCCGGGAATCCGATTACCCTTGAAGGAGGAAATAGCCACGCCATTCTTGGAAAGCGTTCTTTTGAACCAGAGCCTTCATTACTCAAGAACTGTAAGCAGCTTACCAACAATCCAGAAGATTTTGGGTGAAGCTAATGCAGATACCTCTGCACCTCCGGCTCCGGTCTCGGCAACGTACCGCTTCAATGAATTCCGGGAGTTTTTCCAAATATCCGTTTTCCTAGAGGTTGCTCATGTAGCTGAAGATGAACTTTGCTCAACGCTCTTAAGCCCAATCACTCTCCGGACGGTGAGTAGGTGAAATTGCTGAACAACATCACGCTTAATAATGGTAGGGGCTCCAAATTTCATGGAATTCCAGTTCAAGCAACGCCCCTTAGAATACTGGATGCTATTGTCCAGCCAACAACAAACCCATTTCACTATGCTCCGTTTTCTCTACTACGGTTGCTTCGCAATAGCGGGAATTTTCTTCCTGTTGGCCGCTCATAAGACGCCCGTTAAAAGCCTGCTCCAAACTCCAGATGGCAACTATATTATTATTGAAAACCAAGTTGTTCAGGCCAGCCAAATGTTGAGTAAAAAGGACGCCGCCACCTTGGTCGAACTGGAGGCAAAAGGCTTCAATCGATACAAGTTCATTAAGCGGAAAGTCTTCAAAAAGGCGGTCAACCATACCGTCACCAAGCACACAAAGTCAAAGAAGAAAATCATCCCCACCGAGATCGAAGAGCTCCTGGCTAAGTACAATCCCCAGGACATTGGCGATGGCTACTTCATCGCTGACAATCGAGTCGTCCAAAAATGCCAACCCCTGGCCAAGGAGGATTTTCAGGCGCTCCAGGAGATTGCCAGCCGCGCCGATGCCGGTGGTACCATCAGCAATGGTGTTTTTCTTGTCGATTACGTAGACCAGACCATCGTCAAATTAGACGAGTCCAAAGAAAAGATCAGCCCCGCCGTTTTGGACCGCTACGCGGCGGTGATGAAAAAATACCAGCGCTAAGAATTTTAAAAATATGGTAGGGCCGCGGAATCCTCTGATGGACTTCCCCCTTACTTCGGGTTAATTCCCCGGAATATGGGCCGCCATTCCGGCGGCCTTCCCGCCGGGTTCATCCTTTCATCAAATTAATTTCCATCATGAAACGATTTACATCCCTTCTTTTTGGTGCCCTGGGCATCGTTCTCTTCGCAGCAGCCGCCAAAGCTCCCGTAAAATCCCTGCTATTTGACAATAATGGCAACTGGCTGGTGATTAAAAATCAGGTCATTCAACGTTCAAAGGCCCTTAGTAAAGAGGACTTCACGCACATCGCCAAAGTTGCAAGGGGTATCAGCGAAACGAATAAGGTCAACACTACCGTCTACGAGGACGCTGTCAACCAGACGGTCACGAAGAATAAAACCGACTTGAAGGCTTCCGCCGCTGGCCGGGAAATCTTGGCTGTCTTGAAAAAGTATAGCCCTCAGCGAACCGAACAGGGTATCCTGATCATCAACAACCAGGTAGTTCAGGCCAGTAAACCCCTGAGCCGTGACGACCTGAATAAGATGCGGACCATTTCCCAGGAGAACAAGGCTGCAAGCTCTTTCGTCAACAAAAAGGTGTATAAAGACGCCATCGACGAAAGCGTTTGGTCTACCGGATTGAAAAAAGGAGATCCAGATCTCCGCGCTGAGTACGCCCGGGTAATGGACAAATACCTGCGCTAGATTGATCTTTCTCCCCTTCGGTCTCCCCCCACGGGAAGCCGAAGGGGGGCTTTTATTCGCCCCTCAATCCCACCATCATGTATAATTTCGGCAAACTACTCGGCATTGGATTACTGCTCGTCATCATTATTGCCAACGCTGCCCATACCGCCTTCGACAGTTACTACGGATTTTACTATGAGGAAAGCAAAACAGCGCTAATTGCCAATAATCCGGCCGCCCAAATGGTTACCTCGGTTACCCAGTCCGAGCCGGTGAAGCTATTTTGCGGTTATACCGGGTTTGGAACGGGCTACGGATTTTTTGCCCCTAACGTCGCCAGCGATTTCATTACGCTTTATAACGTGCAGGATGAATGCGGCGAGAGCCTTCACCAAACCAATCTTCCTCCCTTTCATCACAAAGAAAGCGTGATACGCTATCTATCGGCCACGGGAATGTTTCTGGATAAGGTCACCAAAGATTCCGTAGAACTGGGCCTGCAAAAAGAATTCCTGGAAGTGGTACAGCGGCAACTGGCTGACTACGTCCGCCGTCGTGATCCCTCGGCTGCTTCTGTTACCCTGGACCTGTATCTCTACGACTACGTTACTCTGGCAGCTGCTCCGGAAGCAGCGCTTTACGAAGACCTTTTCTATGTTGACTCCCAAACCAGCACCCGACCATGAATTTCGCCAAAAAAACCTACGCAGCGCTCCTACACTTTTTCTTTACTAATGATGCTGCCACCCGCACGGAAAGCCTGCGCGCCCTCCGCTTTTTCCGCATAGCTGTGGGAACCATCGTCCTTCTCCACTTCTTTGCTATTCACCAGGATTTTGCCGACCTCTTCGGTACCAACGGCCTTATTCCCTGGGACCTAGCCAACATCTACGTTGCCGACCTACAACTTACCCTACCCCGTATAATCATTTTCCTCGAAGGTTATGGGGTAGCAGCCAGCACTACGCTCTTGTGGTTCCAGGTATTCTTTTACGCTGCCGGCACGAGCCTAATTTTTGGGTTTTTCCCCCGTCTTTCAGCTCTGGTTTTACTGTTATTGCAAGTAGCTGTTGTCACTGGAATTGGGTTTTTGGCCTACGGAGTAGACTTCTTCACCAGTATGGCCCTTTTCTATCTCATATTAGCGGATACGGGCAAAAACGGTAATCCCCTTCCGGTACGCCGTACCCTTCAGCTGCACCTGGGCATCGCCTATTTCTTTTCCGGCCTGGTAAAACTCCTGGGCTTCAACTGGTGGAACGGTGAGTCCATCTGGAAGGCCATCAATCTTCCTTACGTCAATCGCGACTTCGCCTTTGATTTTACCTGGCTGGCCGACTATCCCTTCGTCTTTGTGGCCATTGGCTGGGCCACCATTGTGGTCGAACTCTTTCACCCCTTCTTCATTGCCTGGAAAAAAACACGCACCTTTTGGCTACTGGCAACGGTGGGTATGCACTTCGGTATCGCCATCGTCCTGAACCTCTACTACTTCAGTGCCATGATGATCGTTTGGAATTTGGCAGCTTATCATTGCTTTGAGGCCGAAAAAAGCAATTCTGTTTTTGCTATTCCCAAGTTTAATCGAGGGGTGATTTCTTGAGTCAAGAACTTTTCCCTTCTCAATAAGCCAAAAAGAATTCGTCAGTCAACCGCCCAACAATAAAAACCGGCTAAGGAATTAAACAGTTTCTTCGCTAGCGGACCATAAGGATACCGCCGTAGCAACAATCCAGACCAGCCAGCCGAAAACAAACATCCGGAAACCGTGTAGGTCAAGGAAGTAAAAGCCGGAAACGCCTGCACCTACTACCACCGCGACAATGGTAAAGCCCAGGTAAGCCAACCAGCGGGGAAGCCGACCGCTTCTGAAAATTGAAATGGACCACAAGAACATGGACAAGAACATAGCCCCAATCAACAGGTAATCAAAGGAATGATTAAAGGCCATGTTGTAGCGAAGAATCGGTTTGATCGCAGCGATGGTGGCCTGATTAGCCTCGGCGTAATCGCTGATAAAAAAAGGAAGCGTCAGGCCATTGACCGCTGCGGCCAGCATGGCCGCGACTAAACCAAACAGCATAAAGGCCAGTCCCAGGCGGGAGAAAAACCGATTGATGCCCAGGTGTTGGCTTAGTCCAATAAACCCAAGTGCACTAAAGGGCAATTTGGTTATTGCAGTTACATCAGCTTTGGTGAATTTGCCTAGTTGGTTGATGGCTTTTATGAATGCTTACATGATTAAGGGGACTGTGTGTAGCGGTGGCTTTAGCCGCCTGCTAAATGGCATCATTAATAACCAGGCAAAGGTTAACATAAATCTATTATCTTCCCATCTGTACCACAAAGCGTTCAACTAAAGCCCCATGTCCACCCAGGAGAAAATCGCCCATTGGCGAACCCAGATTGCTGAAAATCGTCTGGAAGAAGTCCTCCGCGATCTCCTCCAGGCCCTTGAGCAAAGCCCAAAGCTAAACGCAGCCATTCAGTTGAGTGGCCGCCACGCCGACTTAAGCGACCGAATCGTCGCCGGAATTATTTCTACCGAAACTGAAATGATCGCGAGAAACCGGATCAGCCATAGCTTGCTACTGCTCATCGATGACCTTGCTGACTGGGCGGGTGAAGACGAAGCATTAGATCAGGAGTTGGCAAAAATTTTCATCGGTGGAGACGTAAATAATGCCATTATTGGCAGTACCGTAAATGCAGAGACGGTTCATCTCGGAGATGTTTACTACGCCGATGAGGCCATTCCCCATTTTCTAAGCCCCCAGCCCCAAAACCCACCAGTCTTCAAAGGCCGTGAGGAGCAGCTAAAAGAACTCCACGACCGCCTCTTTTCAAACGAAGAAAATCACGTAATACTCTTGGTAAACGGCCAGGCTGGCGTAGGAAAAACCTCGATGGTCAGCCGCTATTTCTTTGATTACCACAATGAATACAGTCACGTTGCATGGGTATTAAAAGGCCGTTCCATTCAGGAGGCGGTTTTAACGCTCGAGCAGGGCCTTAACCTAGCATTTACCGATGAAACAACGCCCCAACGCCTGAGTATAATCCTACAAAAAGTAGCTAACCTCCAAGCTCCCTGCCTATTAATTATCGATCATGTCAATGACCACGACGACCTAATAGAACACATAAAAATACTCCGGCAGTGCGCTAACTTCCACGTGCTCGTGACCTCCCGATTGGATTACTTCGACGGTACGCAAACCTATACACTGGAGTCACTCCCCTTACCCGTGGCAAAAACGCTTTTCGAGCAGTACTACCAAGCCTTCAACGAGGAAGAAGCGGCGCTTTTCTCCGAAGTCTACCGTGCCGTAGACGGCAATACCCTAGTGCTCCAATTGTTGGCCAAAAACCTGAAGAAAAACCGGCGAAAATACTTTCTTCCCGATCTGCTCGCAGACCTTCGGAGTAAGGGTGTACAGCAACTATCGGCCTCCAGAGAGGTGGTTACGGACTACGGAAGCCTCAACGAAGGCGGGATCGAAGAAATCGTGGCAGCCATGTATGATCTCAGTGGCCTCGACGAACAACAATTAACTCTGCTCTCCGTCTTTGCCGCCCTGCCGCCGGAAAAAATCCCCTATGGCCACCTGGAAATACTCGTCGACTTCATCGATGACCTCGACGAGGCACTAGACGAGCTGCAACAACACGGCTGGTTGGAAGAAAATCAGGAGGGGAGAAAAACCAGCTTAAGGTGCAGCCCCGTAATACAAGCGGTGATACGGCAGAAAAACGAGCACTGGACTTCCGTACTTCCGTCATTGCGATACAATATTCAAGGTTTTATTGAATCCGACCAAAGCGGAAACCTTAAGGCTGGCATTAAAGCTGCCCGGCCTTTCGTCGTGTACGGAGAGGCTATTGCCCGCTACCTCCCTCCGGAAGTGGATAATTTTATTTTTTACGAGCAGTTGACCCACTTCTACATAACGAGTGGAGATTTAAGAGCCCATTTGCACTGGGCGACAAAATCCATGTCCCTGGTACAGGAGCTTTTAGTGAAAACACCGAAAGATACTCGGTTGAAAGACTTCCTCGCCATTTCCTACGAAAAGCTGGGCTCCACCCATAGTTCACTCGGAAACTTACCCAAAGCACTCGAATTCTTTGAAAAACGATCAGCATTAGGTCAAGAGCTCCACGACGCCTACCCGAATAACGTTGATTTCAAAAACGGACTCGCCATTTCCTACGAAAAGCTGGGCTCCACCCATAGCTCCCTCGGAAACTTACCCAAAGCACTCGAATTCTTTGAACAACAATCAGCATTAGGTCAAGAGCTGCATGCCGACTACCCGGATAACGTTGGCTTCAAAAACGGACTTGCCATCTCCTACGAAAAGCTGGGCACCACCCATGGCTACCTCGGAAACTTACCCAAAGCACTCCAATTCTTTGAACAGCTTAATAGTTTGGAAAAAGAGCTGCACGCTGACTACCCGGATAACGTTGGTTTCAAAAACGGACTCGCCGTTTCCTACGAAAAGCTGGGCTATACCCATAGCTCCCTTGGAAACTTACCCAAAGCACTC
>JBGCFZ010000115.1:0-13700 GCA_045110355.1 Lewinella sp. | reverse complement strand
GGCCTCTACCGGGCCCAACAGGAAGGCGTCAACCTGAACGATTTTGGCAATTGGAACCTACTTGGAGCATCCTTCAGCCTACCGGGAGATTACACCAGCACGGCGATCAACGTTTATAAAGATGAACTCTACTTTGGTGTTGACAAAGATGTTTACCGCCTTCAGGCGGATACCGCTGCCTTGTTCTTCGATACCAACGACGATCGCCCCTGGCGCCTGCAATACCTCAGCGTTGGCCCTGAATGGCTCCTTGCTGGCTATCGCTGTACCGACGATGGCTGCAGTAGTCGACAACTTATGTTCCTCGACGAGGAAGGAGACCAACGCCGGGTATTCTCCCAATGCATCATCCGGACCAACTACGCCATCGAAGATGATCGGGGCCGCATTTGGTTCGGAGAAGATGAGGCTACCCCACGCATCCGCTATTTTGAAGACGATCAGGACCGGGAATGCAACGAACTGGAGTACAGTGGCCCACTGACCGATGATAATAATCGGTTGTTTCATGATGGAACTTCCCTATGGGTTGCTCCCAGCGTCCTCAACGAAAACTTTGGTGCCAGCTTTAATTTTGGCGGCGCCTATCGTTACCGGGACGAGGAATGGAGCTTCTTTAATCGGGCCACAACCGACGTTTTTCTGGGGCGCGATGGTGCCACCGGAGGTGACGACGACGTTGCGGCTATTGTCGACGTCCATTACAACCCCGTCACCAAACGCCATTGGTTCAGCTCTGCCTTTGAAGGCGCAGTTTCTTTTGATGAAGAAACCGATACCGGAGAACTCTTTGATGAATCGAACAGTAGTCTCCGCCTTAGTCCCAACGCCGGCCCCGGACGGGTTCGGGTGATGGGTGCCGTTTCCGACGAGAATGGCTTCACCTATTTGGCCAATGGCTTAGCTTCAGACAACAACTTCATCAGTGTCCAAAGTCCGGAAGGAGAATGGGCAGCCATTGGTGGTGATTGTGGTCAGAATACGGCGGTGCTGATCGAAATTGATGCCCAGGGCTACCTCTGGACGGCCCACTCTACCAATGCTGGCAATGGCTTAACCGTTGTCGACCCCATGGGTACTCCCCTGGATCCCAGTGATGATCGCTGCCGCGTGATCACGGCTAACAACAGTAACCTACCGTCTAATAATGTCCGTAGCATCGCCGTCGACCTCGACGGCAACGTTTGGGTGGGCACCAGCCAGGGCATCGCCCTGTTTGAATGCCGAACGGATGTTTTCAACACCGAACTATGTCCGGGCCGCCTGCCGGTAGTAGAAGCCAACGACTTCGGCGGTTTCCTGCTGGAAACGGAAGAAATTCGCTCCATTACCGTCGACGGTGGCAACCGCAAATGGATCGGCACCAATGGTGGCGCTTACTTGCTTTCACCCGACGGAGAAGAACAGCTGTTGTTCTTTGATCAGGGGAACAGTCCACTGCTCGACAACATCGTCCGGGACATCGCCGTCCACCCAACACTGGGCACCGTCTACTTCGGGACAGAGCTAGGCATTATTAGCTATCGGGCCGAGGCAACAACCGCCGGACGGACGTTCAAAAACGACCTGGTGATCTTCCCTAATCCGGTAGAACCGGGCTATGATGGCCCCATCGCCATCAATGGCCTCGCGCGCGATGCGCGCGTGAAGGTCACGGACCTTTCGGGGAAACTTGTGGCTGAAGGGACCGCCACCGGCGGGCAGTTTGTCTGGTCCGGCACCGACTATAACGGCCGCCGGGTTACCAGCGGGGTATACTTGGTATTTGCTTCCAGTAAGCCGGGGATTGGAGTGGTAAATGCGGAGAGTGCTGTGGGGAAGATTGTTTTCTTGCGGTAGGGAATCGTTTCAGAAGTTTTATTGATCAAGGGAAGTTTGTTGGGGCGGGGCTTGCCCCTGCCCCAACAAGTAGCGGTCGCATCCACCGTTCGCTATGCGAACGAATAGCACGTTTCCTAGATGTTGATATGGACGGGGGCAAGCCCAGCCCGTACGGGATCAGTTTGCAAACTTCTGAAACGCCCCACAAATGTTAAACAAGGCCTAAACTCTCGTAATAATTGAGGTTAACGCTGTGATATGGGCGAGATTTATTGAATGAAAACGTCGCGACTCGTTGGGTTCTTTCTCCTCTTTCTCAGTGCGAATACTACCGATGGGCAGGTCTACAAGATCTACGATCACCAGAGGGTACTTGACGATGTGATGAATTATGGCCTAAAGAGGCTTATTCAAAAGGATAGTGCAAAACTGTACCAGATCGGCACTGACGAAGTCAAAAGTCTTCAAACATTCCTCCAAGAAGTATATGGAGGATGTTTTTACGATACTACTGGCGCTGCACAAATCGGGAAAGATATCCTTGAAAGGCAATTAAAAATAATAAGAAAAGATAGTCTAATGAAGGACATCTCCTCTTATAGAGATTCTATTTCAGCACAATTTATAGGTGAGTACCTGGAAACCTATGGAGAAAAAGAGTCAGCCCACCTGGTAGAAAAAGGTAGCGTTATTTACCACGAAGGGCCTTTACTTGAGGACACTAAAAAAATCATTGCGTTCATGCGAGCTAATGGCGTCCGTGTGTTAGCAATTCAACGATATTATCGATGGTTGGAAGCTCGCACAAGGCATTATGAACTTAAAGACCTATTCAAAAAAATGGTAAACTAGTTAGTTAAAGACGAATGCGGTCATCACCACTCGCTCAGGTCAACTCCAAGCAAGCCATAGCCTCATCCTCAATAAAATCAGAAATGATTTCATGGTTTTGACGAAGTAGCTGCTCAAAAAAAGCAGTAGGAGCATTGCCACACCGAAGCCAGATTATTTTGGGAGGTATTCCTTTCATCAAACTGATGGCAGAAAATCTGAATCCATCGTTACGATAGTAAAGTTATTGTCCCGTGCATATTCCCAAATAGCAACATCATTGCTTTTTGACATAAGGACATGCCTTACATGGAGACTGCCTGAAAACAAGTCATCAAGGCGCGAAGCCAACTTTGGGGATAAATTTTGATCAAACAAGAGCTTCATTTCCTAAGCTCTGATGGTGAGGGTCCTTTGTTCCCGAGTGGCGGCGTAAGACAGACATGCCAAGATATCCTCTCTTTCCAAGTCAGGAAAATCATCAAGAATTTCCTCAGCTGTCATTCCACTTGCCAAATAACTCAACACATCATACACCGTCATCCTTAAACCTCTTACGCAGGGCTTTCCACTCCGTTTACCGGGTTCAATCGTGATCCTGTCAGTGTAATTGTGTAGCATAATGCTAAGTTAACGCATTCAAGCTTGGAAATGGTTCCAACCTTGCGCTTTTATATCATGAATATTCCCCCCAACGGTATGCAGCTTCACCCCATCCTCCTTAGCCACGATCTCACCTGAGATGTAGAGGTCCGGCAGGAAGCGGACCTTATCCACGTCCTTAGGGTCAATGGTAAAGAGCAATTCGTAATCTTCGCCACCGGAGAGCGCGCAGGTGATGGGGTCGAGGTTGAATTCGAGGGCCTGCAGCTGTGCTTCCTGCTTGATGGGAACGTTACCCTCTTCGATGATGGCACCGACGCCACTGGCTTTGCAGATATGCATGATCTCGCTGGCGAGACCGTCTGAAATATCAATCATGGAAGTGGGAACAATGCCGTTCTTAGCGAAGAGGTCGACCATGTCCGTCCGGGCTTCGGGACGGAGGATGGCGGCGTAGAGGTCCTTATTCTCGGGTTTCATCTCCGGCTGCATGTCGGGGTTAGCCAGGTAGACCTGCTTTTCCCGTTCGAGGAGTTGCAGGCCGAGGTAGGCGCTGCCCAAATGACCGGTGATGCAGACCAGGTCTCCGACTTTGGCCCCGGAGCGGCGGGTAATTCGTCCGGCCGGAGCCCGGCCGATGGCCGTAACGGAGATGTACAACCCCTTATTCGAACTCGTTGTATCCCCGCCCACCAGGTCAACACCATAAGTTTCACAGGCGGCGTAAATCCCGGCGTAAAATTCATCCAATGATTCAACACTGAACCGATTACTGATGGCAATACTTACCGTGATCTGCTGCGGCCGGGCGTTCATCGCACAAATGTCCGAGACATTCACGGCAACGGCCTTATACCCCAGGTGCTTCAAGGGGGTGTAGGCAAAATCGAAATGAATCCCTTCCACCAACATATCGGTGCTGACCACCAACTGTTCGTCTCCACCGGTTTCAATAATGGCCGCATCATCACCTACCCCGAGTACCGTTGTTGGCTGACGATTCTTAAAAGTGCGGGTAAGGTGCTCGATCAAGCCGAATTCACCGAGGGTATTTACATCCGTTCTGGTAGACATACTTTATTGGTCTATTGGTTTTTTGGTCTATTGGTCCGTTTGAGAGAACGCATCAAACGCCTAAAAGTCAAATCCCTCAATTACAAACCTATTTTCCTGCAGCTTTCGCCCCACCTCACTCAAACTTATACCGCAGGCCTGCGGATAAGGTCAGTGCTTCCCCAACCGTCCATTCGTCTTCTGCAAAAAAGGTCAGTTCCATGCCTTGCTCTTTGGGCAGTTCGGTCTGGGTAACGGCGGGAGAACCACCGGGATCCAGTCGCCCGGGTTGCATATCGTAACGCACTAGTGCTCTGTCAAGCCGATCTTGTCACATTAACTGCGGCGTCTTTTACCCGCCGGCTGCGTTGCTTGACTCCTCCTTCTGCTACGGGTCAACCCCGGTTTAAGCGCCTTGCCCGCAGGCAAAATTCACCATCATTTAATGCGACAGAATCGACCTGACAAAGCACTAGTTGAGCGCCACCAGACAGGTGGTGACCGCTCGCAGAGCGGTAGTCCAGTGAAGTCTCTATGGCATTATACCTAATACCTGAGCTGTATTCAATGACGGCCTCGGAGGCCTCCTGCGGAAAAAGAATCTTAGGGTCGTGGTTGGCACTGATCACCTTGGTCAGCCAACTGGTCCGGTCGTTGATGACCCGCAACCAGTCCATCGTTCCATTGAGCGTTTTGTAGTCGTACTGGTTGCTGGTAGAGACGATACCGCCAAAGCTGTTAAGCAAGTCAATCTGGTAAAAGTCTTTGCTGTAGAAGCCAGAGAAGGTGAAGATGTTTTTATCGTTGGCCAGGTAGCGTAATTTCAGGCTTCCGTCGGCAAAACGGCTTTTGGTATTCCGGAGACGTTCGACTAGGCCGAAGAGAAAATCATTAAAGCCAAAACGGCCGGCGGCCAGCACCTGCAAGCGGCCGTCTTTGGTCAATGGTGCCTCAACAGCCAAGCGGCTGGATACCAGGCCAACCCCGCCCTGCAATTTAAAATTCTGGGTATTGGGGCTGCGGGTTTGTACGTTGACGACTGATGCAAGTCGGCCGCCATAGCGGGCAGGTATATTGGCCCGGTAGAGGTTAACGGAACCGACGGCATCCGGTGTAAAAATGGAAAATAATCCAAAAAGGTGGGTTGGGGTAAAGAGTGGTGCGCCATCCAACAGCAGCAGGTTTTGGTCGATGGTACCCCCACGTACACTCAAGCCATTGCTGGCTTCTCCGGCGGAGCTGACACCGGAAATCAGTTGTAACCCTTTAAAAACATCCACCTCCCCCAGGGCAAGTGGCAATGCTTCAATCTGCTTGATATTGAGCCGCTCTACGCCCATCAGAGGGCGCTCCAGGCGATCACGGGCGTCGTTCGTTGTTACCGTCACGGTGCTTAGGGTGGCAGAAGCAGAAATAAGTTGGATGCCCAGCGCCTTTGGCTCGGTAATCTTAGTGGAGAGGGTATCATTGGCGTACCCAATGAAGGAAGCCACAAAAGTATAGTACCCCTGAGGTAGCCGGATGTTCCACCGGCCGGTTTCGTCGGTGAGGCCTCCTTCCGCCGTCCCCAGCACCTGCAAACTGACAAAGCTAAGTGGCTCCCGGGTCTCCCCATCGTTCACGGTAATGGTCACCAGGTAGGTTTCCTGTGCCATCAGGCCAGTACAAAACAGGAACAGTAGGGCGAGAAAAGGCAGCTTCATAAGTGATCAGGCAAGAGTGAAATGAAGGTAGTGATGCGGCAGTGTAGTGGGGGCGACGGCGCGCAGGTGCAAAGGGAAGGATTAGAGAGCAGGCTATCTCCCCCAGCCTTCCGGCTCTTCGGCGGTACGGTTCAGCCCGGTGCAGGGCGCCAGGGGTGGGCAGTCGAGGTCGCAGCCAACGGGTGGAGGCTCCTGCATAATCGTAAAGGTGTTTGTCAGAGGCACCAGTGGAATATCATCGGGGTGAACATACAACCTTCGGGTAGTGATGGCTGCCGTATTGACGAAACCGAGTACAATATCACGGTTCTCATTCACCAGGCTAAGGTTACCGACCAAGGCCGTAGGGTTAGCAGCGTTGAGGCCTCCGCCTCCTTCGGTTTGTTCCTTAAACACCCGCTTGTAGGCAAAGGCGGCTTTAGAGATTCCCAACATTTGGGCTTCAAACAGTATTCCGGGGGCTAACCCCCGCACATAATCCAACCGGCCCACCTCAACGTTCGTAACCGGATTCCCGTCGCTGAACTCATCCCGGAATAGCTCTAAGCTGGAGCTCTGGGAGATGTTCCAGCAGGAGCCGTCACACAAGTAATCCCAACGGCCGAAATTTCGCCGCCAGTCCTGGCATTCACCATCCCGGTAACGAAAACGCTCTGGGCACGAGACACAAACTACGGCTGGCTGCCATTTCCGGAAACGGTATTGGTAAAAATTCTGCTCATCTCCCGGATCCTGAAAATCCACTAAGAGGGTTATGGCCGGGACAAAACGCTGTAAACCAGGGTTAAAGTAAGCTTCTTGCTCGTACTTGAGGCGAAGTTCATCAATGGGTACCGGGTCTGGCACTATGTCGGGCCGGGATTCGATCAACTGACCATCAGGTGTCACTACTCTGAGGAAATAGGCTTTCCCCGTTTCAGCCGCATAGTCGGCAGGGGGCTGGAAGGTCGCCGTATTTTCCAGCGGTTCCCAGAAAACTTCCTGGCCATCTTCATCCACAGAAGACACAATGGCATCTTCTACTGGCAGCAGTAAGTAACGAGACGAACGAAGCTCACTGATGGAAATCCGTACTTCACTCTCACCGGGTTGGTCGGCGATGGTCCCTTCGATCAGGTAAAGGCCGGTTTCCAGCTGAAAACCAGGCACAACCGGATCCGCACACGACAACAGCGCACCAAGTAAACAAAGGGTAAGAATTCTTTTCATGACAAATATTCAAAGAAGCGGTAAGACTTCTTAAAAATCCCCTAAAAAGCCATTGCTTCCTAATCCCAAAATGGATTATGGTTATATGTGCTAGAGAAAAGGGCAAAATGGACGATTTGTGGTAGGAATCCCCTGACCCCGTAGGGGTCGACCCTGATTAACCCCGGATGCAGACCGCAGCGCGGTCGGAATCCGGGGTGGCCTGCACAGCAGCCGCAACCCAGAAGATACTGGCCGTGCAGCGGCAAAAATCCGGGGTCCGCTGCACAGCAGCCAGCGTAAGTACAAGAAAACCAAAACTTCCTACCCCATCCTTATGGAATCAGCCAACTCTCCACGTCCCTAGCTAAAACCATAAATCTATGTGCCCAAGATTCAACGTCGTGTTCCCCCTGCTCCTTACCGTCTTCCTTTGCACCTGCGTCCGCGCCCAAAGTGACATTCCGGTAAGCTACCCCACTGATTTCATCACCCAGTTCCAGGACGTCCACGTCGACGACGACGGCATTGGCCTGGCCGTCGGCACCTGTGGCGTCATTCGCCGGACCACCAACTCCGGGGCCATGTGGTCGAGTTTCGACTCCCCCGTCGGCGACAACATCGAATCCGTCGCCTGCCCCCCCAGTGGCTGCGCCACCGCGCTGATTGTGGACGATGAAGGATTCTACCGCCTTGAAAACGGTTCCTGGTCGGCAGTCAATTACCCAGACTTCACTGGCGACGGCCAACTCCATTGGCTATCCGAAGACATTGTCATCCACGATTATCGCAGCATTACCTTTGACCGGTCTACGGACGGCGGTCGAACGTGGAGTACAGTCGCTTTACCTACCAACCCGAATACGGAAATCGCCGTCCTAGACGCAACAACATTAATTGTTTTCGCCAACAACAAGCCCTATAAAAGCACCGACGCCGGAGCAACGTTTCAAGCCATTGATTACCTCCACCCCGCCGCCGTCCGGGAACAGGCCTGGCTGGATACCGACCGGGGATGGCTCTTCGATTCCGAACGTCTTTTCCATAACACCGTCGACGGTGGCCAGACCTGGACCCTGCTCAACGCAACCAGTCAGCTCACCTCCGTCAACTGGATGGTGGCCCTTTCTGACACCTACCTCGTTGGTGCTCAGGTAACCACCCAACGGTTGGAAAGCCGTGACGGCGGGGTCACCTGGACGCGGAGTAACTTCCTTAATGACGGCAACAAGCGCATCAACGAAAAGTACCATCGCCGGGGCAACGAGTTTTTCACCGTCGGTAACCAGAGCCAACTCCTCTACTCCCCTGCTGACTTCGAGAATTTCGAAGAACTTGATCCCTACGGCCGGGAAGGCCGCATTGATGACGTTGTTTTTGCCACCAACACTGTAGGCTACGCCCTGGCGGGCATCGAACTTAAAGTAACCACCGATGCCGGGGTGAACTGGGTAACCAAAGGGATGCCACGCGTGGGCCGTGACCTCGACGTACTGAACAACGGAGACTTAATCGTCCTAACCGATGCTTCCCCACAGATTTCTACGGATCAGGGAACCACCTTCAGTGATTGGTTCCCCGCAGGTACCATCGTAGGCACCCCTAACGTTTTCGACCGAAAACCCAACGGCAATATTTACCTGCTGGGAACAAATGACGCCTATGAATCTAGCGACGAAGGGCAGACCTGGACGGTCATCTCCCATACCAATGCCTTTCAACCTTCGGCCGCTTTTTTCCTGGACGATGACAATGGTTATGCCGTTGGTCGTCAGTCTCAGTACGCTACGACTTCCGACGGAGGCCAAACCTGGACCTCAGGAACCGGCCCCGCAAACAACTCCGTTGACGTGTATTTTACGGACGCAGATAATGGTTGGGTATCCACCGCAGCATCCCGTCATTTCACCGAAGACCGGGGCATGACCTGGAGGAGTGACCCCAACCGCGACGGCGGCTACGACTACACCGTTCGTAGTACTGATGGCTCCCTGTTGGTAAACCGTTTTGCTTCCGGAAATAATGGAGAAGTGACCCGAAGCAGAGACAATGGAGCAACCTGGGACGTAATCGCTTTCAACTGTTATTCCTATCGTGGTGGTGGCATTACGCCCGATGGCAAATACTGGTTCAGCGTCGGAGACGGTTTCATCGTCCGGCATGACCTCGACGCACTACTCGTTAGTAATCGCCGAGTAGAAGCGGCTAATGCTGTCCGGTTACGGGCCTTCCCAAACCCGAATAACGGTGCTTTCACACTGGAGCTTCCCGTCATCAGCGTAGCTGCCAGCGTCGATATATTCGACGGGAATGGCCGGCTACTACAACAGCAAACCGTGCAACCGGGCCGGGAACGTGTTAATGTTGACCTAAGAAACGCCCCTGCCGGTGTTTACCTAGTGCGCTGGGCTGGCGGCGGGCAATTAGGTCGGGCTCGGATCGTGAAGAGTGAATGATTGAAATTGGGAATGGGTGAATAATGCCGAGAATATCGTGTTATTCACCCATTCTCTAATTCTCCCATTCACTTATCCAAAAGGCCCGCGCCGTTGCCCCCCCTGATCCGCCACCAGCCCCGGCACGCCATACCAGGTACGGAACAAGAAGCCACAAAGCACCCCGAAAACGAAGCCACCAATGTGTGCCCACCAGGCGATGCCGCCACTGCTGTCTCCCAGGCTGGCGTAGCCAGCGCTAGACTGCTGGAAAAACCAAAAACCTAGGAAGATGAAGGCCGGAACATTGACGCGAAAGAAGACGAAATAACCTCGGATATTTGACTTGGGGAACATCACGATGTAGGCCCCCATGACCGCTGAAAGGGCGCCGCTGGCGCCCACCGCAGGCACCGGGCTACCTGCATTGAAGTAGATGTGGCAAAAGTTAGCCGCAAGCGCGCCCAGCACGTAAAACACAGCAAACTGTTTGTTGCCGATACTTGCCTCAATATTGTCAGCAAAGATCCACATATACAGCATGTTACCAATCAGGTGCCACCAACCACCGTGCAAGAAGGCGCTGGTGAGTAAAGTGTAATAGTCTTCCCCCGCTTCGATCTCTGCCGGGATGCAGCCAAACTTCATGATGAAGTCACGCGCTTCCGGCCCCTCCCCCAGATAAGCCTGGAAGAGGAAGATCAGGACATTGAGGGCAATGAACCCGTAAGCGAAGTAGGGCGTATGGCCCTGATGGACCTGGTCGTCACCAACTGGAAAAAACATGCTGGATATTATTTAGGCATTTGGGGCTGTTATCGCATTTTCTTGCCCTCCAACACCCGAAAGTGAAGCATGCGCTGTGCAGGGTCTATCCGCACACGTGCTTCGGGGTAGGGGCTTAACTTCGTCATTTCAACCGTTCCGCCGTCAATGGTCAGGCGAGCTACCGTCTTGGGGTCCGTATCAATGGTGACCTTTTGGGGGCTCCCGCCATCAATTTTCATTAATATCACCGCTTCACCTGCCTGGATACAGTTGACGCCACGGGGGCAGCGATTGTCGGACACAACCTCTAAGAAAGTAATAGCGGTATTCGATTTTTCCAGCTTGCAGGTCTCCCCGACCTTCATCGTTTCGGTAGCGCCAAAATTTATGGTTTTAACCGGCCCGGCAACAGCCACATCAGGCGCCGTTGTTTCGGCCACCTTTTTATTACAGGCACTGGCCAAAACTAGGGTAAAACAGGCAAGAAGGAGGAGGTAGCGCATGGTCGTCGTTGAGTTGGAGGGGGTAAGGTAAGGGAAAAGACGCGGGACTGCGTTTGACGCTGCGCGACAACCTTCGTCCCGCGAAATCATTTAGGGTGAGTCGTTATGCGACCTTTTAGGAAATACCGATAGATTTGACAACGCACTAATACTTATCCAGTTCCTGACGCAGTAAATCCAACGCCTGGTGAACGGTATAAGTAATGTTCCGTTTCCGGTCTTTACCGGCTCGGAGTAATCTTGACCTCACGCCACTGGGTCCGGCCACCGCTAGCCAGATCGTTCCTACGGGTTTTTCCTCCGTACCACCGCCGGGGCCGGCAACGCCGGAGGTTGCAACGGCATAGTCGGCGTTCAATCGTTCCCGGGCACCGGTGGCCATGGCTTCGACCACAAATTTGCTCACGGCTCCATACTTATGAATCATTCCGGCAGGCACACCAAGCTGGTTGTTTTTAACGCTGTTGGCGTAAGCGATAACGCTGCCCTTAAAGTGGCCACTTGATCCTGGGTGTGCCGTAATCATCCCTGCGATGGAGCCACCGGTACAGCTTTCGGCTGTGACGAGGGAGAGCTTCTTTTCCTGCATCCGCCGTTGAACGGCCAGGGCGAGGTCTTCCTTACCGTAGCCATAGACGAGGTGGCCGACGATGGCCTCGATTTTGTCTTGGTACTCTCTGATCTCCGTCTGCATCACAGCTTCATCGGTTCCCCGGGTGGTGAGCCGGAGGCGAACGGTGCCGAGGTTCGGCAGATAGGCCAGGCCCATATGGGCTGGCAAAGCGTCTTCGACTGCTTCAATACGTTCAGCGATGGTGGTCTCCCCCTCTCCGGCGGTAAGTATGGTGAGTGACCGCTGCCGCTGGCCATCTCCGTTACCAGCCACCAGCCGGGGGACGACTTCCTTGCTGACCAGGTAGCGCATTTCGTAGGGAACGCCGGGCATGGAGACAATGATCTTTCCTTCATACTCCAGCCACATACCGGGAGCGGTGCCCCGCTTATTCGTCAGAACAGTAGCAGACGCTGGCAGGTAGCATTGTACTTTGTGGTGCTTAGTGGCCTCCTTGCCGAAGCTGCTGTAAATCTTTTGCAGCCGTTCCCAGCTTTCTTCGTGAAAGGTCATTTCGGTGCCAACGTACTCCGCCAGGACTTTTTTGGTGATGTCGTCTTTCGTAGGCCCCAGCCCACCGGTCATCAGCACCACGTCGGCTACGGCAAGGGCGCGGTCCAGGCCGTCGCGAATTCCTTCGCGGGTATCTGCTACGCTCAGGTGTTCAACGACTTCATAGCCTTCGTCGTTGAGGGCATTAGCCATGTAGGTGGCGTTGGTGTCAGTTACCTGGCCGATGAGGATTTCATCGCCTATGGTTAGGATGTATGCGGTCATGGGAAAGGAGTAAAGGGGAAAGAAATAAGGTGGCGCGGACGCGGGTGCAAAGATGGGAATTTAAGCGCAAGGAAGCCAGTAGGCCAGGAGCTAAGTAATCCATGGCCCACTGATGAAAAATGCAACCTTCAAATTTGCTCTCACGTTATCAAAACACCCCCGTAATCACCAGGTACCAGTTCCTTCAATTGATAAACATGACCGTAAAAAACCTATCCCACGTATCATTTGAAGAAGTGCTGGCCTGCTTCTTACTCGCTTTTGACAACTACTTCGTCAAGATGCCTACCGAAAGCGACTACTACAGAAAACGGTGGAAGGCTGCTAAAGTCGACTTCAACTACTCGTATGGAATGTTTGACGGGGAACAACTGGTTGGTTTCATCATCCACGCAGTAGATACCCGGTTCGGAAAATTAACGGCATTTAATACCGGCACTGGGGTAATCCCTGCGTACCGAGGTAAAAGAATCGTGAAATCGATTTATACCTATGCGCTCAGGGATTTGCAACAAAGGGGCATCGAAAAAAGCACCCTGGAAGTGATCAGGGAAAATGAAGCTGCGGTGAGGGCTTACAAAAGTGTCGGGTTTAAAATTTGTAAGCAATACGCCTGCTTTGCCGGAGACCTCAAAGTGGAGACTGACAACCAAATTGAATTGCAAGAAATAGCGCTCAAAGACGTTGACTGGGACCGCCTGCCTAACCAGCAACGCTATTCCTGGGACTTTCAAAAGGAAACCCTTCTGGAGGGAGACTATACCTTTTACTACGTCCTAAAAGATGGCGTTCCCGAGTCCTTCTTCCTCATTAACCCTCAAAATCAGCGATTAGCGCAGGTCGACTTATTGAACCCTGAAAACAAGGGCTGGCAGCGCCTTTTCTCGGGCATCAAACAGATTTCGAGTACCATCAACATCATCAATGTAGATGAGCGTTTGACGGAAAAGGTGGAACAGCTTCGGTTGGCTGGGCTAGAAAACACGGTCAACCAGTATGAACTGGAGTTAACGATTGAAGGTGGGGTTTATTAGATTGATGGATGTGATAGATTAGCTTCGCTGCTACTTTGTGGTGATAGCACTACCGCAAATACACGCTCCGGGAGCCAGTGGCCCCGTTCGTGGTCGGCCTACAAGTCCCCTACCCTGCTGCTTCGTTCTTGCTTTGCACCTGCGGCCCCGCCCGTATTTAGGAGCTAGAAGGCTAGGAACTAGGAGCTAGTAGTCTAACACCTAGTGGATGAGTTCATAATTATCTGGCCGTTTAGTCCGCAGGATTTTCGTGCCGTGGCAAGGCGCTGAAACCGGATTTTAGCCATAGCTAAATGAGGATTTCAGCAACGAAGTCACGGTGCTAAAAGGCAAGGAATAACGGTCAAGTAATTATGAACTCACCCACTAGT
>JBGCFZ010000114.1:0-9876 GCA_045110355.1 Lewinella sp. | reverse complement strand
AAAAGTATGCCGTAGCAGCACCATTGCGACTACAATCATGTCCGCCCGTTCCTTGGGTACGCCCGGCAGGGCGACACGCTCGGCCAACGTTGCGGAAGTGATGACTTGGTATAGTGCAGGAAAACCGGTAAGACTTAGCTGGTGGCTGGTTGGATGGGCCGGTGCTTCGGGATGTCGCAGCGCTTCTGCTAGTACATCAAAGGTGCCCGCAGCACCCACCAGGTGGTTGGCCGGATGGGCAGCCAGGGCATTAACGAGGGGCTTTAGCACTTGGCTCAGATGTGCTTCCAATGCGCTGATCTCACCGGCCGTCATCGGATCAGCATGATGGAATTCATTGAACAGGACGGAAACGCCGATGGGAAAGGATTGCCGCCAGTGTACGCCTGCCTTATTCGCGATGATGTACTCCGTGGATCCGCCACCGATGTCCATGATCAATACGTTGTCTTCCGGCGGCGGGATGGCCCGCAGGACGCCGGTGGTGATGAGGCGGGCTTCTTCATCTCCGGAAATCAATTGGATGGGGATATTGGCTTCCCGAAGGGCTGTTTCCACGAATTCAGGACCGTTACTGGCCGTGCGCAGAGCTGCGGTGCCAATTGCCGTTAAGTCAGCAACCTTATACTCGGTCAGCAGCGTGCGATAGTGCTTCAGGGCTGCCACCCCTCGTTCAAAAGGGGTTGGCCCGATGGTGGCTATTCCTTCTGCCGCTAATTTTACGAAGATGCGTTCCCGGTAAATTTCCGTCAGCGTCCCATCTTCCAGGACATCGGCAATGAGTAGGTGGAAGGTGTTGGTTCCAAGATCGATAACGGCTCTGCGCATTTGGTTCTATTGGTCTGTTTGGGCGTAAAACGAGCGAAGCGAGCTAGTACTTGCGATTGCCTATCACATCTATCAATCTATCAATCTACAAGGCCGAAGGCCGTCTATTGAGCGAAGTGAGTGGTAGCCTATCAATCTATCACATCTATCAATCTACAAGGCCGCAGGCCGTCTATTGCTTAGGCTGCACCGAACTAATGATGTTGTTGTAAAACTTGATTCCCCCTTCTGTCATCTGATTAGAATAGGCAGGTTTTCCTTCTTCATACCAAATGTAGCCCACGCAACCTGGAGAGAAATAGATGTCGGCTTCTTCAATGTTTTTACCATTGACCTGGAACCAGATGTGGCCGGTGGGTTTGCACGTAGTGGGGAGAACCAGTGGGTCCTGACCTACGGTGGCGATGGTCTGTTTTATCTGCGCGAGTTCGCTCTGGTTGATGGAAATAGGCAGTGTATAGAAAGTAGCATCCATATAGGTCGCGTTTTCCCATAGGTAGACCAGCCGGTCCATATTAATGGAAGGGTAGGTCAGGTTTTCTGCGGTAGAGCTGGGCGTTGTTGCAGGTGCTTCTTCGGTTTTGGGCGACGGTGAGCAGGAGCAAAAAACAGCAGCAAGGAGCAGGGCAAGGAAACTACGGATCATCGTTTTTCTTCAGTTGGAGGTTTAGGGATGTCTTCTCCCTGGCCGAGGGTGAAAATGGCGCGTACGCTGACGCTTCTACCCTTAAAGGAAGTATTGATACTATTATTGGGGTCAATATCGGTGAGGTGTTTCGACCACCGCATGTTCATCCCAAACCGGGGCGTTATGAAGAAGGTAACACCTGCCTTGAAGGCCACCAGGTTTTCGTTCAGCGGCGTAGCAGCCGTGATGTCTTCTCCCCCCGAGCTGATGACGGTATAATTGAACAACCGTTGGTAGCTGAAGCCAGCCTCTGCCGTCAACCGCCAGTCTTTGAAGTATACCATCAAGGGGACCTCCAGCGTGCTGAGGTCGAAGCGGTCAAAAGCACTGATCTCGAAAGAGTTGTTTTTACGTCGGGCGCCCTGCTGGCTGAAAAGAATTTCGGGACCCACCCGCCAGCGGTCTCCCAATAAGGCGACCACCCGAATACCCGCATTAGCACCCAGCTGATGGAAACCAAATAAGTCATCTCCGTCGATCTGGCTGAAGTTGCCGCCGGCAATCAGGGACGCCCGGAACGTCTGCGCGCGCAGCGCGCTCCCCCCCAGCAATAGCAATAAGGTAAACAGCAAGTAATTTCGCATGGGGCAAAGGTAAGGATAGTTGCAGGTTACAGCGGTCGCTTATGCGACCGATACAAATTACAACCTGTAACCTACCGCAAGTAAGCCAAAGCCCCCACCACAATCACCAATACCACCACGACGATCCACCAGGGAAAATTATTGTTCCGGTATTTATCGGCAATCTGTTCTAATGCCTCGTGCCACTCCAGTCGGGTGCCAATGGCTTCCCGACAGTAAAAAAGGTATTTTCCGCGTTGGAAATTGGCTTCGTTACCGTGGCGTTTGAGGATAAGAAAATCGTTGTCCATAAAGGCCAACTCGTACATGTAAGCTTCCCGGTGGATGCTCTGCCCCACGATAACGCGCCTGGAATTAAGGACTTTAAACGACATGGCGTCCATCTTACCGTCATTGGCAATGCGGACTTCGCCGCTATTGGCCATGAAGGTGTGCAGGCTAACTACTTTAACCCCGGGGACGTCAGTCATCTTTACCCAGTCCACTTTGTAAATCGCCGCATCCTCGTCTGCCAGGGAAGGATCGCTAAATCGACCTACGACCGGCAGCAGGTTGTCGATCATCTCCTCCATCGAAGCATACTCCGGGAGATTGAGATTGAACGGCTCGGCAATTTTATCTAAAAGACGGTCTTCCATGTTTTAGTGGGTAGTTAATACTAGGTAGCGACTACAACTACTTCTTGATGATAAAGGTACTAACTTCAATTTTGCCTGAAAAACAAAGCTGCCGTTTGACCTTCGAGGATCGTGTTAAAGTACGTAGTGCTGCGGTAATTAGCAACCAATGATGTTCCCCCTTTCTCAAAAGCCAATTTCCAGAAAAGTACCATACGAGCGAAGCAAGCAGAAACATGCGAAAGCACTACCCACTATCGACTACTCACTACCCACTTCATCCTCCTTTTGCCATTCGCTCCGTTTACCGAAGTACTTGTCATCGACAACCAACAGGCCGAAGCTTTCACAACCATCTTTTTCGGTAACGGCGTGGTGATGCCCATGCGCTCGTAAGATGGCGCGGCTGTATTTGCTGTCCAGCTGCTTGAACCAACTGAATCTCCGGTGGATATAGACGTCGTGAATCAGGAAATAAATCAGCCCGTAGATGCTGATGCCGATACCGACAAAAGTTAGCCAGAACAGGCCGTCAACGTTTAGACCAACGATGTAGGAGGTTGCACTGGGAATCGCAAATACAAGGAAAAAGAGGTCGTTCTTTTCAAAAAAACCGTCCTCTTCGTGGTGTGGCCGATGATGGTCTTCGTGCCAGTTCCACAGCCAGCCATGCATGAGGTATTTGTGCGCCGCCCAGGCGACGAATTCCATGCCCGCCACGGTGGCCAGGGTAATGCCTAAATAAAGTAGTGCCGTCATACCGGGCAAAACAGCGGGGAGCAAAGATGGTTCAGTGGAATTGACCGGACTTTTAAACGGGGTCCTTCCATTGTTCTCTCATTTCAAAGCGCCTGACTCCTTATCTGCGGGAACTTTTTTACACAAGCTTTTATGCAATTAAGGTAACCAGCACATCCACTTCCCGTCCGTCCGGAAGTAAACCCACTATTGACTACTTAATCAACCCACCCATTTATGAAAATTTCCATCCCCGAACCCTGCCACGAAGACTGGAACAAGATGACGCCCGTCGACTTCCAGCAGCGCCACTGCGCTGCCTGCGACCGCACGCTGACCGATTTTACCACAATGACCGACGCTGAGATTGGTCGTCGCCTACGCCGTAATGTGGGTAAGATTTGTGGCCGATTCAGAACTCGTCAGTTGAACAGCAAACTAGTCACAGAAGGCCCACGAAATTTTGGCGGCGTTCGTGCTATCGCTGCAACTGCTGGGTTACTGCTCTCGATATCAGTGGCAGGACAGGAAGTAGATGCCCCAGACATGGAAATACTTGCAGGAGTAAGCGAGACAAGCCAAAATGTTAAAGGGAAGAACCTTGAAATTAAGTCAGTTGATGAGAAAAGGAGAAAGACAATAACAATCACCGGACAGGTATCAGATAGTTATGGCGAAACCCTCATTGGGGCTTCAATTTTAGTACATGGCTATTGCACTGGAACGGTAACCGATATTGATGGTCGTTTTTCCATCATGGTGGAAGCAGCAAGAGAGGTGAAATTGATCATAGCGTATACTGGGTTTGCGACTACTGAATATTATATTTCTGGAGAAAGAACTAAAGCAGCATTGAACAATAAGCGTTTAACTTTTGAACTTGAATCCGCAATTGTGATCGAAGAAACCGCAATGGGGTACATCGTAGCAGATCGATCTTTAATTCATCGGATTTTTGTCGCTCCAGTACGCCGTCATGTGGTCCGGCCAGTAAGGAAGTTGTCCTATAGTATACGTGAATGGCGTGCCAGCCGCTTCGACCGGCGCGAAGCGCGCCAACTAAGACGAGCGGAACGCCGCGCAGCACTTGCTGAAACTCCCATCGAAGCACCAACCAGCCTCACCACTCCTGAAAAGGTGGAGCCGTCATCGCCAGTTATGGCACCGGGAGACATCGATTTCTCCGCTTCGCCCAACCCTTTTACCGATCATTTACGGGTCAACTTCTCGCTGGAGGAGCGGGGCAGCTACCGATTGGAGTTGTACGCTGCGAGTGGCAAACTGGTGGGGAGTTGGGAAGGCGTTGGTGAGGCCGGTCCGCAGGAACGGGTAGTAGACCAGCAGCTTGGTAATTTGCCGAAGGGCATGTACTTTCTGGAACTGAGGACCAAGAAAGGAGCGTCGGTACTCACCTTAGTGCGCTAAGCCGGAGGCCGTCGGGCCGCTCGGAGGCCCGGCGCAGCAGGGCTGAAGGCGGTCGGACGGCTCGGAGGCGAGAGACGGCCCAACGGTAGCCACTGCTCTCCTACCTTCCCCCTGCACCAGCGGCCACGCCCCCAAACAAGCGCTAATCCGCCCGCTGTGCACACTAAAAGACCAAAAGACTAAAAGACTAATAGACTAATTCCTACCTTCGCCCTCTATGACGGAAAAGGTTCTCATCCTAGACTTTGGCAGCCAATACACCCAGTTGATTGCGCGCCGCATACGGGAACTCAACGTGTACAGCGAAATCGTGCCTTTTAATAAGGTACCGGTGCTGGACGATACGATCAAGGCGGTGATCCTCAGCGGAAGCCCCTTTTCGGTACGCGAAGAGAAAGCCCTGCACCCTAATCTCGAACCCCTGATCGGTAAGCGGCCGGTGCTTGGCATCTGCTACGGTGCCCAGTACATCGCCCAGCACTTCGGTGGGCGGGTGGAGCAAAGTAATACGCGCGAATACGGTAAGGCCAATCTGGCAAGGATCCACCAACCGGAAGGCCTTTTCACCGGTCTGGATGCCGGTAGCCAGGTATGGATGAGCCATGGTGATACCATTAAAGCAATTCCTGATACCTTCGAATTGTTGGCCAGCACGGCCGATGTGGAAGTGGCTGCTTTCGGTAGCAAGCCCGACACTTTCGATGAGCCGGTTTTCTGTATCCAGTTCCACCCCGAGGTATACCATAGTCTGGACGGTAAAGAATTACTGAAGAACTTCGTCATCGACATCGCCGGTTGTACCGGCAACTGGACCCCCGCCCACTTCGTAGACGATACGGTGGCCGACCTCCAGGCAAAGATTGGCGAAGAAGACCGTGTGCTGCTCGGCCTCAGTGGAGGTGTAGACAGTTCCGTGGCCGCCATGCTGCTGCATAAAGCCATCGGCGACCGGTTGTTCTGCTTCTTCATCGACAACGGACTGCTCCGCAAAGATGAGTTCGAACAGGTACTGGAAGGCTACGAAGGAATGGGCCTCAACGTGACTGGCATCGACGCTAAAGCTGAGTTTTACGACGCGCTGGCCGGCATCTCCGACCCGGAGAAAAAACGCAAAGCTATCGGTAAAACCTTCATCGATGTGTTTGACCGGGAGGCCAAGAAACTGACCAACATCAAGTACCTCGCCCAGGGGACCATTTACCCCGACGTGATTGAAAGCGTCAGTGTACACGGCCCGTCGGTAACCATCAAAAGCCACCACAACGTGGGTGGCCTGCCCGCAAAAATGGGCCTGAAGATCGTCGAACCCCTACGCTTCCTCTTCAAGGATGAAGTGCGCCGGGTGGGTACCGAAATGGGCATGGCTGATCACCTGATCAAGCGCCATCCTTTCCCCGGCCCGGGGCTGGCCATCCGGATTTTAGGAGACATTACCCCCGAGAAGGTGGGTTTGCTGCAAAAAGCAGATGCCATTTATATCAACAAACTGCGGGAATACGGTTTATACGATCAGGTATGGCAAGCAGGTACCATCCTTTTACCCGTCCAATCGGTGGGTGTAATGGGGGATGAACGAACTTACGAACAGGCAGTTGCGCTGCGTGCCGTAAATTCAACCGACGGTATGACCGCCGAATGGAGCCACCTACCTTACGACTTCCTGGCCTCGGTCAGCAGTTCGATCATCAATAACGTTAAAGGGATTAATCGCGTCGTCTATGACATCAGCACAAAACCACCAGCCACGATTGAGTGGGAGTAAACTAGGATTTTTCGCCCTGCTGGCTTGCACGCTGCTTGGCTTGTCTTCCTGTGAACTCTTCAAACCCATTTCTACTCCCGACCAGGACCGGACGGACCGTACGGACCGCACCGATTCGGATGACCCCGAATTGGACCCCGTACAAAGCCGCCGCGTCTATGACCCGGTTACCGGTACCTACGTCTATGTCGCTAATGCGCCTACGGACAAGATGGACACCATCCGGTGGACGGTCGTCCCGGAAGACAGAAACCCACCCATCGTTGAAGAGGGAGGCTCGGACTTCGTTCCTGGTACCAACCCTGATCCTCCGGTAACCGGCACGGGGGCCAGTCCTATTGCTCAGGTAGGAACGACCCCGACGGGCTCCCGCCTGTTGAGCGGGTACAACGTAGATTTTGCGCTGCCCTTCCTTACGGACCGCTACCTTGGTAGTGAAGACAACGTTGACCCGAACTCCCAGTGGGCCCTGCATTTTTACAGTGGCGCTAAAATCGCCCTCGATGAAATGCGCGGCCAGGGCACCGTGAACTACAACGTTAATGTTCAGGATACCCGGGCAACGGCTGAGAAGGCTCAAATCATTACCGCGAGCCCGGAGTTCAACCAGGCACAATTGGTCATCGGCCCTTACCTGAAGGGCAACGTAACTACGCTGGCCGAAGCTGCCCGGGGGAAAGAAACAGTGTTGATCTCTCCCTACAGCGCCGCAGGCGGTGTAAGCCAGAACAACCCTAATTACATTCAGGTAAACCCTACGCTGGAAACGCACATGCGTTCCCTGTTGCGGCACGCTTACCAAACGCAGCGGGCTGACCGCATCGTGTTGGTAACGGGGATGGACCCTAACCAGAAATCTCGCCTTGGTTACCTCCAGGACGAATACAAGATACTGACGGGCAATGCCGAAATTGAGCCACTGGAAGAAGTGCAGGTGGACATGAATAATGAGAACACCAGCCTGAAGGAATATATGCGTGGGCGGAAAACGGTTTTCATCGTTCCCATCTATGAAGATGAATCTTTTGTTGCCAATTTTCTCCGGGTACTGTATACCGATACCCGTGATGATTTTGGCCGCAATGTGGCCGTGTATGGCTTGCCGCAGTGGATTGACTTCACCCGCATAAATTTCGATTACTACGAAGGAACCAACGTGCACGTTTCCAGCAGCGTATACATTGATAAGCTGAACCCAGCGGTACGCTCATTCCGGCGTAAATTCTTTGAACGCTACGCCGTCCTTCCGCGGGATGAAGCCTACGTTGGATACGATGTAACCCGGTATTTCCTGAGAATGGCTGCTGAGAATGGCACCCGGTTTCAGTATGCCCTGGAAGCTAACCCCGAAGACCTGTTGCATACCCGCTTCCGATTTGAACCGGTCGCTGTAGTTCCTGCCGGAGCGACTAATTTTGAGCAATCACAATTAGACCGCTTTGAGAATAAATTTGTGAATATTCTCCAGTTTAAGGAATACGCCTTTAAGCGCGTGAATTAGGCGGGGCCGCAGGTGCAATGAAAAGGGGATGGAGCAGGCGGTACTCCACCACTACTGCCTAAATCTTAATTAGAACACTATGCTCACCCTGCCATCAACCCAGGTCATCATCGTCGGAGCCGGCCCAACCGGACTGGCGCTTGCGTGTATGCTTCGTCATTATGGAACGGAGGTCGTCTTGATCGAAAAGAGCCGGCAGCCGGTGCAGTATTCCAGGGCGATGGTGATTCATGCCCGCTCTATGGAGGCTTTTGATGAGATTGGCCTGGCGGAGGAGATCATCCGTGAGGGGCAGTTGATGGAACGAATCAACATCCTGACGAATGGTCAGATATCCGAGGTCGTTGAACTCACCGAATTTGGCCAGGGCCTGACGAAATTCCCCTACGTCCTCAACATAGAGCAGGCGAAGGCAGAAGCGATCATGATCAATTATCTTGAGCGACATGGCACAACCATCAACCGTGGAGAAGAGCTGCTGACGATTGAAAACGGACCGGACCGGGTAACCATAACTTGCCAGGACAAGGAGGGGCAGCGCTCGACTCTGACTGGGAATTACCTGGTGGGCTGCGATGGGGCCCGCAGTACCGTACGCCAACAACTAGGGCTTTCCTACGATGGAAAAACAGAGGATAAAACTTTCTACGTGGCGGATGTCCGGATCAAGAGTGACCTCATCAACAAGAAAGAAGGTTACCTAAATCTTACGGCTAAGGGCTTCGTCTTACTGTTTGGAATGGAGGGAGACCAGCACTATCGTATGGTTGGGGTACTGCCCAAGCACATGCAAAACAAAGAGGTTACCAAGTTCGCGGACATTCGGGGGTTCGTTGGAGAGCAACTGAAAACAGCCGTTGAATTTGAAGAAGAGATGGGCTTCTTTACCTACAAGGTGCACCGCCGTATTGCTGAGAAATTTGTCGAGGGGCGTTGCTTCCTGGCTGGCGGTGCCAGCCACATCCATACCCCCGCCGGCGGGCTGGGGTTGAACAGCGGTGTACAGGAGGCCTATAACCTGGCCTGGAAGCTATCTCACGCCCTGCAGGGCAAAGGAAAACCCGAAACCCTAGAGAGCTACAATCAGGAACGCATGGCCGTTGCCCGCCAAATTTTGGCTACTTCTGACCTCGAATTTGATTTCATGACCGGGGAGCAACCCTGGTTGGGCTTCCTCAAACTGAATGTGTTCCCCTTTTTCGTTAAGATGCTGACCACCACCCGCCTTGGGAACAAACAAGCTTTTTCCACCCTGGCGCAACTGAGCATTGCTTACCCCGAGAGCCCCCTTACCGAGCCCAGCCGCCTGGCGGCCATCTCTGCAGGAGATCGGCTTCCTTATTTCGTCACCGCTGCCGGAAACAGCGTTTTTGATGAGATCAAGTCGGCAGCGTACAAGTTACTCTGGTTTGGTCCTGCTGTCCTTCTGGTGCAATTTGACCTCAGCAGTATCTCACAGACGCCTATTGTATTCGAAGAAATTCCAGACGCGTTTGACGGAGAATTCGAATTCTTCGTGGTCTTGCGACCGGATAACCACATCGCTTATCTGGGGGATGACCTGGAGGTGGTATTGGATTTGTTGGGGTAGGGCCCTAGTGGGTGAGTTCATAATTGTCTGGCCGTTTAGTCCGCAGGATTTTCGTGCCGTGGCAAGGCGCTGAAACCGGATTTTAGCCATAGCTAAATGAGGATTTCAGCAACGAAGTCACGGTGCTAAAAGGCAAGGAATA
>JBGCFZ010000113.1:0-4870 GCA_045110355.1 Lewinella sp. | reverse complement strand
GTTTGGGACAATTAGCGCGCAGCTAGTGTGGTTTCTGATGAGGCAAAAAACGTAGGAGAAGCCTTAGCTTCGGCGAGGCTTTTTAACGAAATCATGGGCCGCAATAGCAAGCGATAAAGTCCCAAACCACTTTGACTTAGGTATATTGTCCTGCCTGTTGTCACAACCGATCCGAGATGCGTCTATCCCTTTACCTGCTGTGTACCTTTTTTACCGTCGGCCTTTTTGCCCAAACTTCCCAAGTGGAGTTTGGTAAAAACCGGGTCCAGTACCATAAAGATTTTGACAGTTGGGAGCAGTATGAATCGGATAACTTCATCACCTACTGGTACGGTGAAGGCAGAAATTTGGGACAATCGGTGGTTCAGATGGCCGAATACGATTTTGGCTACATTCAAAAAATGCTGGAGCACCGGATGAACGAGAAGGTACAGTTGATCGTGTACCGTGACGTGACTGACCTGAAGCAAAGTAACATCGGCAGCGAAGAAGTTTTCACGCTGCCCGGCACACAGAACCTTGGCCGCAGTGCCAGTTATATTTCGGCGACGCAGACCAAATTTTTGGGCAATAAGGCCTTCGTTTACTTTAATGGTGACCATACCGACCTGCGGCGGCAGGTTAGAGAGGCGATGGCTAGTGTTTACATTGAGCACATGCTTTATGGCTCTTCCGTTCAGGAGGTGGTACAAAATGCCGTATTGCTTAACCTTCCGGTATGGTTCAAAAGTGGACTGGTGTCTTACCTGGGGGAAGACTGGAATACGGAAAAAGACGATCAACTGCGGCACTTGCTGTCCAACGGAGAATATGAAACCTTCCGGGACCTCGCTGCGGAATATCCGCAGCTGGCGGGCCATTCCTTCTGGAACTACGTGGCGGAGAGTTTCGGTAAGCCAACCGTTTCTAATCTGCTGTACCTAACGCGCATCAATCGTTCAGTAGAAAACGGTTTCCTGTATGTACTGGGCAGCAACTACGATAACATCCTGTTCAATTGGGGGGAGTATTACCGCAACCGCTATACGGAGGAACTGGCTGGCCGGGCGCAGCCTGGCGGGACGGAAATCCTCATCAAAAACAAGCGCCAGCTCCCCATCACCAACCTGAAAGTCAGTCCGGATGGAACCAGGATCGCCTACGTCCTGAATGAGATCGGCCGCTACAAAGTTTACTTGCAAAACCTACAGACCGGGGAACGTGAAGTGGTCTTCAAAGGTGGCCAGCGAAACTTGCTACAGGCTACTGATTACGATTACCCTTTCCTTGATTTCTCCCCAAGCAATCAGGAACTGGCCATTCTTTATGAGTTCCGGGATAAGATCAAGCTGATTCGCCGGGATCTTAATACGGGTGAAGACCTCACTGAGGCGTTTGCCATCAACCTTGACCGGGTATTCAGCATGGCCTATTCTGACCCCGGAAGAATGATCATTACGGCCAGCACCAATGGGTACACCGATCTGTTTTACTACGTTCCGGGACAACGGCAGCTCCAGCGCATTACTAACGACTTTTGGGACGACCTCGATGCCGTCCCCGTAAATATCCGCGGTCGTCAGGGCGTGGTATTTGCCAGTAACCGAACCGGCCTGAAGCTCGAGCCCAGTCGACTCGACACAGTGCTTCCCATTGGAGATTTCGACCTTTTTTATTACGACCTGGAGGGAAAACCCGGGGAATTGGTGCGTATTTCCGACACCCCTTTCGGGAACGAAGGCCAACCTGCCCCGATTGACGGTGATCACTTCAGTTTCCTTTCCGACGTCAGCGGCATCGTCAACCGTTACCAGGCGCATCTGGAAGACTACATCGACCACTTTGAAAAAACGATCTACCTAAATGACGGCAGTGAGGTTACGCTTCATGCAGACAGTATGCTGACTACCCTGGACTCGACACTGATCGACTCCATCAATGTCTTCCCCATCATCAAAGAACGTGCGGTGGTGGAAGCCGTGACCAACCTTGGCCGAAACATCGACCAGCAGGACGCTAGCGGTAAGCGTCCGTTCGGAGTAGAAACATTTGCTTCTGACAATGGTCAAATCGTCCGCAGTTTTGCCTTCGACACAACGCTGAATGTACGGGTAACGCCTACGAAGTTTCGTCAACGCAGCTACCTGGCCGCTGGCCAGGCGGTCCCTGTATTCACGAATCCCGGTACTTCGGGTGGTGACGGACTGATTGCCCCCAACAAAGCAAACCCCGATACGCCTGATGCCCCGGAGGCAGAAGAAGCCTATATGTTCCAAACCCGCTTCGATGACTTTGTGGACCCACCCGCCCCCGTGCCAACGCCGGAACCGGAGAACATTCTTCTGCGGGACCCCACCACCTCAGAAAACACCGTCTCGCCTGCGGGTACAGACTCAACGGGGCTGCGTCCCAACCTGACGGTGGTTACCTCTCCTAAAAACCGTCGGAGAAATCGGCCCGTAAACAACCTACTGCGTGGCGAACGGCCAATCCCTGAACTGAACCGGACCTATAAGTTTATCCGGGGAAGAATCAAGCCTTCCCGACTTTCCTTCCGGGTCAACTACGTAAAAACAGAGGCAGACAACGATCCCCTCTTCGCTGGGCTCAATAATTTCTCTGCTAACCCGGATGGCTTTACGCGCCAACCCCTCGGGATTCTTTTCAAAGGCAACATCATCGATCTTTTTGAAGACTACACCATAGAGGGTGGCGTTCGCATACCGACCAGTTTCAATGGCACGGAGTACTTCGCCACGTTCCAGAACCGTAAGAACAGGCTGGATAAGATCTTCTCGGTCTACCGTCGTAACCGGAGGTTAGAAGAAGGCTTTTTCGATGTGCTCCGCCCCAATGCTCCCCGCTTGGTAGAAGAAAACACCCTCCTGGCACAGTACGGTGTACGGTATCCGCTCGATGTTTTTCGCTCTTTGCGGGCTACGGCTACGATTCGTCGGGACCGGGTCCAGACCTTGCCCACCGAGTTGGCCGCTCTGCAGGATACACCTGACAACCAACAGCGCATTGGTGCTCGGCTTGAATACGTTTTTGACAACACCCTCAATTTGGCGACCAACCTGAGGATGGGGACCCGCTACAAAGTCTACGCTGATTTTTACAAGAGCTTCAACATTAATCTCAACGGAGATGAAGAAACAGGATTCGAACCCGGTTTTCTGGGAATTTTAGGTTTCGACGCAAGGCACTATCAACGCCTCGACAAACGTAGTATCCTGGCCGTTAGGCTGGCCGGTGCCACTAACTTCGGTGCACAGAAAATTCTTTACTACCTGGGTGGGGCCGATAACAGCCTGCTTAATAACTTCAACAACTCCATTCCGACTCCCCAAACCGGAGACTTTGTCTTTCAGGACCTGGCCACCCCACTACGCGGTTTCGACGTCAACATCCGTAACGGAGGAACCTACGTGCTGAGTAACGCAGAAATAAGGGTTCCCGTATTCAACTACATCTTCCGGAACCTCCGCTCTAAGCTGTTGCGGGATTTCCAGCTCGTTTCATTCTTTGATATTGGTACCGCCTGGTCTGGGGCAGACCCGTTTGACGAAGATAATCCGGTCAACATCACCACGTATCCTGACCCGAACCAAGTCGGTGATAACGTAACCCCCATTACCGTCCGGGTACGCCGTTTTAGAGATCCGATCATTTATGGCTATGGTTTCGGCGCAAGAACAACGGTTTTCGGCTACTACATTCGGGCTGATTACGGTTGGGGTGTAGAGACTGGCTTACGGCAAAAAGGTAAGTTGCACTTGTCTTTAGGGTATGACTTCTAAACTTAGGGTATTCCGTTTACAGGGATTGCTCCAGTATGCTTTTTTGACAATAATTGCCTCGTAAAGCCCCTCCCCAACCCCTCCCCACCGGGGCAGGGCTTTGAAAAACGCTCCGCGTTTCGGATCCAGAATTCGTCGTGCTTTAACCAAAGCAGAGGGAACAGCCTACTTCTAAACGTAAGGTGTTCCGCCCCGTAATTACTACGATTCCGGAGGAATCAGGGCCACAAAAAGGTCTAATTATAGAGGCAAGGCATGCCTTGCCTCTATAATTATCGTCACATTTAACCGTTACTGCCCCAACCCCTCCAGCCGACGCTCCTTAACGATGCTCGTCCATGCCGCCTCAACGTCTTTTTTAGGGGTATCCCGGTAATAGATGTAGCTGACCTCACGGGCATAGGGCGTTGCCGTACTGTCAATCAGCGTCACGTTTTCAAAGTAGTCGGAATCCCCCTGTGGCCAATCATGGACCACGATCTGACGGTCAAAAGAAATTTGCTCAGGGACCCAAAGCAGGAAACTCGCATCGAAAGATACTGCCTCGGGCAAGTCATACTTTTTCCGGTAAAAATTCAGGGCACCGGCTTCGCCATAGTGTCCGCCTTCAATCATGCATTTGGCCTGTTCATCTGGCGGGAGGCTATGATAAAACCTGGCCACCTTGGCCACCATCTCTTCCCAACCGTGCATGTCGGCATAGTCCTGGCTAAGGTCACGAACCGAGCCGTCTTCCCAGCGCAGGCCAACGTCAAGTCCGTAAGTATCACGCATGTGTACGCCATAATCCTGCATGGTTTCTACCGGAAGTATGGGTAAGCCAAAGGGAACGAGGAAAAAATTAAAAAGCAGGGCGGGTGCCATCCACCAGCTTTTTGCTTTTAACTTTTCGGCCCAGAAACACCCTCCGGCTGCAAAAAGAACGGCATAAGCGCCAAAGGTGTAGTAAGCCTTTCCACTTAGTAGCAATAAGAGCAATATCAGTATTAGGTAGGCGAAGCCCAGTGATCGGTAAGGCTTAAGTTTTTCAGAACGCAGTAGGAACACCAGTCCGGGTAGCCAGATGATGATGCTCAGTGCGTGAAAAAGGA
>JBGCFZ010000112.1:0-25869 GCA_045110355.1 Lewinella sp. | reverse complement strand
CTTTAAGCTTCCAATCAGTAAAGGTGGACAGTTCCAGGTTACAGTCGGTAAAAGCGACTTGAAACAGGAAATCCCGGCAATCTTCAAATCGCAGCCCCAATAATTTACACCGCTCGAAGGTGACCGTTTTCAGTGCCGCCTCATGCAATTTCAAGTTTGTCAGGTCACAGTCTTCAAACGTACAATCGGAAAATACGTAGCCCGTGAAGTCTGCATTAGCAAATACGCAATGGGAGAAAGTACAATTATCGTACTCCCCTGGCGCTAACGCAGGAATTCGTTCGTAGACCTGGTCTTCGTGATATGGCTGACGCATGAGTTATATCGTTTTACAATTTTCTGGTACGGGTATATTCTACCTGAGAGGTGGGAACAAGATGCTATTGAGTGATCTCCTACGACTTTCCGAAAAGTTAGCACTTCCAGACCCAATCATTTTGTGTAAACACAAACAAACCTAAAACCGAAGCCCCACCTTCTCCTTCAACAGGGCTAAAGACACAAACTCCCCGTCATCATCGATGATCAGGTCGTCCTGCCGGCGGCAGCAAAGTGCACAGGCTTGGGGAGCCTGGTAGGTACTCAGTTGGTATTGGTGCTTGTCACGATCCGTAGCAAAGTGTGCTCTTTCCTGGTAAATGACCTGGCCGTTGCCGTAGTCGCCACTGGTTTGAGCTACAACGTTGCGGCCGTTCATCACCATTTCGATGTTTTCGCCCATCCGGCCGAAAACGGGCTTGCGGACGTAGCCGTCCAACGGCCGGGGTAAATCAGCAGGGTCGAAGGCAGTAGGTAGTAGTAATGGATGACCCGGATTATCCTCCCAGGCATAGGCCATTAGTGCTTTTGACTGCAGCAGCATAGTCCAGGCGGGGTTAAAGACCCGCAATTTCTTCGCCATGACCAATTCCGCAAGGTATTCCCAAAGTTCAGGTTCTTCCAATGCGGCAAAATCCCAGGGAAAGAACTTAATCATCGATCCGTAGTGGATCCAGCGGCCTGGTTTCGCTTCGTGGAAGATGCCTTCGTCGGGGTTAATCTCAAGATCAGGGAGCATAATGGTGTCAACCCTCCCCCACTTTGCGGCAGTAGCAATGCGGGTAAGCACCTCAGTGTTGTGGCGGTCATCGGCACTACCAAGGTGAGCAGCCGCGATGGCGGTGTCTTTGCGTCCACCGCCTAAGCGACGGGCATTGGCCTCCAGGGCCTTGAGCAAATCGTTCGGCGCAGGCCTCAGGCCTGCTTTACTGATCACCTCAGGCTGAAGGATGGTCGTCTCTGGCAGCAAGCTGGCAGTATCTGCGTTAAATTCGATCAACTTCAGGGGTAACTCCTCCAACCCTCCAGCAAAGTCAAAACGACCCACCAGGAAATTATCCCATTCATTTTCTACCGACCATTTGATGAGCGGGACGGCGAAGTCGGGAACCCCCAAGCCACGCAGACGATCTTCCATGTAGGCACTCTTGCGGGCGCAAGCCCGCAGTACGTCCCAGGCTTCATCTCCTGCCCGCATAGCAGCGGTTGCTTCGGTAGTGTTGAGGCTGAGGACCTCGTCGGCCAAATAATCTTCATTTTCGCCTTCAGCGTAGTAACTGAGGTCTTGCTTGCGCAGCCAACGGTCTTTCAGCCGTGGTGCGTCCGTCAGTCTATTATCCACCAAAGGAACGGGTACTTTTGCCGCCACCGAATCCGGAGCGAGAACGGGTAGTAGTGCGGGCAGAACTCGTCAGGCGGGAACCAGCCGTACTGCTTGCCTTATTGTAGGCACCGTTATTAACGTAGGCTCCAGAGTTGACGGAATGCCCCCCCATACGCCCCAACATCAAAAAGCCCCAATAGCCCATTCCTGCACGACGGAAGGGCCGGCTGACCGCACTGGTATCAGAGGTAACCTGAGCAATCAATTTGGCTTGCTCAAGGGTGAAGGTATCTCGCTCACCTGACAGTTTTTCCACAATAATGCGGCTATCCTCCACCAGGTCGACGGATTCTTCGGAGGCAATTTTGTAATCATCCGGACTAACTTCGGTAACGGTGGTAATGAGTCCCTCAGTAGGAACCTGCACGGTTTCGGAATCAGAACCGCAGCTAAATAGTGCGAGACCCAGCCCAACAGATAGAAGGGCAGGCAAAATAAGGTGCTTACGAAGCATAGGGGAATAAGGTTTTTGAATCGTGAAGATACGGGAAAAGCGATACTTCAGGATTGCCCCTTTAACGCACTACCCTAATTCCTCTTAATAATCACTACAAGCCCTTCGCCTTCAGGTGATTTAATAGTTGACATAAACCACTAATTGGAGGTGCTTTAAAATTGATGCGTAGTAGTCTACTTGCTCCTAACGACCAGGGGCTTCTTGTCCACTCCCTAATCACTAAGCGTCAGGCAAAATAAAAACGTGCTCCAGGTATAATACACCTGGAACACGCGATCAATTGCTTTTTACAACTCCAATACAAGCAATTGCTTGGGAAGATGAGTTGTTCAAGCGTTTACAACTTAGGTAAAATAAAACAATTCTAGAGAGACATAAAAACAACACAATTCTTAATGATGACAAACAAAAGCATGTCAATACATTTATCTTCATCAAAGATAGCATCAGTAAAGTATATAAAATATTGATCATCGTGTCCACTTATGGACAAACCCATAAATACGTTGACAACTAAGCCTTTTTAGGGATAGGAAAGTATTTATTAAGCCAAACTCCTAATCCATGAGCAGAACTCAGGGCTGGATGCTTGAAGTGGGCCATAGTACTCTTCTTAATCCGATGTTTTATTTTATTCAGATTATCAATAGTATCTACGCCATCGATTAATTCCAGAAGATCCCCCTGTGTTATCTTATCATCGCTACGAATATGAATAATTTCACGATAATGTAACATAAAAGCCACCTGTGTTTCAGATAAAAATTGCAAAAGAAAATCAGGTAGAAATTCCGTTGCCAGCTTAGCAAGTTCTACCGTCAACATTTTATTCGGCTCTCCAGATGTGGTTAGCTGAGGCATATTAGGCAATTGGCTGGTATAAGTACTACTTTGATGATAATAGTTCAGGTGGGCGGCAACTAAATCCCCATCGGAGGCTACCCTGACTGAAATCTGATGATACCAAAAATATTCTCCCGAACGATGTAACATAGGAATTAAACTACCCGCCGCTGCACCATCCATGGTCATTACAGGGCTAAACTTATGGGCTATTTCATACATAGCTTTCGCATAACAAACATAGGCGAATAACCAGGCAGGATGCACCAATTTAAAAACATCTTCGTATTGCAAATTAACCATTCCAAAATGACGGCCAGTATTATGCCGCCAAGTAATCTTAGGATTCTCCCCAAGCAATAAGGTAAAATAACAAGTAAAAGGATTCGTTTGCTCCACACAATTCCGTTGAATACGCTCCAGGTATTCATTGTTTTTAATTACATCAGGATTAATTCCCGAATAGAGATCAGAAATTATATGCTTGATATTAGGATGATGTGGACTACGCAAGGGCATTGAAAAGTGCACAAGAGTTTTATGAACGCGTAAGGTATGACACCCTCTAGTAGCGTGCCTACATTTAACACTTTGGTTATTTACGCCGTAAAAACCAAATTCGGATATACGCTAAAGTTCTTGAAAGTAACGTTTAAACATGTAAAGTACAGTATTTTTCTCATTTCAAATTGTGCATGGAAACCGATGTACTTATTCCTTATGCCCGTATCCGTAACTTTGCTCCTGCGTTCGCGCCCTAAAAAACAAACATCCCCTCATCATCAAGCACCCCGAAAAAACCTTTCTCATTGCAGCTGTCTTCCTGGCCGGACTGTGCAGCATCGTCTACGAACTACTGATCAGTACAACAAGCAGCTATTTCCTGGGGGATAGCGTCAAGCAGTTCAGCCTCACCATCGGCATCTACATGTTCGCGATGGGGGTGGGTTCTTTCCTTACCAAGTACATCAAAAAAAGGGAGCTGGAGGCATTCATCCGAACGGAGCTTCTACTGGGTCTGCTCGGCGGCCTTTCCGTCCCTTTGTTGTATTTTCTTTTCCAGCACCAGAATAACACCCAGTATCAATTCACTATGCTGGGGCTTGTATTTTTCATCGGATTACTGACGGGACTGGAGATTCCGCTTCTAGCCCGGGTCATGAAGAAATATGCACCGCAAAATGATGCCCTGGCAGACGTACTCGGTTTTGACTATATCGGCGCGCTGGCCGCTACACTCCTTTTTCCGTTTTTACTCCTACCGTTCGTTGGTCTGTACAGTTCGAGTCTGATCTTTGGAGCGGTAAATCTCTTACTCGGATTTGGTGTTTGCTGGTTTTTTCGGGACCAACTGGAACGACGCCAACGGCGAAGGGTATATGCCTATACAGTGCTAGGTCTAACGGCTTTTGGTCTACTACTCGCCTGGGCTCAACCTTTCCTGGCACAATGGGAGGCGTCGGCCTATCCACACCGGGTAATTTACCGGGAGCGATCACCCTACCAACAAATCACCCTTACCCAAAACCAGGATGATCTGCGTCTTTACCTCAACCGGGTCATCCAGTTTTCGTCGCGCGATGAGTACCGCTACCACGAAGCCCTTGCGCTTATTCCCGCAGCTTCCGTTCCCTCGGTAAAACGGGCACTTATTCTCGGAGGGGGAGAAGGCCTGCTGGCCCGGGAACTACTGAAACTTCCAGAGCTGGAACAATTGACGGTTGTTGACCTCGATGAGCGGGTCTTTGCCTTAGCCAACCGCCATGGGGGCATCAGGGCGCTGAACGCAGGTGCCATGGAAAGCAGCAAGGTGCAGGCATTAGCCGTTGATGCTGCCGTCTTTCTTCGCAACGATACCAATCGATACGACCTCATTCTCGCTGATTTACCCGACCCCGGTAGTGAAAGTGTAGCCCGCCTTTACAGCACCTGGTTCTTCGGTATGGTAAAAGCCCGGCTAGCCGAAAATGGCGTTTTCGCTACTCAGGCCACCAGCCCTTTTCATACCAGGAATACCTTCTGGTGCATCCGGGAAACCCTGGCCGCTGCTGGCTTCGATAATCTTCGCCCTTACAAAGTATTAGTCCCCAGTTTTGGCGTGTGGGGCTTCATCATGGCTGGCGGTACCGGGCAGCCACCGGGGCTCCGCACCGACGTTTCCCGACGATTCCTTGAACCAGAAGCCCTCCCCAATATGTTTTACTTCCCCCCTGACCTGCGTCAGCCGACCGACGTTGACCTACTTCCTAACCGACTTGACCAACCGGTGCTGCTGGATTACTTCCTCGACGAATGGTCTGACTGGCAACGAGAAAAAACCTCCTGATGGCTGAAGTACCTTCCTTCAAACTCCCCGATAATCTTCGAGTGCTTGGCCGCCACGTCCACCTTGACCTTTACGACTGCCCGACGGAGCTGCTCGCTCAGCCAGCAGATTCCGAGCGAATACTCCTGGCCGCTGCCGCGGCCATGGGAGCAACCGTAATCGGGGCACATTTCCATGCCTTCAACCCACATGGGGTCAGCGGCGTAGTCATCATTGCGGAAAGCCACCTTACTGTTCATACCTGGCCGGAACACGGGTATGCCGCGGTAGATGTATTCAGCTGTGGAGAACTGGATTTGGATGCAGGAATGGCCGTGTTAGCAACGGACTACCAAGCCGGACGGAAGGAGGTTCGGGCTTTTGACCGGGGGTGGGTTAGTACCCCGTAGTGAGTAGTAGTGAGGCGCGCTCAATTCAACTTGCCTTATACATATGCGTACAATACTAATTATAGCCAAAAAGCTAAACCAGTTCGCCTTGTAGCTAAGAACAGGCAATGCTCGGCAAGCCTCCTTATTTAGCAAAGCCCACCTGCCGGAAAGTAATATTGATTCGCCCTTCAGTACACGCCGGATCTTCCGGCAAACAGTGTTCGTAGCGATCCTGGCAGTGCGCGCCCATAATGATCATACTGCCGGTTTCCAGACGTTTTTCAAAGACCTTTCCCGTTGCATTCTCCCGCAACTGGAAGTTCCTTTCCGCGCCAAGGCTGATGGAAGGAAGTACGGTAGTGTCACCAAAAGCTGGTTGGTCGGAATGATAGTCTACCCCAATGTTCCCGTCGGGGTACCAAATGCAAACACAGGTACCAAAAACAAGGCCCGTATGTGCTTCTACCCGGTTTTTCAATGTAAGTATTTCGGGCGGCCAAGGGAAATTTTTACCGTATGCAGCTTCAGGGAAACGGCCAGATTGATGGAGGTCTTCGTCGATGAACATAAGTTTACCGAATGCTGCAAGGCCTGGCCCATCAGCAGTATGGGTGGTGATACGGAAATCATCAATTCCGCATTCGTGTAAAATGTAGTCGTAAAGGGTTACAGCTTCTGCTACAGAGAGAAAATCTGCATGATAGCTGGCGGTACAGTTAAGGGGGAGTTGCATAGTTGAAGAGTAGTGGGTAGTGCGAAACTACGGACTACCCACTACATTGTTCCAACTACCCGTTACCTCCCTGGCCGGTAGCTGCGGCCTCCTTTTTTTGTGTATTTGAAGTCGTTGTGCCGACCGAAGTCAACCTCCGTCAAGTCAGTATCCTCGTGGAATTCTGTGTACTTGAAGTTGGCGCTGTCCGTAAAGGTAGCATTGGCCATACTTGAGCCCCGGGGAAACTTGGTGTATTTGAAGTCAGCGTCTTCATCAAACTCTGCACTGGAGAAGTCCGGCCCTTCATCGAAGTTGGTGTATTTGAAATTAGCGTATCCATCAAATTTCGCTTTTGAGAAATTGATCGCCTCTTCGAATTTGGTGTACTTAAAGTTTACTTTCTCCTCGAATTCGGAATTGTAGAAACTCACCATTTCGTCGAAATTCGAATACTTAAAGAGTACGGCCTCCTTGAAGGTACAGTTGATGAAGGCGACTTTTGCGTCAAAATCGGTATTCACCATGGGCTCCTGGCTTTTACCCCATTTGTTTTGCGGGCTGTAGTAACCAATGACCTTCCCATTAAAGGTACAGTTGTCGAAAGACAACATATTACGAACGTAGGTACGGTAAGACTTCCGGCTGCCCCAGTTATCGCTACGATCTTCTTTACGATCGGCCAGCTTAGTAAAATCGAGATCGCCCGTGATGGTAACGTTTGTGAGGGCAATATTTTCTCCTTTGTCCAAACGCGCAATCAGGTCTGAGCCGGAGATACGGTCTTGGGCAGTCAGCGAGCAGGTGAAAAGAAGTAAAGAAAAAAGAGTAAGCAGTCTCATGATGAAGTGTTTTAATTTTTACAATTAGCTCCGGAGAGCGTCGGTTGCAGAAAATCCGGTTAGCTTTAGTCCGAATCCATTAGTAGAGACGCCACTCGTTTTGAAGGGTTGCATCAAAGTCGTCTCTGTGCTTAACAATTTTTGCTCCTTCAACCTCCACCTAGCACCCTGCGTCCGCGCCCAAAGTCTCTCCTCTAGCAGTAAAAAAATATACCTGTTAGCACATTTCAGGTAATAATGCCTATCACCAAGTGCTAATACTCCATTTCAATTTCCCGTATTTGCCCGCTTACCTGGCTCGTTGCCTTCTCCTAATTTTGCCCTGTATTCAACGCCGAACATCGATTGAGTAGCTACAGTTCCCGGCAAATGAAACAGGGTGTATTGCTGAAAAACCCATTTTTTCAAAAGAGTAAGCCTAGTTATAAAATACCATATCATGTCAACCTTTAAAGTAAACATTCCTGCAGGCCCACTGTGGAACAACGAAGATGCCAAGACCAAAGCCCCAAAAGTTGCCGCTGCCCACCAAGGCAAGTGGACCGGTCAGTGGAACACCGTCGTGCCAAACGAAATGAGCGTCATCGAAGTGGAGCTCCACACCGCTGTTGCCGGCAAAAACGAGTTTAAGACCATGGTACTCGCCGGTCCGCTATGGAGCAACGACGAAGCGCAGGCCGTCGGTCCAAACATCGCAGCTTCTTACGGTGCCGAATTCACCGGAGAGTGGAAGACCATCGTAGAAGGTGAGATGAGCGTCATCGAGATCCTCTACAAGTTCTAGTGCTCTGTCAAGTTTGATTTTGTGTGTAAGCTGCTGGTAGATTTTTTCGGCTGGCAAGGCGCTCAACCCGGAACCTAGCCGTAGCTAAGTGAGGAGTTGAGTAACGCTGTCAGCCGGAAAAAGGTGCCGCAGATTATGCCAATTTCAAACTGGACATAGCACTAGGCATACATTGCTAAGACATTGTCATTGCCCTGTTTCCTAATATTTAGGAAGCAGGGCATTGCCTTTGCAATAATTCGGAACGTCGCCAAACGGCAAAACTCTTCTCCGTCAGCACCTGTTTTCCCGTCATGCAAGACCTGATCCATCAAGCCCTGGCCGACGCCCGCAACTACCCCGACTACCGGGCCTACCTCACCCAATTACTCGCAGCGGGTAAAACAACTGGTCCTAACCAGTCTGACAGTTACGTCCAATTTGCGCAGCTCAACCAGGCCCGGATGGACCGGCTGGACAAGCGTGATCGCTTCCTGCCAGCAATGATTGAACTGCTGAATCAATTGAGTAAGCCCGTCCTAATGCTGGTCATCACTGAAGGTTGGTGTGGCGATGCAGCGCAGATCATCCCCTTGTTGTATCACATGACGAAGGCATCGGATCAATTGGACCTTCAACTCGTCCTCCGCGATGAGCACCCCGGGCTGATGGACCATTTTCTGACCAATGAAGCTCGCTCTATCCCCAAGGTAATCTTCCTTGATCCCGCCACTAAAAAAGTACTCGGAGACTGGGGCCCACGCCCCGCCGTTGCGCAGCAGATGACCATGGATTACAAGCACCTTCCAGAACCTAAACCAAGTTACGACACCTACCAAAAGGAGCTGCATACCTGGTATGCTCGAGACAAGACGGCCAGCACACAGTTGGAGTTGGTAGCAGCCATCAAGGATATTTTTATTCCAGCTTAAACTTTACCGGCATGTTGAACTGGGTGGCCACAAATTTGCCGTCCACAACGCCGGGGATCCAGTTGGGCATCAAATTAGCCAGGCGCTGTACCTCAATACCGCAGCCTCCTCCTATTTCGCGGACAATCCTGGGGTCGCGTACTTCACCCTCCGGCGTAACCACGAAAGAAACCACCACCATGCCTTCTATCCCATTATTTCTGGCCGCTTTGGGATAGAGGATGTTCTCGTAAAGGAAGGTCAGCATCTTGGAGTCGGAATCCTTCTTCTGTTCCTTATAAGTGTCCAGGGTCTGCGTCGTTCCCGCAAAAAGCGGGAGTTCATCCGGGTTTTTATAGATTATCTCAGCTTCGAAATCAACGGTGCCGTTCTTCAAAACACCCCATTTTCCATCCAGCTTTACCAGAGCAGCGGAGTCCGGCAGGAAGTGATCGATCCTTTCGTATTTAAACGGCAGCAACTCGTTGCCCAACGTATCGATAACTCCGTAGTTACCTGCCTGTTTTGCCAGCACCGCATCCTTTCTGGCAAAGCGCAGTGATTCGTATTCCGTTGGGACAATGACCTCCCCAAAGCGATTCATCAAGCCGTAGCGGTCATCGACTCCGACAATCGTATGTCCACCCCAACTGGAAACTACTTCGTCGAAACTGTACTCCGTAACCCGCTTCTTGTCAAGGAAGAAAGCGTATTTCCCCTTCTTCTCTTTCTTGGTCAGCTTTTGGGCAGAAAGCGGTAAAAACGGACTTATCAGGATTAATAACAGTAATAGATACTTCATGGTAAATAAGGTTTTTAAGGTGTTGGAATGCCAGTTGGCAAGGTAGTTAATTTAGTATCCAATTGCGAAAATTTGAAAACCTTACCTATCTCATCGTATTCTGTAGTGGAAGCTTGTAAGCCAAGTGAGCATCTCTTTGCGGTAGTACTTACCCACCACCTACTACCTGGCTATTAATGGCGGGGCCGCAGGTGCAAAAAGAAGGAACAAGAAGCAAGGAAAGGCCGGTCAAGTTTTCCACTCTACAAGCCCGTATCTTTCCCCCATGAAATCCCTAAGCTATCTTCTTAGCCTTGCCCTGGTGCTCGGCCTTGCCAACTGTGCCACTCCGAGTGTTCCAAAAGACTACGGCACTGCCGGCAATGCTGCCGTCAAGACCCTACTCACCCCCAACGACCCCAACCTCCCCTATCCCATATACGCGGGGTACAACGAGATCGAAAGCTTATTCCAACAGAACGACGGCCGAACCTACGTCATCAACTTCTGGGCTACCTGGTGCCGTCCGTGCATTACAGAAATGCCCTACTTTGAGCAGCTGGCCCGGGAGACCGCCGACAAGGATTTACAGGTAATCATGGTCAGCCTCGACCGTCCGGGAGACGTTCGTACCAAGCTCAAGGATTTCTTTAAGGACCGCCCCATGACCCTGCCCGTCGTTGCCCTTACCGACGACAACTTCCGGGGCTGGGTTCGCCGCGTCGATGCAGGCTGGACGACGGGGTCCATTCCCGTCACGCTGGTTTACAGGGGCGGTTTACGGAAATTTAATCGGGGCCAAATCAGTAGTTACTCAGAACTTGAAGGCTTGGTGCGGACGGTGCAGTAGGCTACCGTACCAATACCACCGTTCCATTCCGTTCCGTCACTTCCCCTTCATCGTTTTCAAGCTTCACCTGATACAGGTAGGTTCCGTTGGCTGCGGAAATCCCCCGTACGCGTCCATCCCATCCCGTAGTTAGTGGGTCAGCTCCATTCCCCGTAAATACAAGACCTCCCCACCGATCATGAATGGTGAACGAAAGCAGCCGACCGGTAAACCCATTAGCCGTAAAGACCCTGAACACATCGTTAATGCCATCATTATTGGGAGAAAAGACACTGGGGAGGTAGAAAGGACAATCACCCTGGGGAAGGAAGACTTCAAGTTCTTCGATACAGGTTTCGCCCGCAAGAGATGGGTGATCATTCCGAATGGCGATGGTATGTGTTCCAGTAATTAATCCCTGAAAAACAGTGTCTGGAAGAAAGGGGCCACCATCAAGGGAATAAACAAACTGGTTGGGGCCATCACTCGTGGAGCTGATCGCCACCGCCCCATTCGACGTACCACAGTCAGGCTTCCGGACAACGGAGGGTGAATGAGTCGTTTCCGGTAGTAACACCAGCGTCGAATCCATAATTATCGCCGGTATCTTAAAGAAGGCAAAGTCATCGAGGGCAAAGTCGTTGCCCTGCGGGTTCGTATTTTGATTGACGATACAGATTTCGGCCTCCGTGGCGGTAGCCGCATTCCAAACGGCGTAGAATTGCCGCCAATCGCAGACGGTTTCCCCCGCCGTAAAGATGCCGCCAAAGCGCCTTCCGTTGATGCTAAATTGCAGGCGGGCAGGGTTGATTGGGTTCACCGAGGTGAGCCAAGTGGAGAAGGCGTAATTCGTTTCCGTTTCCACCGTAATCGTCTGGCACCATACCCGCTCGTTGGCAACTGGAGAGCCATCCACCACCATCATCTGACCAGTACCCGAGGTGTGGTCTGGGCAATCGTCAAAGGAAATACGATTTAAATTAGCAGCACTTGAATTCACGCCGTAAACGCCCTGGGTACTGATGCTCGACACGAAGCTGTAGTCGCTGATCACCCCCGTATTCCCATCGGTAAAGTCAGGATTGATAATGAGGTTATCTCCGGTTCCTTCACCAATTACCTGGACCACATAAAGCGTAGTTGCTACCGGCCGGGCGATCGGATCATTGATGGTTGGATCGTTTAACCCCTGAATCGGCGACCATTCGTAGGCAAACTGACCAGGTAGCGCATTCAGTTGAATCTGTTGTCCTGGGTTACAGAAAAAAACAGTATCGGTTTGCGCTAACAAGGAGGTCCAGATCAAGAGTAAAAGAAGAATGGAAAGGCGGGCCAAACAATTGATTTTTTTGTAAAAGCTAAGGTACGGCGGTTGTTGGCTGCTTCCAGCTAATCAGACTTCCAGTACTCGCTCCAGGCTAAAATCCATCTGCTCTCCGTACTGGACGTAGCCGAGTTGGTTGGTTAGAACCTTGGTACCGTTCAGTTCAAAGTCGGCCACATTACGATGACTATGGCCGTAGATCCAGGCGGCCAGATCAGCTGCTTCGATTAGTTTGGTGTAGTCGGTGCAGAAGGCGGGGTTCAGCAGGGTACCACGAAAGCGGGGGTGGTTACAACCGTCGGCGGGTAGGTGGTGGGTTACCACCACTTTAGCACCTGCATATGGGCGATCCAGCTCCGCGCGCAGGAATTTCATTGACCGGGTGTGTAGCTCGTTGAACCCGGCCACCGTCAGTAGCTTACCCCGGTGTTGGATGAGCCGGAAGTCGTTTAGCCCCCTCATGATCCCGATTTCGTCTCGGTCGATGAGAGACCACATGGTGGAAAAGATGAGTCGTACTCCGTCTAACACCTCCACGACATTATTTAACATGGTCACATTTTCTGCCAGGGACTGGCGGAAGCTAAATGGGGTATTCGTCACATCAAAACCACCGTAGTATTCGTGGTTACCGGGGATGAGGTAGGTTTGCCGAAAGTGCTTTGCTACGTAGCGAATGAAATCGTCGACCTTATGGTGTTCACCGAGGTAGAACGTATCGCCGGCTACTACAAGAATATCCCCGGCGGGGACGATGGGATTTTCCCGCAGCCAGGCACGGTTGGCGGCAAATTCGAGGTGGAGGTCGGAGAGGTACTGGATTTTCATGGGGTGGACATCGGTAATAAACGATCGGTTATTAGCAAGGTAGCAAAAGGGGAGCGGTAACCATTGAGGAAAGGGATAAAGGAGGATAAAGGGACGGGAAAGCGCTTTTTTCTACGAGGCACGCTCCTTTTCGCCTTTCCCCTTTCTCCCTTTTCATCAGGGCGCGGCCGCAGGTGCAAAAGCCCCTAACCGCGCCGTAGGCGTGGTCCCCAAAGGGGATAAGGGAGCAATGGTTAGACCGGTAGGGCAATGCTAAATTGCATAGTGATCAAAGCCCACCTTTTCCACTTCTTCTTCCAAAACGGAGGATAATATCTCGGTCACTAGTGCTCTGTCAAGCCGATCTTGTCATATTAACTGCGGCGTCTTTTACCCGCTGGCTGCGTTGCTTGAATCCTCATTTAGCTACGGCTAAATTCCGGTTCAAGCGCCTTGCCAGCAGGCAAAATTCACCAGCATTTAATGCGACAGAATCGACCTGACAAAGCACTAGGTACCTTCCAGATAAGTATAAGACCAAAGTGGGGGCCTGGGACCTTTGCGGCGGATTTCTTTCGGATGAAGAAAGAGATGATGCCATGATAACTCGGTGTACTCACTTCCTGGGCGTAGACTTCAATTCTACGGTTAAACGGGAAAGTGGAACGAGCCGGATTATACAGAAATGCCTGGACGCCGGTAAAATCAAACTGGGTTAATACATCAATCTAATTAATCAGTACAATCGGCACTTCCACCACCGTCTTGTCCCATCCCATTTTCATATGAACGGTGCCAGGGCTGGCTTCGTAAAGGCTGATGGAGAAATTCTCGATCATTTCTTCCACGCTACTGGTAGGAACGGTAATGGTGGCAACGTTGCGTTCTGGCTTGTACGCGTAAACACCCCAGCCATCGACATCGAGGCTAAAGAATACCTCCCAGTTGTCGGCAGTAGGAATGGCGCCGAGGGTGTAACGACCAGCAGGAACTACATGATCTCCAATTTTAACGGGGGCGTAGAACTGGATTTCAGTCGTTTCATTGGCACCAAGGCGGTAAGGCTCGCCGTAGGGAGCCAGGTCACCGCCCCAAACGTCGCGGCCCTTTTTGAAGGGGCGGCTGTAGAGAATCCGAATTTTGGGCTGAAGCGCCGTGGCGGCACTATCCGTTTTAGCGAAGGCACGAAAGGCTGCACGGGCGGGGAAGTACGCTGCGTCGAGTGGGCTCTTGTCCATGTCAACAAAGTCTTGTGCGGAGAGCGACAAGCCGAAAATCATGGAAAGAAGGAAAAGGGACATGCGGGGCATGGGGTAAGATTTTTTATTGGTTAATTGTTAGTACGGGTAGCCTATAATCCGACCTCATCACAAGACCTTGTGATGAGACCTGGCTTCCTTACGGGAGAAATACACTTGAAACTAGAGGGTGGTTGCCTGAGGGGGGGGAGGTAGCACTCAATAAACTTTCACATCCAACGCATAAAATCCATCACCACCTTTGCCCAGGTTTCCGGCTCGTGTTTCCCACCCTTGACTTCAACGTAGGTGAAATCTTTTTCTTCCTCTTGCCCCTTATCCTTCAGGATGGCCATCAGCTGCATGGTGTCATCGATGGCGTCGATGATACCGTTATTATTCCGATCGGAGGTTTCATCTTCCGTACCTGCCATAAACCAAAAACGAACCAAGGGTAATTTCTTTGCCTTGGCAACGTAATTATGCACAATAAGGTCCGCGTCCGGCTTGCTCTTACGAAAGGCTTTGCTCCGCCACCAGAGGGAACCACTGAATACACCTGCAATACCAAATTCACCCGGGTTGCGCCAGGCTACATCAAAAGCGTTGAGCCCCCCCAGGCTAAAACCCGCAATGGCGCGTTTGGCTGGTAACTGGTAAATGTTGTAGTATTTCTCAATCCAGGGAATAAGCTCTTCGAGCAGGAACAACTCATAGGCTGCGGCCTGGTCGCCACGCCCTTCATAATCCAACTGGCCGGTGGTTCCATATTCTCGCATACGGTCTCCTGCATGAACGCCGACGACGACGGTGGGGGAGAGCTTATTGCCGGCGTAGGCCGTCTTTAGCTGCTCCTTCATGTTCATCCGGGGCAAGTCTTGTCCATCGTTGAAAATAACCAGGGAGAGCAATCGCCAGGGGGGGAGCGCGGGCCGGTACACATCGACCATCACGTCACGGTCCAGGTGCTCACTGGGCATCAGATAAGAGCGTACCAGCAACCGTTTTCGATTGGAAACCACACTGCCAAGCAATTGACGGAAATAACGGACGAGATACATAGTGGTAAAGATAGACAGGAACAAAGTATAGTAAGGAGAAACCTGAACCTTCCAGAGGGGTGGAAAATTGCAGCTGGAGATAAAAACGATGACTGGATTAAAAAAATACCTGCCTACCCCTTACTTATTCCCTCAAAGGCCTACCTTCCGGTTCACCCAAGCGTTACCATACTATGCATGAAACATTAACCGACTTCTACAGCCATCACCTGGGCCACAATGTGAAAATTTTGACCTTCGGTACGAAAGGATACCCGTTAGTCATCTTTCCTACAACCCTTGGTAGTTACGCCGAGGCAAAAGACCGGGGGATGGTGGAATCTATCCGCTGGTTCGTTGATCGTGGGTTCGTGCAGGTGTTTTGCCCCGACAGCATTAATAATGAAAGTTGGTATGGAGACATCCACCCCAAGCACCGGGTGGAACGCCACATCCAGTACGATAAATTCCTGGCCGAAGAGTTCATCCCCCAGATCAGGAACAATGCCGGAACCAATAAGATTGCCTGCTGTGGGATCAGCTTCGGCGGCTTTAGCGCCAGCAACTTTGCCTTCCGCCACCCGGATATGGTCAGCCACCTGTTCAATCTCAGTGGTGCGTTTGATATAAAGTCCTTCATGCATGGGTACTACGACGACAACGTCTACTTCAATAATCCCATCGACTTCATGCCCACCGCCGACAACCCGGAACTGTGGAATATGAAGATCGTACTAGGCACAAGTAATTGGGACATCTGCCTGGACGGGAACCTCAAATTCAGCGAAATCCTGCGCAAAAAAAATATCCCCCACTGGTTGGATGTGCGCGGAGACGTTGAGCACGACTGGCCGCTGTGGCTGGAGATGCTGCCGCACTACGTTAGCCTTATTTAGTAGTTTGGTCTATTGGTCTATTGGACGGATAAGCCGAGAGCCAAAGCCATTGGGGTTTTTCCTGTCGCGTAGCGACTTCCCTTTGTTTACCTGGGACAAGGAGGTACGACGCAGTCCCAGGTAAACAAAGGGTGCTCGTCGGACTAACGACGCGAAGCGTCGTCTTTGAATGTCGTAATAATCCGCAAAACATAAATGAAGTGAAGTAAATGCAAGCAACCCTCCTAACCTCCTACCAAAAACAATTCGCCTATTACCGTCAATTAGGTGAAAAGGCGATCGCCCAACTAACCGACGAACAACTGTTCCTCGACGATGCTGCCGGCTCCAACTCCGTAGCCATCATCGTAAAACACTTGTCGGGCAACATGAAAAGCCGATGGACGGATTTCCTGACCACCGACGGCGAAAAAACCTGGCGAAACCGCGACCAGGAATTCATCGCAGACTTCAATAACCGGACCGACCTGGAAACCGCCTGGGCCGAAGGTTGGGCCGTCCTAGAGGCAGCGGTCAATGGCTTGCAGCCGGAACAATTATCCACCATCGTTTACATTCGCAACGAAGGCCACATGGTCGCCGAAGCGCTCAACCGACAGCTGGCGCATTACGCCTACCACATCGGGCAAATCGTTCTGTTGGGTAAACAGTACCGGGGAACAGAATGGCAGTCGCTGTCCATACCAAAAGGAGATTCTACTAAATACAATGCTGGCAAGTTTGCGGAGGAAAAAGGTGTCCGCAATTTTATTGATGGCCTGATGAAATAGCGTTGTTCCCCACCTTGCTTTTCTTAAAAGCGTCTTTGCACCTGCGACCCCGCCTGAGAGAATGCCCGAATAAGTGAATAAGTGAATTGGTGGACTACCCTTATTCACCCATTCACTTATTCTATGATTTACTGTACGACAACTTTACGCGTTACCTCCTTGCCACCACCACTGATGCGAATAAAGTACATGCCGCGGTAAAGCGTCTGGGTATCGAAATAGGCGATCGTCTGTCCGGTGCGGATAATTTTTTGCTTCACCAGTCGTCCGCTGGCATCACGAAGCTCCACGTTGAAATCCTGCCCGACCAGGCCGGGTAATTGTACGGCAATCAGGTCCGCCGTCGGGTTCGGGAAAACGGTGATGGAGGCATCATCAGCAAATCCTTCTACGGGGGTAGTGCCCGTGTAGACAGTCGTTGGTTCGGTGACGGCATCGACGTCACGTCGCTCGGATTCACCGTAGAAATTCGGCCCAACGGCGTAGGGGTAAGCTGAAGTCCAGTCTTCGTTTACGGTGGCGAAGTACGCATAGGTACCCTCGGGGTATTCTGGCGTAACGCAAAAACGGCCGTTGTGTACATCGAGTACGTCCTCGTCCGCAGAGGCCGTAAAACCATAATCCTCCCGGAAATACCCAAGGAAATAGGTTTCGTCAACCGGCGGGCCATCATCTACGTCTGTCCCGTCGGCGTGCGTAGTGCGTTCGGTGATGTCGCGGAGGCTATAGCCTGATTTAATTCGGGTGATGCCCCCCGTGCCGTCAGTATTTTTGAAGCCGTAAGCGCCGTAAATGGGGAAGCCATCGTAGGCGAAGCCGATGAGCGGGGAATGAACCATGCTGTCGAGGCCATACAGGCCTTCAGCATCGTATAGGTTGCAAATATCAGACGTTACTTCGAGGTCCAGTTTGAAGGCAGAAGGATTCTGGTGGTGGTGGTAGTTGCCGTTGGCGGGGTGCCCTTTGGCGCAGTCGAAACCTTGTCTTTCGGCGGGGATCGCATCACGATTCCAGGCCTGTTCTGCCCTTGGGCCGCCGGGGCAGGTAGGCCCCGCAGGCCCACCGCACTCTGCATTGGTTTGGGTATTCCAGGCGACGCCGTCACGGTAGTCGAAAAGGGCTACGCCGTTGATGAAAAGGCCGATGTTGCCACCGGTGGTATTGTCCAGCGTGCCTGTATTCCTCACGGGGTTCAGCGGGATTTTATAAATACCGTTTTGGTTTTCTGCTACCACCTGGGCACGGTTGCCAAACGGACCAGTAGGGTAGGCGGGTATCCCGGTCGCGGTTACGTAAACGAAGTCGTCGGAATATTCTACTTTTTGGCAATTCACCAGGATGTCTCCTTCGATCAAAGTAGAATTCCCGAGCAGATAATAGGTGCCGGTTTCCGTCGTGTTTTGCAGCCAGCTGGTGATGGCAGGGCTCAGTTGGGCGGGGAGTAGGGAGGGAAAGGCCAAAAGGAGTAAGGGAACCAGGATGGCGCTCCTTCCTTTTCCCCTTTCTCCCATTATTCCTTTATTCAGGGCGCGGACGCTGGTGCAAAGACTGGTGAAAAGGAGCAGGGGGAGTAAACGTCGCATAAGTGAGTGGTTTTGAATTAGATTTTCGTGTCTGAGGAGTTCTGTGGCTGAGTCGCGTAGCGTTGGACTAAAGTCCAACGCTACGCGGAAAACCGTGCCGTCGGTCAAACACAAAAGCCCGATCATCTAAGGTAAGCAGAAAGGCGATCAGGTCGGCTTGGTCATTGGATGCCAGTGGTAGGGGATTGTTTAGTCGGTTAGCATAATGTTCCAGCACCTGGCGCAATTTTCGGAACCGGCCGTCGTGCATGTACGGGTAGGTGAAGCTGAGGTTCCGAAGTGAAGGCACTTTGAACAGCAGACTGTCGGCTGGCAAAGTAGTAATCATGACTCTTCCAAAATCATTCAGCGTCGTATCAACCCCCAGGCCATTGGTGGCAAAACCCTGGTTCGTGAACAGTGGTTCCGAATGGCAGCTGTTACAATGTGCCTTGAACAAGGTGTAGCCCTTTGCCTCCTGCACCGAGAAGGTGTCTTTCTGCGCCCGGACCTGGTCATACTTGGAGCCGGCAGAAACGAGGGTGAGTTGGAACTGAGCCAATGATTTGAGGACGCGTTCTCCGGTGACCATCGTATCGCGCCAGGCGCGGGCGAAGCCCGCGGTATAAGCACTGTCGGCCTGCAGCCGGGCAACGACATCATTGATGTTACTACCCATCTCCGCCGGATGGCTGATGGGCGCCAGGGCCTGTAGGTCGAGATGGTGATGAGCACCATCCCGATGAAAGCTCGTCGACCAGGCCAGGTTGAAAAGCGCCGGGGCATTACGCGTCCCAATCTGGTCGTCGATGCCGTGACTCAGGTCGTGGTCGGTGTGCGCAAAGGCGCTGTAGGGAGAATGACAGCTGGCACAGGAGACAGTTCCGTCTCCGGAAAGAATTTCATCGTAAAAGAGGCGACGGCCGAGTTGGATTTTGGAGTCACTCAACGGATTGGCCTGGAAATCATAGGTGGGCGTAGGGAAATAGTCGGGATAGGCTAAGTTGATCACTTGCTCAGTCGCCATAGCAAAACTAAGCATAGCTGTCAGCAGAAGTAGGGGGCGGAGGGCCTCCAGGCCCGAACCACGGTCGAAAAGTCGGTCTTGTAGGCTTTTTGCCCACCAACGGGCCAGCTTGATGAAGCTGCTGCATTTATTTCGCATAAGCGCCCCGTAAACAGTTGATGAAATTGTTCGACCCTGCTTTATCAACGTGGTAATGGTAACCTCGTACCTCATCATAATGCCCCCGGCAATCGTCGAGATCCGTCGGAGCCTTTCCGCTTTCGTCAAGGTATGCATATAAGCCGTAGCCATCAACGTCAAATACTTCTCCACCTTCCATCCAGATGCCTCCGGCTTCAGCACCGTCGGCAATGTTCTCGGGGCACCAGGGGCCCATTTGGTGATCTGACGGCGCGGAGCCAGCTACAATCTTGTAGCAGGTGGATTTGGTGCCATCGGACAGGGTGCAGGGGACGGTGGTCACCGGGCTCGCCAGACTTGCTTCCAGGAAGTGTGCTGGGTTGACGGCCACTGCTATTTCATTGGAAATGACGGTAGTCTTTTCTCCGGTTGTTGATCCGAAGCAGTTGAGTAGTAAAATAGTAAGGAACGCTAGCAAAAATAGCTGATGGAGCTTCATTGACGGATAATATGGCTAACAATCACGGAGGAGCGCTAAAGGTATTTAATCTGCCCGTTTTGGCAGCTTGTCTTACTGCGTTGGACTTGGGGGCAATGGAATTCCTTCGTTGGCAGATGTATTTCCTGCTGAGCACCTCATTATTAAAGTATGCAGTGCTGGTGTTTATCGCGTAGCGATTCCCCTTAATGCTTGCCCCTACGAAGTGCGGAGCAAAAGGAATGCGGCTATTCCTCGGATTGCCTAAGGCAATCAAGTCCCATAAGACATGTAATTGACCGGGGACTTTGTCTCCGGTAATCACTTAGGGAAGTCGCTACGCGACAAGGCCAATTCTAAGTGATCAATTACGATCAGGCAATTTGATTTTTCGCGGGAAACCTATCGCCCTTTTTCAGCAGTTGTTGAAAATTCAAACAACTCCACCACTAAGTCCGCTACCCCCATAGCTTCCTCATTAGGGCTCATGATCTGGTAGTCTTTGCTGATGTCAGTCTGCGCAAAGAAATGGTCGAGGTTAATTCGAATGGGAATTGTAGAGCCTGGGATTACCTCCAGCAGAACCTCCCGTTCCGAATTGAACGGCCCCTGAAACCCGCCCACGTGAAATTGGAACCGGTTTTTCCAGGCCGGGCAGTTGGGGGAGGTACCTTCTAATTTGAAGTTGATGTAGCCGCTGCGCCAGGTCCAATACATCCCGTTGGTGGGGTCGAGGTCGGCGCCGAAGGCGCCGGAGGCTGCCGTCAAACTATCGACGCCAATGGTGAAACGCAGCGCATCGTAAGCTGTTCCTTCGGGCACAGAAAGCGGCAATTGCATCGTCTTAGGCTTGGCATCGTCGAGCAAATGATGGTGCTTGTTGGAGGTGGAGACGACCAGGCCTTCGTTCAGCAAAGCGACGTCCGACAAGTAAAAGCGTAGTACTTCTACAACTGTCTTTGCACCTGCGGCCCCGCCCTCTTCTGCTAATTGAAGCGACTCACCTCTCAGAATTGGTTGGAAAACCACCCTTACCTCCTGAGCAGAAAGTGCGGAGGACAGTAAGAGAAAAAGAAAGGGGAGATAATACTTCATTGGTTGTGTTAACCGGCGGCTAAGTATGGAGTTTTAGTCCGTTCTGTAAAGAAAAATGCTTTGGTTAACCTCTTGGCCGGGGTGGAGGTTTTCTATCCTGGCCAAGAATATTTTTCAAGGTGCGCTCCACAAAGTTTGGAAACTTTTCTTGCTGCTCAGGCCTCAACAGCGCCTTCACTTCGAGAAAGTGATCATACGTACCGCTGATCTTTTCTGCTTCCAGTTTGGTGTAGCGTTGCGGTACCATTAGGGTGCTGTCCGTCGCACTCCACGCCAATGTCTTGAAGTATTTAGCCAGCAGGTCTTTTTGCTCCTGGTTGATGCGTCGCATGATGACTTGGTGATTTTCAGCAAGGGTCATGAAGGCATCCTGCTGCAATTCGTCAAGTGCTAATTCGTGGTGCGAGGGCCCGGGCCGATCGCGTGGGCCACCTACTAACGGCCGATAAAGGAAAAAGAAAGCCAATATCGCGAGGTTGAGCGCCAGAAGCCCAAGGGCTGCATAGCGGTAAAAGTTGAGCTTGTCCATCAGTCGTAAAGTTGAAAATCAGAAATCAGCACATCTTCGCTGGTTTCATACTGTGCCGTAAGCCCGGAAGACGGGTTTAAATAATTGGCCAGAGCGGTTACATTCAGGGCCACCAATACGCAGGCCGCAGCGGCAATCATTCGCCACTGTTGCATGGGGATGACTTTAACTTCCGCTTTGCCAATGCGGGCTTCTATCCGGCCCAACAGGCCGGAGGGGGGAGTAGCTCTTGACAGTTTTTTAAGCTGGTCAAGGGCATCATCCAAATCAAATTGTCCGTCTGTTTTCATATCATTTTGATTTTGCGCTACCCCGGTGGGGGTAATCTGTTGTTAATCCGGTTCGTAATCCTTTTTTCGCACGCATCAGCAGGCTTTCAACGGCTTTTAGTGACAGGTTCATGATTTCAGCGACCTGCTGTCGGGGCAGTTCTTCAACGAAGCTGAGCACAAACGCCGTTTTTTGTCGGGCAGGTAAGCGATAAATGGCCGAAAAAAGCGCGCGGTTGGTTTCCCGGTCTTCCAGCGCCGCGTTTGGGTGGTGAAAGTCGGGCACCTCCTTTTCCTGGGCGGAGAGTGCGCTGAACAGCCCCCTCCGTTCCCGTTTTTTTAGTGCCGTCAGCGAGGTGTTGACGGTGATTCGGTACACCCAGGTCGTTACCTGGCTTTCTGCCTTGAAACTCCCGGCGCTTCGCCATACTTTGGTGAACACGTCCTGGGTGATTTCCTCTGCGTCGGCTTCGTTTTGCATGTAACTCAGGGCCGTGTTGTATACGCGGTCACTGATTCGGCCATATAGCGCACGCAGGGCTGGGGCATTGCCGGCGGCAATGTCTTTCAGTAGCTCGCGATCATTTGGCTCGGGCATGCTCAGCAATTAGTCAGTAGTTGGACAACGGGAAGTTACAAATCCTGCGGAGAGGGGGCATTTTTTATTTGTTGGGCTTTTAGGGCGGGGGCGCAGGTGCGAGGAAAGGGTAAAAGGAGCAAGGGGGAAGGGGACAGTACTTACCTAATGAACAACGTAAAGCCTAAGCTTGCGTTATTTACTGACAAGTACTAACCCGACTGCTTATGTTTCAGAAATTTAATGGCGAACACGATCAGCATCCGGATATTCTTGACCGGGCAGCCTTTGCCAGACCACAGGCGAAAAGCTGGAATTGGCGGCTGACGATTCTGATTTGCTTCCTGTCCGTAGTATCAGCTTTTTTCTTGACTGCTGCTTACGGGCAACTGAGAAGTGATGCTGTAAACTCTGTTGAGCAAATCTTGATGACCTGGCTAGGAGGAGGGATAGGCTTCATAGTGCTGATGTCGGTCTTTTTGCTATATCGTCGCAGTCCACTAGGCTGGCTCATGACAACTATTTTGGTTTCTTTAATGCTCGGATTATTCTTGGTGGTTTTTGGCAAGTTTTTATTCACTTTGTCCCAAAGCTTTATTTCGGTGTCAGAGCTGCCAACGGTATTATGGCTAGAGCTAGGCTTTATCCCGCTGGGTTGTTTCATGCTATTCTTACTGAGCCATAAGGCCGTCCGCCAAATTTTCAGAACACCGCTCCAGTCGTTTTGGGTTTGCCTGGCTTTAGGTGGGTTTCTGGGGGGCGTTGCTGGAGGTTGGGTGGTTTTCTGATACGCTGTGCCAACTCCGCTTCCCTCAGCGCGACCCTCTCTGTGAGAACCCCTCAGCTGCCGAGCAGCCATCCTTGGTATGAATAATAAGTTTCACAAAACAGGTATGGGGCCTTACCAGCGTTAAAACGCTGGCCTGTGCTGTAAAGCTCTGTCGAGCTGAACCGATGCTCGCTGCCGCTCGTGACGGCTACCGCCTTTTGATCAATTCTTACGTAGCGCTCTGTACCTTCAGCCTCCTTATGCGCCCCATGAGAATGAGGATTGCGCTAGATGCTGAATTAGTCAGGCGATTTTTTTTAGCTTACCAGTATAGTTTATACCTTATTGGCATGCTAAAATACTTCACCTTTTTCGGCCTTCTTTTCCTGACCAGTTGTCATGTCCCCCGCTTCTTTACCCGGAACTTTGCCAACATCACGGACCACAAAATATTCCCCTACACCGAGGTGAATACCGGAGATGACATTGTTGAATTCCCCAGACGGCCAGGTATTGATACCGCTAAGGTACCGATGACGTTCAAAACCGGTAAAACGGACCTCACTACATGGCTGGCCGAAGAAACCTCCACGACTGCCTTTCTGGTGCTGAAAAACGATACCATTGTTTATGAACAGTATTTCCGTGGCTATGAACGTGGTAAAATATCCACCATCTTTTCCGTTTCTAAGTCCATCACTTCGCTGCTGACTGGTATTGCTGTAGACGAAGGCAAGATCGAAGACATCAATGATCCGGTTACCAAGTACATCCCGGAATTGCTAGAGGGTGATCCCAATTTTCAAAAACTGACCATCCGGCATTTGCTGGATATGCGCTCCGGCCTCAACTACAAAGAATCCTACGGCAGTCCCTTCGCCCACATGGCAAAGCTCTACTACGGTACCAACCAACTACGGCAATTGAGTAAGCTGAAATTTGCCCATGAGCCAGGCACTTACCACGAATACCAAAGTGGTACCACTGCCTTACTCGGCATCGTGGTGGAGCGGGCAACCGGAGTAGAATTGGGTAAATACCTGGAAACAAAAGTCTGGCAACCTATGGGCATGGAGTACCCCGCGACCTGGAGCCTCGATGACAAGCGTCACCGCTCGGCCAAGAGTTACGCTGGCCTAAATACTACGGCACGCGACCTGGCTAAAATCGGCAAACTATACGCCGATGGTGGTAAATGGCAAGGAAAGCAAATTGTCTCTGAAGACTGGGTCCGCCAGTCCACCACGCCAGACATGGCCAACGACGCCTACCAGTTTCAGTGGTACAGCGTAACCAATAGCCTAAAAGATGAGAATGGAGACATCCGGTATTTTCCGGATTCACCGACAGCGGTAGCCGCCGGTGAAGGGCTGGATTTTGCAGAGGTTTACCCCCAGCAATCTCAGAAATACCCAGGGAAATGGTACCTGGAAAGTTCCGATGGCGCTTTCTACGCCCAGGGCATCCTCAATCAGTTCATTTACGTTAATCCCAAAACCAATATGGTGATCGTGCGGCAGGGGAAGAAATGGGATGATGGGTATTTGTGGTTGTTTGCTGCGTTGACTAGGAAGCGGTAGAATGGTTTTCCGGTTGAAGCAAGTGATGGGTAACCGTGTATAAAATAATTTGCATCTACAGAGGCCGTTGGACAGCCGTCCGTCCAATTCTTTTAGCCTGGCGTAGCCGGATAAAGTTGGTCTGTGCAATTTGTTATTTACACTGTGCAACTTTTACGTGTTAAAATTGTATTTTTGTACGTAAATCAAATATTGATGGACAAGAAACTAACCTTAAGCTTAAACGGTGCAGTAATTGATCGGGCTAAATCCTTTGCTAAGGAACAGGGAACCAGCCTTTCGAAGATGATTGAAAATTATCTTTCCTTAGTTACTGGTAAGGAAGAAGATGATTCAGAACTTACTCCTCTGGTGAAGGAGCTTAGTGGTATCATTAGTTTGCCTGATGACTTTGACTTCAGAGCAGAATACACGGACTTCCTTATAGAAAAGTATAAATGAAAAAGCTATTCATAGATACGAATGTAATTATGGATTTGCTGACGGAACGTCCGCCTTTCTATCAACCTGCCGCAAAGTTGTTTATCAAAGCGGATAAAGAAAAGATCCAACTCTATGCCTCAGCCCTAACTTTTGCCAATCTTAATTACATTCTTACTCGCCTGTATGATGCGGCCAAAGCCCGTACTGCATTGCGTAAGCTCGAACTATTAGTTTCAATACATGATCTAACGGAAAAGATAACCTTACTTTCTCTCAATGATGAGGCATTTTCTGATTTTGAAGATGGTTTACAGTACTATACCGCGCTGGAAAACAATATGGATGTGATCATTACCCGGAATCTTAAGGATTTCAAAGCTTCAGCTTTACCGGTTATGACGGCAGAGGCTTATTTGAAGGTATAAGGATTTTGTTCTAATAATACAACTGGTAATCTGTTATTAGAGATTAACGCTCTCCGCAACCGTCGCCGTCACCAACCCCTCAGCATTAACATCCCCCAGCTTCATCTCCACCAAATGATTCACCCAACTATCCTCCGCAGGGAAGGAGACTTTGACGTAATTGTCGGTAAAACCATGTAGTATGCCATCGGTCTTGGACTTTTCCAGCAGCACTGGGCGAACTTCACCTACGTACCGTTCCTGATGGGCTCGTTTTTTCTTTTCAGAAAGGATGCCCAGCATCTTATTGCGGCGCTTGCGCTCCGCCATCGGCACCACCCCGTCCATTGCTGCGGCTGGGGTATTGGCCCGTTCGGAGTAGGTGAATACGTGGAAGTAATCGACCGGTAACTCCTGGACGAAG
>JBGCFZ010000111.1:0-10964 GCA_045110355.1 Lewinella sp. | reverse complement strand
TTAACTGCGGCGTCTTTTACCCGCTGGCTGCGTTGCTTGAATCCTCATTTAGCTACGGCTAAACTCCGGTTCAAGCGCCTTGCCCGCAGGCAAAATTCACCAGCATTTAATGCGACAGAATCGACCTGACAAAGCACTAGTTTTGAAGCATCAACTAACGTTGCGTAAGCAATTTTGGTGCCGGTCATTTGAGGTGCTTTAAGCGATTTAAGATATGGTTTGAAGTGACTTTAACTCGCTCCTTATCCCTCAGGTATTCTCTATCACATTATCCCTTTACCTCCCAGTAAGCACATACCTGGCCAAACTGAAAATGGATAGGGTTGTGTGCGGGGTCTTTTTTCCAGAGGTACAAATTGGGGTTCTTCTGAAACAACAATATTGTATCTGAGCCGCCGAACATAAACTTGCCGAACTCATCTCCTTTTTTGACTTGCTTTCCTTTGAGTTTCTTTGTGTACATATCAACACCAGAAACCTGCGCCATTCCAATAGGGACTGAAGCAATAAGTCCTGCAGGGCCACCAGTGTCAATAACGAAGACCCCTCTCGATTGCTGAAATTCATAGCCACCAACTGAACTGTCTGGAGCATGAAACTCACCATCACCATTCAATTCAACGTCCAAAAAGACTTTGCCTTGAACCTTTTTGCACGCTTTTACTACACCATCTGCTGGTGAATGAAACCTGTGGTAATCGAAAGGACTCAGGAAGTAATGGACGAACGTTCCGCCATGGAAGGCTTTCGCCAGTTTTTCATCCTGCAGCAATTCGGCAACCGTATTGACGTTATGCGTGTGCTTCAAATTTACGGCTGTCGGTTTTCCATTTATCCCGAGCACGTTTCCATTGTCATCAATCGGGTAGGCCATCTGATACGTGCAATCGGCGGAAGAAACAATTACGTTATTGTTTCCTGGCTCAGCAATTGGCCGCAACGGTGAATGCCCATTTTTATCTGCTCCGTTGAATTCACGATAGAAAAACTGGTTAAAGGTTTTCCACTTCTTTGCGTTATCACTGTAGAGTGGAATATTATACATCGGGTCTGCGGCAAAAGAAGCCATGGCGGATAATGGGAGCGATGCTTTTGTGTCAAGGAATTCTCCCCAATCAATGGCAAACTCACGTAGCCAGTCAGCAAATACGAATTTCCTTTTTTTGTAGGACTGTAAGGTATTATTCGTGGGTGGTAATTGTTGATCTACCAAGAAATAGAACTGGCACAAGAGGTCGTATACCTTTTGGTTGTAGCCATTTTTGGTGTTGTCACTTGTCCATGCATTTGGATACATCGGATCATCAATTTCATTGGGAATAAGAACGAGGTATTGTTCTACATACCGCAGGTAGTCATCCGGTGATGTTGGCCAGCCATCACCACTGAAAACATTGTCAATCGCGTGGTAAAGATCAGTGTTTAATTCCTTTTTTGCTCTGTTCCGCGCTATCATTAAAGACGTTTGAAGCGCAAGACTGAAGCTTTCATCATTGTTGATCTGGGCTTTAAGTTCTTTGTAGGCTTTCGTGGTCTTAGGCCACCTTGGATTTGAGCGTTTCATGCTATGGGTTAAATAATTAAGTAATGGTTAAGTAGTACTTGTTAGTGGTGGTCTGGTAACTGAATTACGTAGTCGTAGCAGTTGCCGAACCCGGTGTTATTCAAAAATATATTTTTTTTGATAGGCAGGGGAGAGCATAGGGTGAAATACCGGACATGTGTGTATAAGAACAGGAGTTTATACCTATGAAGACATCAGACGTGCGAAGCATAAGGGAAGTCGATCACAACTCCTTTAGCTCCGCAGCTACCTTCTCCCGGATGGCAGCATTAGCACCCTCAAACTTCTTCAGTTTCTTGAGCGTCCCACTGTGGTTTGGTAGGAAGAAGGAGAGTATCTCCGGAATCGATTCGATGAAAACGCGATCCCTAAAGTAGGTTAACCTGATGTAGGCGCCATAGTGGATGTATACTTTTTGACCGATTGTGGTTGGTTCAAGGTTTGTATTGTAAAAAATGAACGAGTGGAATTAATCATCGTTGCATTGGTGGGATGCACTCGTATGAGAACCTTGTTTACCGAGAAAAATCCCCCCGATCAATCCCCAATTTCCCCATCTTACTCATCAGCGTCCGTCCGTTAACGTCAAGTAATTCAGCGGCACCTCCTGGGCCAGTAACCTTGCCCTTAGTACGTTTGAGCGCCTCAATGATGTACTGCCGCTGCATCTCTTCAAAGGTAAGCATCCGGTCTCCGCTGATGGAGAGGGTGCCTTCGGGGCGGTCCGTTCGGCGGAGCGCGCGGAGCGAAGCGCCAAGATTGAGGGTGGAGGCGGCGGAGGTGATCACAGCGCGCTCCACCAGGTTGATGAGCTCGCGGACGTTGCCCGGAAAGTCGTAAGCAACCAATTGTTCCAGGTCTTTTTGGTTGATCTGGGTAACGGGACGTCCCATTTTCTCGGCGTACATCTTCGTAAAGTGCTTTACCAGGACCGGAATGTCCTCTGGCCGTTCCCGTAGTGGCAGGTTATGAATTGGGAATACATTAATTCGGTAAAAGAGGTCTTCACGAAAGGTGCCGTTGCTAACCATTTTTTCCAGGTTACGATTGGTGGCAGCGACGACGCGTACGTCGACCGTAATAACATCAGTTGAGCCAATGCGCTGTATCTCACCTTCCTGTAATACACGTAGTAATTTTGCCTGCATGTCGAGCGGGAGTTCACCAATCTCGTCCAGGAAAATGGTGCCGCCGCTGGCCAGCTCAAACTTTCCTTTTTTCTGGGTGAAGGCCCCGGTAAACGCTCCGCGTTCGTGTCCAAACAGCTCGCTTTCAATCAGGTTTTCGGGCAGAGCGGCACAGTTGACACTGACCATCCGGCGAGTGCTTCGATTACTAAAGTTGTGAATCGACTGTGCCAGAAGCTCTTTGCCAGTTCCGGTTTCTCCCGTTACCAGTACGGTGGAGTCCGTACCGGCCACCTGGCCAATCTGACCCAAGATGCGTTGGTACTTTTTGGAGACCGTAATTATCGGCCCCGTCGCATAAACCGTATCGATCTCTTCCTTCAGTGCCTCGTTTTCGCTTTCCAGTTGCTTGCGCAGTTCGTCTACCCGCCGCTTGGCTTCCTGTAGTCGTCGTTTATTATTGACTTCCGTTGTCACGTCGCGACAGACAACGCTAAGAAACAGCCGGGTATCGGCAGCCACCTGTACGAAACGTACCTGCAGGGTACGCTCTTTTCCCGTCGAGTCGGTGTACACGTAGTCTACATCCGCTCGTGTCCGGCCATCCAGTTGTTCCTGTCGTATTTCAGTCAGCGGTGGTATGTCCAGATCGGGCATCAGCTGGCCGATGGGCAGGCCTTCCAGCGATTTGGTGGTCAGCCGGCTAAGTTTCTTTCGTGCCGCAGCGTTCATCAACACCACATTGTTCTCTGCATTAAGCCAGATCACCCACTCTTGCAGCGTATTTAGTGTAGTAGTGTGCAGTTGGCGGTATTCGTGATCTTCTGCTTCCCGGCTGACATCGTGGGCGACTACGACCATCATCTCCCGGCCGTCTTCAGTACCAAACCAGTGTAAGGTGGCGCGGGTAGGGTAGCGGGTGCCGTCTTTTCTTTGCGTATTGGTGGTGGCCTCCAGGTATTTGCGTTCCCGAAGATTGGCAAACAGCGCTTCCGTTTGGTCACCAAATTGTTCCGGCAGAATTCTGGCGGCTGGCTGTCCGGCGAGTTCCTGGTGGGTGAATCCGGTCAGTTCACAGCCCCGGTCATTGGCGTAGGTGATGCGGGCGTCAGCCAGGTCGATCCAGAAAATACCGTCCAGGCTGTGGTCCAGACTGAATTCGAAGGCACTATTTGTCTCGCTGCCTCCGGCAAAGGAATTTACCTGTTCCCGGTGCTCGCGTGCACTGCCATAAATTTTAAAAACTTCGATTTCATTTTCTGCTGACTGGCCCTGTAAGGTAAGGCGGTGTACTTCGTCGGTCTCCGTCTTTATTGTTATGGATAATTCGAAGGGACGTGCTGTGGTCAGCAGTCGATCAATGGTCGATTTCGCGGAGGCTTGGTCATCTGCACCAATAAGCAGGACCGCTTTTGCCGCAAATTCCGCCACTGGATAAAAGTCCCTTTCGGGCGACCACCCGAACCACTCCCGCAGCAGCGGGCCAAGATAGACTTGTCCGGTAGCCAGGTTGTATTCAAAGCCAGCAATACGGCCGTGGGTTTCCACAGCATTCAGCAGGTCTGCCTCCCGACGGCCAGCTTCGGTATTGGCAAAAACGATTAGGCACAAAGGAGCGTCTTCCGTAGCATGGTCAAAGCTAACTTTTCCGCGGACGCCGAAAAGGCGGCCCTCCGCGTTAACGAACTGGGTGTCGAGGTATTCTCCCCGTTCAGGATCCAGTTGTTTCCAGTGCTTTTTCCAGCCAAGTAGACTGAAATTAGGGTTGATCTCAAGGTAGGAGCTTTGTCCCAATTGATGCCGGGAATAGCCTAATATTCCGGCTGCTGCAGCGTTAGCGTACCGGATCTTGCCCACTTTATCTACCCACAAAACACCTTCCGTAACCAGATCGAAAGCGACCTGGTGCAGTGAAGATGATGGGTTAGGAGAGACAGGGGGCATAGTTGGGCGCAAGATAGCAGATTCGGGGGGATATAGGCTTACCATACACGTTTTTACCACCCACATAAGCTGGCAATTAGGGAAGGGGGGCTTTTAGGGCGGGGCCGCAGGTGCAGAGGAGGTAATTTAAGGAGCAGGGTGGGAAGAGCGTCTGTTTGCCTTATGCCTTCCTTAGGGTAGCCCTTAATGAACTTAGTGTCCTTAATGGTTCCCTCCTACGAGCGAAGCGAGCAACCTCATGCGGCAGCACTACCCACTACTCTCTATCCCCCAATAGAAGTCATACTAGCAAAAACACTTCCCTGTTGTTCCAATCGCTGGGTATCGTGCCCGGTTTTGTGCTTTCCCTTTACGAAGGCCATGATCAGCGCTGCCAGGTCTTCGCGCCCGATGCCGGATCGGAGTAAGGGCAATAACTCCAGCCCTTTGGTGGAGTACAGGCAATTCAGCATGGTTCCCTTTGGCGTGAGCCGCAAGCGGTTACAGGTGCCGCACAAACTACGGCTGAAGGCAGGGATGATTCCTACTTGACCTTTAAAACCAGGTATACGGTACGCTACCGAACTGCTGTTCGCCTCGTCGCTGAACCGTTCAATGTCCGGGAATCGCTCCTGGATACGACCTAGCATTTCCTGATGTGAAAGGTAGAGGTGATGATTACCATCACCATCGTTGAAGGGCATCGCTTCGATGAACCGGATGTCAACTTTACGGTCCTTGGTAAGGGCGACGAAGTCTCCCAGCTCGTCATCGTTGGTGCCCTTGAGCACGACGACGTTGACCTTGGTCTTAATGCCACGCTCCAGCAATTCGTCTAATGCAAGTTTAGTGCCATCGAAGTCGTCGCGTCGGGTGATCTTGAAAAAGCGGTCTTCACGCAGCGTGTCCAGGCTTAGGTTATAGTGGTCCAGGCCATAGCTCACCAATTCGTCCAGTACCGGTGGCAGCAAAATCCCGTTGGTCGTCATGGCCAGTTTTTGAAAAATATTTCCAAGGCTTCTGACCAAATTCGGCAATCCCTTGCGGGATAAAGGCTCTCCGCCGGTAAGCCGGACCTTATTTACGCCTAAATCTGCCAGAACTTCGCAGAGGAAAATAATCTCCTCAAAAGTCAGCAATTCCTGTCGGCTGGCGAAGTCAATGCCTTCCTCAGGCATACAATACCGACAGCGCAGGTTACAGCGGTCAGTAACGGCGAGTCGGAGGTAGGTGGTTTGGCGTCCGTGATTGTCTAATAGCACGGGGTAAAGATATGGGATTGTTAGTAGACTTAATGCTTGGATCTATGGACGTTTAAGCCGATAACTGTGCTTAGTAATTTGGCAACACGAAGTAATTTGAGTGTTCATATTTCACTGGTCAATATTATCCGTTATGAATACCCATTGTTTACCCCAGACAACGTTCGGGGTAATGGACCAACCGTTAAGGATACGACGCATCGCGTCGTCAGAGTAGGAAGGTGTTTTCGTTTTCGGGACTACGTCGATCCTATTTGTTCAGGCAACTTGGAGGGAGTCGCTACTTGATGAATGGAAAGTATGTACAAATTTTGTTACATTCTGACAGTGCGTTTTTTTATCTTTTTAAAAAGTTGGAGTAGTTGATTTACAGGGAGTTATGTTTATTGTAGTTCAGTCGGTCCAACTTTTTAAAAAGTTGTCAATAGTCTCATCTTAAGCAAATTCCCAAGTAGAAAAACAGCCCAGGAGCCATCAATAAAGAACTCCGCAACCAACTTAAGGCGTATTCGCCACCCTGCCTTTTTAACCTCCCCTGCACCTGCGGCCCCGCCCAAAAAAGTCTTAGCCATTGGATAAATAAGCGCAAACTAGCCCTTAGATAACTTAAAGGATAAAGTAACTTTGCGTAAAGTTTCGCATACACCCCAAAATATCACCTGATGTCAACTACCATCACCTCTCCGTTGAGCAACCGCGTTTTGAACATGACTGAATCTGCCACTCTCAAAATGGCCCAGCTTGGTCGTGAGGTGAAAGCTCAGGGGCATGACGTGATCAGCCTCAGCCTCGGTGAACCGGATTTCGATACCCCGGACCACATCAAAGATGCCGCCAAGGCAGCCCTCGATGCCGGAAAAACCAAGTATACCCCCGTGGCCGGTACGGCCGATCTGAAGGCAGCGGTCTCCGCAAAATTCAAGCGGGACAACGGACTGGACTACAGCCCCGCACAGATTGTCGTCAGTACCGGTGCCAAGCAATCCATTGCCAACGTCGCTCAGGCCATGCTCAATCCTGGCGATGAAGTCGTTATTTTGGCTCCCTACTGGGTTAGTTATTCAGACATCGTAAAGGTGGCCGAAGGCGTCCCCGTCACCGTCGGCGCTGGCATCGAAGACGACTATAAGGTAAGCGCTGAGGCCATTGAAGCAGCCATCACCGACCGGACTAAATTCGTCCTGTTCTCCTCTCCTTGTAACCCGACGGGATCGGTGTACACGCACGACGAGTTGGCTGCCATCGCCAAAATGCTGGCCAAATACCCCCACGTATACATCGTGGCCGACGAAATCTACGAACACATTAATTTCACCGGTAAGCACGCCAGCATTGGCACCTTCCCGGAAGTGAAGGACCGTACCATTACCGTCAACGGATTCTCCAAAGGCTTCGCCATGACGGGTTGGCGCCTTGGCTTCATCGGCGCTCCATTAGAGATAGCCAAAGCTTGTGCCAAACTCCAGGGCCAGAGTACCTCCGGTGCCAACAGCATCGCCCAGGCCGCCGGTACCCATGCGCTGAACAGCAGCCTGGCCCCCAGCCTGAAAATGAAGGAAGCCTTCGCTTCCCGCCGGGAACTGATCATCAAAGGCCTCGAACAAATCGAAGGGATGCGAGTCAATCGTCCTCAGGGCGCTTTTTACATCTTTCCCGATGTTGCGGCCTTCTTTGGTAAATCCAACGGTGAATACACCATCAACACCTCCGATGATTTGAGCGAATACCTCCTCATGCACGCACACGTGGCTACGGTGGGGGGCAGCTCCTTCGGTGCGCCTACTTGTATTCGGATCAGCTACGCCGCCAGCGAGGCGGCGTTGACGGAGGCGGTGGCTCGGATTCGGAAAGCGCTGGAAGCGCTTAGTTAGTCTATAGTTGGTAGTTCGTAGTAGGTAGTTGCTGCTGCATGTGATCGCTCGCTCCGCTTGTGCTTAATGATTCCCTTCCACGTGCGAAGCGAGCTCCCCTTCGCGGCAGCAACTATCCACTACAAATTACCCACTACCCGACTATCATTAACCTCCGTCCAGTACCCATCCAGGTCCTTAAAGTAAACCTGCCGAACCCCATCCGGCCGACCGTTAGACTGCATCGGTACCCCCTGCCAGCTAAAAAACTGTAAATTGATGTCCCGCAGGTGCTGTACGAATTTGTCGAATTCCCTGACGGAAATGGAGAGGTGTACCCCCTTTTGTAACCGAACCTGACTGCGGTCAGATTCGATAACGTGCAGGCTCATCCCGTTACCAAGGCTCAGCCAGCGGATATTTTCTTTTTCGGTGCCGTCGTAAATCTCCGCCAAACCCAGCACCTTTTGGTAGAAGGCGACACTTTCGTCTAGGTTGTCGACATTGATGGCATAATGGTCAAAACTAGCGCCAAACTGGCCCGTTTCCGTGCCGAAAACCTTGGCTTTTGGCGTGCACGAAGAAAAGACAAATAATAAGACGAAAAACAAGGGTAGGAAGCGCATGATACTTTTTTTCGGTAAGGTAATGTTTACTTTTCAAGATCGCGATTGCCCTACCACCATCATCATGATCTGGAATCTATGTTAACTCGCGTAATCTGCTAAAATCTGCGATTCAGATCCGCTCCCACTTCTGCCCAAAAACGAGTGGAGCGAGCTATCACATGCGGCAGCAACTACCGACGTGTGTATCACAAATTGTACAAGCTGATAAAAAGAGATGGGAGCCTTACCAGCGTTAAAACGCAGGCCTGTGCTATAAAGCTCTAACGAGCTGCAAAAATGCTCGCTAGCGCTCGTGACGGTTATCGCCGTTTGAAATAGCTCGCATTTGCCTTCATTTGCACACACTACCGACTACTTTACTACCGACTACTTTACTACCGACTACCAACTATAAGCTAACTTCGCCCCAATGCGTCCAGCAACCATTACTTTGCTCCTTTGCTACGGCTTCATTGCCTTAGTACATTTCTGCTACTACCCCAAGTGGCAACAGGACGGCGCGGAGGCGACGATCAGTTACGATGTGAGTGGGTATTACATGTATTTGCCGGCGGCCTTCATCTACCAAGACCTCAAGGAGGTTAAGTTTCTCGATGAGGTCATTAAAGAGTACCGGCCAACTGCCGATCCGTACCAGGTGTTTACCCACGAATCGGGAAATAAGGTGATGAAATACAGCATTGGTCAGGCAGTGATGTATACGCCTTTCTTTGCGCTGGCCCACGTTTGGGCATCGGCGAGTGCTGCCTATCCTGCTGATGGATTTTCGTTGCCTTATCAGTTCATGATTTCGCTGGGTAGCCTGATCGTCAGTTTCTTAGGCCTGTTTTGGTTGATGACTTTGCTCCGGGAATACTTCCGGGAGGGGGCGGTTGCTCTGACGCTGGTACTGATTGTTTTCGGAACAAATTACCTCAACTATTCTGCCATCGACGGCGCAATGACGCACAACAATGTGTTTACGCTGTACGCCTTGCTGCTGTTAACGACCCATCGCTTCTACGTCCGCGCCACCTGGCCCAAAGCCTTACTGATCGGTGCTTGTATTGGCCTGATGGCCCTGACCAGGCCCACCGAGATCATTGCGGCACTGCTCCCACTACTTTGGGGGCTGGAGCTAAGCCGTAAGGGGGCACTCCGGGAGCGGCTTACGTTCTTTGGTATGCATTGGCAAAAGCTTGCCGCCGCCGCCGTAGTTACCTTGCTCATCGGCTCGATTCAATTGTTTTACTGGAAGTACGTAAGTGGCGATTGGTTGGTGTACAGCTACCAGGATCAGGGCTTCGATTGGCTGCGCCCGCACCTGAATGAAGGGATGTTCAGCTATAAGGCAGGGTGGCTTATTTATACCCCGCTGATGGTCTTTGGGCTCATCGGTTTTTGGCCGCTGTTGCGCCAAAAGCGTGACTTGTTTCCGGCCCTTTTTATCCACGCACTACTGTTCATTTACGTGGCCTTCAGTTGGAGTGTTTGGTGGTATGGCGGTAGCCTGGGGCAGCGGACTATGGTCCAGGAATACGCTGTGCTTGCTTTCCCGTTGACCGCATTTCTGCAGTGGATTTTCTGGGCGCGGCCGCGGGTGCAGGGACCGCTAAAAGAAGCAGGGAAGCTACCGATGGAAGGCGCACTAGGTAGTAATTTGCCGTCTGAGCCGTCTGAGCCGTCTGAGCCGTCTGAGCCGTCTGAGCCGTCTCCCCTCTCCAGAGGAGAGGGGCCGGGGGAGAGGGCAAAACATCATTGGAGCCAATACCTCCTAGCCGCCATCATCGCCCTCTTCATCTGGCACAACCTCTACTACACCCACCAGGCCCATCGTGGCGGTCTTTACCTGACCGAACAGATGAACAACGCCTACTTCTGGCGTACACTCTACAAATTTGAACGAGACCCGGAAGACCAACTCCGGCTCGATACCCGTGAGTTCTACACCGCTATACCCAGCAAAACAGCGGCACTTTTTACCGCTGATTTTGAAGACCGCTCAGCTGAAAATTGTGGATTGGACCCCATCTCCGGTAGCGGCTCTCTTTGTTTAAAAGGAAAGGACCAAAACAGCCCCGAATTCGTCATTGATATTGACCTGCCACCACGAACCTGGCTGCGGGCGCGGGTACAAGCTAAGATCAATGCTACCCGTGGTAATCGCGACAATCACGCCCAGATGATCCTTGCTTACCGAAGGGATGGGGTAGAGGTCAAAAAGCGCCTCATCCGGATGCATCGCCTCCTCAACCACGATTGGCGCCGCGAACTTCAGATCGACTCCAAGGTACCAGACGATGGTGCCGACCAGGTGGTGGTTAGTTTTTGGAACGGCGGGAGCACACAGCCTGCTATGGTGCTGGATGATTTGGTTTTAGAGCGGATATTTGAGTGATGGTTTCGCTAAAGATTCAGTCACTGATTAATCCCTTAGCGATAATATCCGCCAACTCAGGCGATCCACCATGGTGTCCGCAACCGCTAGCCATGATCAGTTGTCCCTCGTAATGGATGATGCCGGTGCCATGACGACCTCGGTTCAAAGAATCTAAGGATCGCCATTTTCCGGTGGCTATGGTCAGTGCTTCGACCTCGCTGTGGGCAACAAGCTGATCTTTAGATTCTCC
>JBGCFZ010000110.1:0-4453 GCA_045110355.1 Lewinella sp. | reverse complement strand
AAGAAGTGGCGGTGGCCGTGGTGGTTTTGACCCGAATGAAATTCCTGAATCACTACGTGACTTATTCGGCAACCCCGGAGAAGGCGGACAGGGAGGCGAAGCGCCGCTGCAACAAGGCAGTGGCTCCGGCGTCATCATCAGTGCAGATGGCTATATCGCCACCAATAATCATGTAGTAGACGGTGCGGAAGACCTCCAGGTGGTCCTGAACGATCAGCGGACTTACGATGCGGAGATCGTCGGCGTAGACCCGACCACCGACATTGCCCTGATAAAAATTAAAGAAACCAACCTGCCCACCGTTCAATTTGCCGACAGCGACAAGCTGAAGGTAGGCGAATGGGTGGTGGCTGTGGGGAATCCCTTCAGCCTGACCAGTACCGTAACTGCTGGCATCGTTTCGGCTAAAGGCCGTAGCATCGACATCGTACGCCGCAGCGGCGGCGAGCTGGCCATTGAATCCTTCATCCAAACGGATGCCGTGGTAAACCCCGGTAACAGTGGTGGTGCGTTGGTCGACATCAACGGCGACCTGGTAGGCATCAATACCGCCATCAGCAGCCCGACGGGCGTGTTTGCCGGCTATAGTTTTGCCGTACCGTCGGCCATCGTGAAAAAGGTGGTGGAAGACCTGCGTGAGTTTGGCATCGTACAGCGAGGCCTGCTGGGCGCACGGATTCTGGAACTGAACACCGCACGGGCGGAAGAATTTGGAATTGACCGCGACAATGGTGTCCTGGTCTCCGAAGTAACTGAAGAGAGTGCGGCGGAAGAAGCTGGCCTTAAAAACGGCGACGTGATCACTGGTGTAGACGGTGTCGTCACCCTGCGCAACAGTGAACTGCTGGAGCAGCTGGGCCGCCATCGGCCGGGCGACGTAGTGAAGATCAGCTATGAACGCGACGGCGAAGAACGCATTGCTACCGCCCGTCTGCGGAATGCAGATGGGACCACGGATGTGGTTCGTCCCGCGCCAAAACCAACCTCAGTGTCTGAATTCGGCGCAGAATTTGTTAGTCTTGACGACGCTACGGCGGAAAAATTAAACATCTCCGGTGGTGTTACCGTCGCAGATATACAAGGTGGTATCCTCTCGGAGCAAACCCGGATTCGTCCCGGATTCATCATCACTAAGGTCAATGATCGAAAGGTTCGGGATACCGAAGATTTTCAGAAAGCGCTGCAAAGCGCCGAAGGAACAGTTTCACTTAAAGGTGTTTATCCCAATAATCCTGAGCGGATAGTTCCTTATGCCATCGATAAATCAGAATATTAAAGAGCTTGTTGGGACTTTCGCTCATCGTCCAAAATCGGCCTTTTTGAACTGAATGGCCCAACAAGCTCTAACCCAACCCCCAAATGAATTCTTTATGCGGCCTTCCAGATCGGAGGGCCGCTTTTGTTTGGTGAGTTGCCTTAAGAAGCGTTAAAAGTCGGCATCGGACAATCTAAAGCGGACTTCGGTTCATCCATATTTGTGGCTAAATCGTTCCTCTAATATGAAACGATCTCTTCTTTTAATGCTCTGCCTGAGCTTGGCTGCGGTACTTCCTGCGGTTACTGTGTCTTGGTCAGGTGGTGATGCAGGAGAAGAGCCCATGAAGGGGAGCCTTTATTTTTCTGTTGACAACGTTCGGCAAGGAGAAGGAACCATTTGGGTGGGTGTTTATGAATCGGCTGACGATTTTCTTGATCGTGAGAAAGCGCGCTTAGTGGCCGTCAAAGTTACTAGTGCCGGTAAGGCAATGATCGAAATCCCGGATATGATTTTTGGAAAAGAGTATGCCTTGGGTATCTTCCATGATGAAAACGATAATGGGGAGTTTGATACCAACTTCATTGGGTTGCCGGCCGAGCCCTGGGCCTTTAGTGGAAAGCTGAAAAGCCGGCTGCGGCTGCCTAAATTTGATGAAGTGAGCTTCACCTTTCAGTACCAGGCACCTGTTCAGGTATTGCGGTTGCGGAAGTGGTTTTAGGTCGGCAGGCAAACAAAAGAATTGGTTCCCTTAAGTATCTATCCTTGCCTCCGGAATGTTTATTGGCGGAAAGGTTTGTTTGCTGTTTAACCACCTGGCTTCGCACCCGCGCTCCCGCCCAAAAGACTATCAGATGAAGTATTTATTAAGCTTGATGGCGTTTTTTGCCATCTTCTCATTTACCGCTTGTATGGACGATGATGATTCCGTTACCAATGGGAATGTATCGACTACGATCAATTTTCGTGCGGAGTATGATGATACTGACCTGAGTATTCAAAGTATTACGTACGACTACCCAACGGGGCCCAAGTTAAAGGCAACACTTTTTCAGTATTACATTTCCGACCTGGAGCTGCTTCCTGCCGATGGGGGGGCTGCCGTTCGCCTGGCGGACATAGACCTGATCCGCTACCAGGCAGAAACGGATGGTTCGGTGGCCAGTAGAACATACGATGTGCCGGCGGGTGATTACGTCGGTCTGCGTTTTGGCCTGGGGGTTAAACCTGAGCTCAACGCGATGGACCCGAATGAATTTTCTGCGGACTTTGTCCTCAACGAAGTCCAGTTCTGGAATGCCAATGCCCGCTACGTTTTCGCTAAGATCGAAGCCAATGCCGACCTTGAAAACGACGGTACTTTTGACACCGGCCTTACGTACCATTTAGGTAGCGATGCACTGTATACGACCATTACTTTTGATGGGGACTTTGCCATCAGCAGCACCGCCAACCCGGAGTTGGATATTGTTGCCGATGTGTTGAAAGCGCTGGCAAGTGATACGGAGAGTTTTGATATTTCCAATCGGGACCAGCAGCGCATCCACGGTATGAACCAAACCATTGGGCAAGATATTTGGGACCGCTTGGCGGGGCAATTTGAATTACAGGTTCGTTAAATAACAGACAAGGATGGTCCGGTCCTCCCTCTCGGCGGTACTTCTTTGCTTACTGGTTGCCTGTCGGCCTCCGGGGCCAACCCCGATGGAGATTCCCGAGCCGGAGGCCTTCGCAAAAATTATTTATCCCCCGGATAATCCGACTACGGAGGAAGGGCTGGCCCTGGGGCGAGCCCTTTTCTTTGATCCACTACTGTCGGCGGATTCTACGATCAGTTGTGGTACCTGCCATCTTCCGGAACGGGCGTTTACCGATGGGGTTGCCATCAGCGTCGGCATCAACGGGCGGGTGGGGCGGCGCAACGCGCCGGGCCTCACCAACGTAGGCTACCTCCACGAAACCCTCTTCTGGGATGGCCGCGCCGATGACCTCGAGGCCCAAGCCCTGCACCCCGTAGCCGCACCAAACGAAATGGGGGGCAGCTGGCAACTGCTGATCAGTAAACTGCGGAGGCACCCCAATTACTGGCCACAGTTTAAACGTGCCTTTGGGCTACAGGAAATGGCGGAGCTGAATCCGGATCACGTGGGCAAAGCCCTGGCACAATACCAGCGCAGTCTGATATCGTCCGATTCAAAATACGATAGGGTGCAGCGTGGAGCAGCGACCTTCACTGAGGAAGAAGCACTGGGTAACGCCATCTTTTTTGACCTGGCCGATGAAGCCGATCCGGGTAAATTCGCCAATCTCCCCACCGGAGAGTGTGCCCATTGCCACATTCCTCCGCATTTTACGAATCAACTGTTTTTCAATAACGGTTTGGATGAGGTTCATGATCTTGACGACTTCACTGACGCCGGCCGGGGGCCGGTTTCGGGAAGTAAGTACGACAACGGAAAATTTCGGACACCTTCCTTACGCAACGTTGCCCTAACCGGCCCCTATATGCACGATGGTCGGTTTAATTCCCTGGAGGAAGTGGTCGACCACTACAATTCAGGCGGTCAATACGCCGAAAACAAAGACCCGAACATCATCCCCCTTGGTCTTTCACCCGACCAGCACCGTGCATTAGTCGCTTTTTTACAAACCCTTACGGATACTTCTTTTGTTAGTCAGAGAGTCAGGTAGTCAAGGAGTCAGAGAGTCACGGCGAAATATCACCGACTCTCCGACTCTTTGACTACCAACTCTCTGACTCTCTGACTGTTTGACTACTGACTCTCTGACTCCCTAACTATGTCCCGTTTCCTTCTCCTATTTTTCCTCTTTACGCTTTTCGTGGCTGGCAGCTGTGAGCCGGATCCACCCTTGCCGTGCGAAGGCTGTCCGGTGGAGCCACAGGATCGGGCGATCACCGGTCCCTCAATACCAACAGCTTTCACCTTAGAGGTGCCTGATCATATGCCCCGGCCAATCGTTGACGAAACTAATCCGTTGACGGTAGAGGGAATTGAATTGGGGCGACGCTTGTTTTACGACAAGATTATGGGCCGCGACAGTTCCTTTGCCTGCGCTGATTGCCATCTGCAGGAGAAGGCATTTACCGACGGTCGAGCTCTGGCGATTGGGGTAGGTGGGCAACGTGGAACACGGAGTGCGATGTCCATTGTCAACATGGCCTTTAACCCAACTGGC
>JBGCFZ010000109.1:0-8726 GCA_045110355.1 Lewinella sp. | reverse complement strand
CAGGGTGAGAGCAACGCTGGCCCTGCCGACGCCAAGAAGTACGCCAACCTGATGCGCGGCCTGGTGAACCAGTGGCGCGGCTTCTTCAATAACGCCAAACTGCCTTTTTACTGGGTTCAACTAGCCAACTTCAAAGCAGCGGTATCTTCTCCTAACGAACCAGGTTGGGCCATCCTGCGGCAAAGCCAAACAGCTGCTACAGACCTGCCGTTGACCGGGCAGGCCATCATCACCGACATCGGCGAAGCGGACGACATTCACCCCAAGAACAAGTGGGAGGTTGGCCGCAGGCTGTCGCTCCACGCCCTGAAGGATATTTACGGGAAGAAGGTGGTGGCTGATAGCCCCTCACTCAAAAAGGTCCACAAAATTGAAGGCATGACCGTGCTGGAATTCCAAAACATCGGCGGCGGACTGATAACAAAATCCAAAGACCGCTACGCCTACGCTACGGGGTTCACCGTGAAGGACAAGGCTGGCAAATGGCACTTTGCCCAGGCTCTGCTTGATCCAGCGGACAATATGGTTGCGATTGTGAACCCGGCGGGAACGGGCATCACCATGGTTCGGTACAACTGGGCCGATAACCCTGATGGAAATTTGTTTTCTAAAGAGGGCTTGCCGGTTGATGGGTTTGAGATTGGGGTGGAGTAGTTGGTGTCGCTCAATAGTCCAGCCTCCGGTGTTGGTTGACTATGCACCAGTGGGTGGACTATTGAGCGATACAAAATCATCCAATACCAATCGGACTAAATGCCAGCCAGATAAGCAGCACTAGGATTACCAGGACAACCGACAAAATCACATCCGAAGTCCATTTCAAAGAAGGGAGGATTGATCCGGATTTGCTTTGGAAAGTAACTAATACCAATGACTCGATTGGTTGAGGTTTCCCCATTTTGCTGACCAGCATTAATACGGCTGAACAGAAAATGAATAAGAATAAAGCAAAGTGCAAGAAGTTGATGCCTAGGAAATAGCTTATTGCACCGTCTGGGGCAATTGATATACTTTCGCTGTTGTTTAGGAACTCCAATACTAGTCGGGAAATGCCAATAGCGAAGCCGAGCCATAGCGTTACGATGGCACCACGGGAGTTTATCCATTTGAAAAACAACCCCAGCAAAAAAACTGCCGCGATTGGAGGGGAAATGTATGCCTGAATGCTTTGTAGGTAATGGAAGATGCCACCGTCCATTAATGCATCCATAAATGGAATCCAGCCCAGACTGAGAATGACCAGTATGATGGTTGCCAATCGACCAAAACGAACCAAGTTTTTCTCCGAGGCATTGGGCCGATATCTTTGGTAAAAGTCAATGGTCAATAATGTTGAACTAGAGTTGAACGCTGAAGACAGTGAACTCATCAACGCTGCTAATAGGCCCGCAATGGCTAAGCCTTTTAGGCCACTTGGCAGTATTTGAGTGATGAGTGCAGGCAAGGCCTGGTCGGCGTCCTCCAGGGAGAACGAAATCGTACCATCTTGCAATAAAGCATAAGCAATGACACCGGGGATGAAGAATAAAAAGACAGGTAATAGCTTTAAGTAGCCTGCGAACAGCGCGCCCTTTCGAGCATTATTTACATCCTTGGCGGACAGTGCGCGTTGAACAATGTACTGGTCAGTACACCAATACCAGACGCCCAAAATGGGGGCACCGAATAGCATCCCTGTCCATGGGTAATTGGTGTCCTCCATTGGGCGCCAGAGATTGAAGAATTGGCCAGTACTTGGCTTTCCTTCCTCCAATGAAGCAAGGGAGAGCGTTTCCATCAAACCGCTCCAACCTCCTAATTCGTACAGTCCGAAAATGGTGACAACAACCGTTCCTAAAATCAGGATAAAAGCTTGTACCATATCTGTGTAAATCACGGCTTTAAGGCCGCCTAGAACGGTGTAAAGGCCTGTGATAACTACCGTAATTATGGCACCGGTCCAGAATGGAATGCCCAAGACTTCAAAGACTAGCGCACCCGCAAAAATGATTAGAGAAATCTTGGTAATGATGTATGCCAAGACCGAAACGACGGAGAGATACGTCCGGCATGCCGAAGAGTACCTTTTTTCCAGGAATTCGGGCATGGTGTAGACGCCAGATCGCAAATAGAAAGGGACAAACACCCATCCGAATAAAATCAGAATGAGGGAGGCCAGTAATTCGAAATTAGCCATCGGCATATCTGCCCGTGCTCCAGCACCTGAGACGCCTAATATGATTTCAGAACCGATGTTGGACGCAAAAAGAGACGCTCCAATCACCAACCATCCTTGGTTTTTACCTGCTAAGAAATAGTCTACGGATGAAAATTCAGTGTTGTCCTTTTTAGACGCTGCCCACTTGGCGATCCATAATATGATGCCAAAGTAAATCGCGATTATTGTGAAGTCTAGGAAGTCCATACTTGCTTTTTTATAAAAACACCTTAAGAGCGTGTCTAAAATTAGCTTTCGAGGCGACTGCTGACAAATATTGTTCTTATTGAGGCGCGATGAGGGAGCTTGGCCGTAGCCAAGTGACCGAAGAAGCAACGAAGATCAGGAGAATATTTAGCTTCGCTGCTACTACGTGGTGGCGCAGGTAGCCCGAAGTGTTAAATTTAGACACGCTCTAAGGGTTGGTCCAATAGTCCACTACAAATACTTTCTCCAAATGTGGTTGCAAACTACTGACAAATGCTTGGTGCTGTGGATGTGGGGTGTACACGTTGTCACGGTCATTTTCAGAGGCGAATGTCAATATATAACAATGCGTGAAATCCTGATGAAAGTCCTCTGGGCTATCGTTAAGTCCCCATTCAAAATCCTTAACAACAGGAATTGATGATGCTAAGGCATTGAAGCTTTCGTTTAATCTGTTGACATCTTCTTCACTTGCGTCGTCTTTAAATTTAAAGATAACTACATGGCGAAGTAATCTTTCCTTGCTTTCAGGTTCCTTCACGGTTGTTGCTTTTTCTGTGGTTTCCTCTTGTTGCGTATCGACCTTTTTCTCACAAGATGAGCATGTGAAAAGGACGAAAAGTAGGTTGATTAGTAAAATGTTTTTCAAGTACATATTGCTTTGATTTTTAATCGCTCAATTGCTTTGGTCACAGATGGGTTGGTCCGACCATTGATGTATAGAGTAGCGCCTTCTTGTAAGAAAGTTTGTGCAACACTAAAACCAATTCCGGCGGTCGAACCACTGATGAAAACGGTTTTCCCTTTAAGCTTTAAATCCATGGATTACCACTTTTTTAGCCCCAGCAATTTCTCGCCTAAGTCGGTTAATTCAGCTCTTCCATATTTAGTTTGTTCCCAATTTCTGGGGTCGCCAGGAAAAGCATAGCCTTCTGGAGCAATGCGATCCTTCCATGAATTAACCCGCCATTCCCTTAATGCTTGATTGTCCTCTTGAGCGGGCATCATTGAAATGTACTGGGCTATTCTAACCTTGTCGGTAGAATTATTAACGCGAATACCGTGGGGTTCAGAACTATTGAAAATCAATAAATCTCCTGCGTCTAACGGTACTTTTATCAGCTTGTCTTCTAGCCCTGTAATGTCAGGTTTGAATCGGTCGCGATCTTCAGGTTGGGTTAGTTTCCAAGTGTCATAATTGCGATATAGCCACGGGATGCATTGAAAGCCGCCCATGTTCTCGTCTTTTTGGTCAGCGAGTGCTAACACACCTTGCACATTTTGAGGTTTCGTTTCTGGATCATAGTCCCAGTGGATGAAGCCTTTATATTCATGTTCTGGGCGTATTGGGAAGTTCAAATTAGCGCGGTCAATCGTTACCCATAGTTCGTTCATTCCCCAAATGTCTACAAAGGCATCATACAGCCTTTGCGTTTGGCGGTTGTTCCAAAGGTGTTGATTATTATAAACTTCTACCATGCCGGTTCCTGCAAGTTCTTTCATCTGCATCTCCGCTCGTGGAGCAGCATGCCAGGTTTCAGGGTTCTTAGGGTCTTTTTCGTCAAACTCCCAAAGGAAATTAGCCGTTGCCTCTGCCTGTTCACGAGGAACAGCTTGCTTAATAATTACGTAGCCGTTGTGTTTCCAGAATTTCCAATCCTCCATTGTTAACACTCGTAAGGAGGCTGCGGTAGCGGTTTCTCTTAGTCTTACATCACTGCTTTTAGCTGTGGAGGGGTTCCCTGGAATGTTTTCATGTTGGTTGTCGGGTATCATGGTCGTTGCCTTTGGTTGATTTTCTGTTTTCATGGCTTTTTATTCTTTCGAACGATACTGCAAATCTACAGAAGAGCCTTAGGGAGCGTTTTACCGTTTTTAGCTGTAAATTGTACAATATTGATTATTTTGAGATTTAATACTGATAGAAGTTCATTTTTGTATAAATATGGAAGCTCAACTCGAAACTATAACCAATCAGGCGAATCGTTCTTTCAGCATGATGTTCAATCCTCGTTTGAGTGATTTGTTCTTTTGGCATGCTCATCCTGAATATGAGTTGGTTTATATTGAAGGGGTAAGCGGTCCTCGGCATGTAGGTGATCACGTTTCAACTTACGAAGGGAGTGATTTGGTTTTGATCGGCTCAAATATTCCTCATCTGAATTTTGATTATGGTGTCCAGGGGGAATATCGAGAAGTAGTGGTTCACCTCAGTAAAGATTTTGTAGAGCAGCACTTTACCGATGCGCTAGAACTGGTCGCTATAAAAAGGCTATTTGATAAGTCTAAAAGGGGGGTGGCGTTCTCCGGGAAATCGGTTCCTCTTATTGGAGAGCGATTGTTTAATCTGGAGCATTTAGACCCTTTCCAACAATACCTGCAGCTGTTGGAAATACTGCAATTGATGGCTGAAATAGAGTTGGTTGAAATATTGCATGAAAAGCCTCACCAAAGCAAATTCAATGATAAGGAGCAGAAAAGAATGCGGATGGTCCATGCTTTTATTGATGAAAATTTCCATCGAAAAATTGAACTGGAAGAGATCGCAAAGATCTGTTTTATGACCAAGGAGGCTTTTTGTCGATACTTTAAAAAAACGACTAAATATACTTTTATTGAATTTCTGAATCGCTATCGAATAAGTCATTCCAAACGATATTTAATGACGGGTGAAAGTGTAAGCGATGCTTGTTATAATTCAGGCTTTCAAAGTTTGTCTTACTACAATCGAGTTTTTAAGAAAATCACCAATGAGATTCCAAGTAAGTTTAGGAAGAGATATCTGTCGAAATAGCATTATGTGGCCTCGGCCACCAGAGGTTGTTTTTGCGTTCGCGGCCTTTATGATGGTAAGCCAGTAGGGGCGACCCTCGCGGCAAGCCCTGCCCCTACATATGAAAACTTAGTTTACACTAGATCCTAGTTTCTAGTTCTTGCTGCCCGGTTTCTAGCTCCTAGTTCCTAGATTTGCCCCATGAAAGCCATCACCATAACCTCCCCCGGCGACGCCAACCAACTCCAGATCACCGAAGTCTCCGACCCGGTAGCTGCTCCAGGGCAGGTCCTCGTCTACGTAGCTGCTACAGCGCTGAACCGCGCCGACATCCTGCAACGGGAAGGGAAATACCCGCCGCCTCCCGGAGTGACGGACATTCTGGGACTGGAAATGGCGGGAACCGTCATTGAAGTAGGTGAAGGTGTAACGGACTTTGAAGTGGGCGACAACGTATGTTCTCTGCTGCCCGGCGGAGGCTATGCCCAACAGGTGGCCGTAGATGCCGAGATGCTGCTGAAGCTCCCTGGTAATATGTCTTTCACGAAAGCCGCCGCTATTCCGGAGGCCTTTCTGACCGCCTTTCAGGCCCTGCACCTGATCGCCAAATTACAGCCCGGAGAAACCGTTTTGATCCACGCCGGCGCGAGTGGGGTAGGAACCGCCGCCATCCAACTGGCTAAGCTGGCCGGTGCTCACCCGATCGCTACGGCAAGTGGGATGAAGCACCAACCGTTATTGGACCTGGGGGCGGAGCGTTGCATCGATTACCGAAACGAAGACTTTGCCGAAGCAGCCCTTGACCATACCAACGGGAAGGGCGTAAACGTCGTGCTTGACTTCATCGGCGGCCCCTACCTCGAAAAGAACTTCAAGGCCCTGGCCATGGAAGGCCGGATGGTCAGCCTCGGCTTCCTGGGCGGAGCCCAGGTGGATAGCTTCAGCATGGCCCCAGTCTTGCGCAAACGCCTGCAACTAACGGGGACCACCCTCCGCTCCCGGTCCCAGGCCTACAAGCACGAGTTAGTCGCCGCATTCCGGGAACGCGCCTGGCCGGCCTTTGCCGACCGGTCCGTCCGTGCGCTGGTGGATACCATCTACGACTGGGAAGAAGTCGCCGATGCGCATAAATACATGGAGGCTAATGCTAATGTGGGAAAGATCGTGCTGACGATTGGGGAGTAGTGGCGCTGTCTCTTTGCTTCTAAAAACGATGTCCTGCACCTGCGGCCGCGCCTAATTGGTCAGCGTCTTAAACAACTTGGTACCCGCTGCTAAGAATTTTGTGAATAATTCTTGTACAAAGAGGGAGGAAACCAACTACTCCTATTTACTTTTGCAGTATTGCAGGAATCATATTCCGAAGTCAACGTATTCAATTGAAGAAGAAAGACAATGCTTTTTACATCTTCTTGATGTAGTGGTTACGCTCCAACTTCTTTTACCCTTTTTAACAAGTGGTGCCAACCCGGGTACCTGCCTGCACAAGACACCACGCCTTTAAATCCTATTACACATGCGTTTATTTTACACCTTAATCACGGTTATCGCCGTGTCCACGCTTGGTCAGGCCCAGCCTGTTATCGGTCAGGCAAATGCCCCCACCATCGGAGATTCCTGGTCTCTTTTCTTCTTGTCTATCCCTTCCGCCCAATTCCCCGTTCCAGAGGTGGGTACCTTCATGGCCTACGATTTTACCGCAGTGGGAGACCTCATAGATGAAGATTTTGAAATCCCCGTCAAAGATATTTCGCTCGACAGCCTGAGCCGAATCGATATCCTTGCCGTCCCCACCGGAACCAACGAACCGGCCTTTGATAGCTTGCCCGAGACTGCGGTACTGTCTAGTTTTGTTTTCCCAGAACGGGACGAGGACGGAAATGAATTCGCCCTCCGTGACGTAATTGATGTTACCGACGAAGGTGTTTTCCTGCTGGCGGAATCGGACTTTGACCTTTTTTCCGGAGACATCGCAATCGAGAAGCTTGAAATGCCCGAGCAGGTCTTTGTTTTCGGACAGATGCTTGGTGACACTACCAGGTCTTCTACCATTACCGTTGAGGAGGACCCTGATTTTGGCACCCAAGACTCCACTTTCTACACCGAGACCAGAGTTTATGCCGGTTTCGGCAGTCTTAAGACGTGGTTCGCGGAGTACGATGAAGTGGCCGTTTACAAGACTTTTTCCGAATTTCGGTATTACAATCGTGCATTAGGGACAGCCGACCCTTTCACCATCGCCAGTGTACAACTTACCCTCACTTATGATTTCATTCGCCCGGGCAGCTACGCCCCGGTGGCCTGCTATTCTTACGACACCTTTGATCGTGATAACCAGCCAGTACCGGAGGACGTCAACTTCAGAGTGGCTGTGCCGACTAACCTAACGGACGTGGACAACGCCATTGTCGACCAATTTCGGCTTTCCGTGTCTCCCAACCCCGCCACCGAGCGGGTAACGGTGGCCTACGAGCATCCGGTGGCTGGCCCGGCAAGCCTCAGTCTTTTCAACGTGGCTGGGCGCGAGGTGCTGCACCGCAACCTTGGAGAATTGCCTGCTGGTAACCACCAATTGCCATTGGAACTGTCCACGAAGTTGCCCGCCGGAACTTATTTTCTGCGCCTCAGCAGTGGGGTGTCTATGACCACGGCTCCGCTGATTATTAAGTAGTCACGTGGTTAGATAGTCCATAGTCAGATGGTTTTGGACGACTACCTGACTATGGACTATTTTGCTACCGACTAATAAGGCGCGGCCGCAGGTGCAAAGACGGTAAGAGGAGCAAGGGTTTCGAGACTTCGCTAATCCAAACGACCACTAAAGTGTTCTCACTTCAGCCATGCCACAAACTACGCCCTTACCTGCTGTTCTCTTCAAGGACCTCAACCGGATGCCCTACCAGCAAGCCTGGGACCTGCAAATGGAAATCCACGCCGCCACCGTAGCCCGTAAAAAGGCTAACCGGGAACTGGTGAAAAGCGGAAATGCCCCGGAGCCACAATACCACCACTTACTCTTTGTTGAGCACCCACCCGTCTACACTCTCGGCAAATCGGGCTCAGTGGATCATTTGCTCCTGAATGAGGAGCAGCTTAAGGAACAAGGCTTCACCTTCCACAAGATCAACCGTGGTGGAGACATTACTTACCACGGCCCCGGCCAGTTGGTCGCCTACCCGATTCTGGACCTGGACGAATTTTTTAACGACGTACACAAATATGTGCGTTGTCTGGAGGAGGTCGTCATCCGGACCTGTGCTGATTTTGGTGTCCTGGCTGAAAGAGATGAAGGATACACTGGTGTTTGGCTGCCCGGTGACCCAGCGCGGCGGCAGCCGCGCCGCAAGATCTGCGCCATCGGCGTCCACCTCAGTCGTTGGACAACCCTGCACGGTTTCGCCTTCAACGTCCGCCCCAACCTCACGCACTTCAACAACATCGTTCCCTGCGGCATCGATGATGCCGACCGGGCCGTGACCAGCCTAAGCGTAGAAGTCGGCCGCCCCATCGAACTAGACGAAGTCAAACCATTCGTCAAGCACCATTTTC
>JBGCFZ010000108.1:0-2580 GCA_045110355.1 Lewinella sp. | reverse complement strand
CCGGTACGTCCCCGTTAGGACTCCGCGGTGGGTAAACTTGCGGACCTTCATTGGGGTAAACAGTCCATTATAGCGCAAGGTTGCGGGTTAGGAAAAAGAAATAATGAATGAAGGACTTCCTGAGGCTGCAGCGGAGCTGATGCTGGTTCATCCAACCTTCTAAATACATGGTGGGCAGTTGCCCTTTTGTGTAGTGGGGTATTTTTTTGCTTGGGGTTTTGGGGATGGGCTGGTGAAAATTTACATTTTTTCAAAAAGTTGGAGTAACTGATTTCCAACGAGTTACCCAAGACAGCACTTCCGCAGTCCAACTTTTTAAAAAATTATTACTGCACTTTCAAATGCATCCCCCCAGGTGCAAGCCCCCTTGACACGGCACCCAAAAGGGAATAACTTCAAAAAACCAAAATCGACAGCTCCCTACTCCATAATAACAAAGAAGCGCTCCATCAGCCCAATATTTTTAGCCTCAAAAGACCCTGCGGCTGTGCAAATAAATTCCTTTCCAAGCAGATCGCACGTCGTCCGTGATACCGCTACCCTACCGATCTCTCCGGCTACTTCGAGCCGGCTGGCCTGGTTGACGGTATCACCCCAAATATCGTAAACGAACTTATGCTTGCCTACTACGCCAGCCACCACCGGCCCGGAATGTACGCCGATGCGGGCCTCGAAGTTTGGGTTTTCGCTCAGGTAGGCCTGCATCGCCAGGCCTGCGCGCACGGTTCGTTGGGCGTGATCATCCGTTTCTTCGGGTAACCCACTGGCACACATATAGGCGTCGCCGATGGTTTTTATCTTTTCGAGGCCGTGCTCGGCAATAATCCCGTCGAAGGCACGGAAGGCTTCGTCCAATAGGTTAATCAACTCCTCTGGTTCGGTAGAGGCAGCGATTTTACTAAAACCCTTAAAATCGGCAAACAGCACCGTTACCGATTCATAAAGACGCGCTGTGGCTTTGCCTGTTTCTTTTAGTTCAGCGGCAACAGAAACGGGAAGAATATTGAGCAGCAGCTCCTCTGATCGCTGCCGTTCTTCAATGATGATGGCGTTCTGCGCTTCCAGTTTAGCGCGGAAACGCTGTGAAGAACGGAAACGAGAGTAGGTAACCCCCAGCACCATCAGCGCCGCCAGAGACAATCCAACCAGGAGATTCCGCTGCAGCTTTTGAGTGGTTACCTCCGATTGCTGACGATCAATGATCTGCTCCTGCCGCAGTAAAAGGAGGCTATCATCAAGCCGTGCCATCTCACTGACATCCAACGCAATTTGCTGACGCTCGAGTAAAACGATCTGCCGCAGCTGACTGTCGTTCAGTGCCATAATTTCTTTTTGCTGCAGATTGACAATTGCCTCCAGGCTCATCGCTGTTAACGAATCTTCTGTCGGTATGAACGTCCGATCATTGTTTTGTACGGAAGGGTGTTGCTTCAGGTCAAACGACCCATCTCCCGTTAATTCTGTGAGTAAAGTCACAATCTCCGCCACCTTTTCCCGGTTGTTTTCGTTTCTGAACACCTGAGCTGCTTTGCGTAATTGATGAATACCCTTGAGCCGGTCTTTGGCCGAATTACCGGGGTCTTCCAAAATTGTACGCCCTTCCAACAATCTACCCGCTGCCTCCACTTCTTTGAGTTCCGCCTCTATACCACTTTCAATCAGTGCCCGGGCCTGCGCACGCGCTACTTCAAACCGCTTTTTCTTGATCAGTTGCTCTATGGCCGTAATCTGGCCATCAAAAGCATCGGCTTGAGCTGAGAGAACGGGAGTAAAAAGTAGTATTGTAAGGATGACGAGCAAACGGAACATGCCCCAATATTACTCACTTTTGGCGATAAGTATGCTGGCGGTCAGGCAATTCATGAAGAACGGATTTCTTCACACCGGCCAATGTGATGAGATCTCTGACGTAACTCCATGACCGAGGAGTTCGTTTTCATGGCAGATTTGGGCGCGGCCGCAGGTGCCATAAAGGTTAAAGCAGCAACAGAGGTCAATTGCATTGCATAAAATCGGTAGTCACGGGTAGACATTCTTACGTTGTCAAACGTTGAATGGTTAATACATCCCATAATGCGTTACTTGCCCATCTGTTTTCTAATGCTGGTTTCTATTAGTCTGTTCGCGCAAGAAAATAGGGCGCTTACCTGCGCAGATGGTATTGACAACGACAGAGACGGCCTCATCGATTGTGAGGATCCGGACTGCGAAGACCTCCCCAACCGTGGATGCGATCTCTGCCCGGACGGCCTCAGTTTTGCAGATGAAGTATTACTCTTTGATCAGAATTGTGGCAACCTCGTGGGCGCACTGGAGAATTCACTTGGTGTCGCAGACTGGTCGGAAGACAGCACGGGAACTCCTGCAATTCTATCACTGGGTAAGGGAGGAACGTTGCGATTAGGGTTTACCAACAACCAGTTGTCCAACTCGGGAAACGGAGCAATCGATTTATGGGTATTTGAGGTTGGTTTTGCAGCGGAACGATCGTCCATAGCCTTAAGACCAGTGGACCCGGCTACCCGGTCGGCCCTGGTTGCAGCTAGCTTCCCCGATCTTGACGGTGATGGTTATTTTACG
>JBGCFZ010000107.1:0-3671 GCA_045110355.1 Lewinella sp. | reverse complement strand
AAAAATACGCCACCATCCACTACCATAAGTACCTGGAAATTGACCAGCTGCTGTCGCTGCAGAACAATCGTAGTGCGGCGCTGGGAGAGAATGCGCACGATGAGACTCTGTTCATCATCATGCACCAGGTCTACGAGCTGTGGTTCAAGCAGGTTATGACAGAGCTGGATTCTGTTTGTGTACTGTTCCGGGAGGAGCGGGTGAACGCAGACAATATGAATACGGTGCTGCTGCGACTGAAACGTATTTCCACCATTATTAGCCTGATGGTCGAGCAAATCCACGTGATGGAGACCTTGACGCCATTGGATTTTCTTGATTTCCGGGATTATCTTTTCCCTGCCTCCGGCTTTCAGAGTATGCAGTTCCGGATGATTGAGTCTACTCTGGGCCTCCGGGAGGAAGACCGGATGACCTACCACGGTAAATCTTATAAGATTGTATTTACGGAGGAACAAAAGGCACGTCTGGAGGCCATCGAACAAGGAGGTAGCCTCTTTGAGCTGGTTGAGAAATGGCTGGAGCGGACCCCCTTTTTACAGTTTGAAGGATTTGACTTTTTGTCTTCGTATAAATCGGCAGTAGATCGTATGCTGGCTAAAGAGCAAGAAAATATCACGGGTAGCGAATATTTATCCGATAAAATGAAAGCCTTAAGGCTCAAGATGTTGGGGGATTCCAATAGTTACTTCAAGCACGTTCTTTCGCAGGAGGAACACGAGCGGATGATGGCGAATAGTGAATGTCGGCTCTCGTACCGGGCAACCATCGCTGCATTACTTATCAACCTGTACCGGGACAAACCCATCCTGAACATTCCCTTTAACCTCTTGACCGAGTTGATGAATATTGATGAGTTGCTCACGACCTGGCGTTATCGTCATGCGCAGATGGTGATGCGGATGATTGGTAACAAGATCGGTACGGGGGGATCGTCCGGGCATGATTACCTCGCAGCCACGGCAGAGAAACATAAAATCTTTAAAGACCTGCACAACATCAGCTCGTTGTTGATTCCGCGTTCAGAATTACCGGTATTGCCAGCAGATGTTGAACAGGAACTTGGGTTTTGGTACGGTCGTAATTGAATGAGGGAAGGATAGAATGAGGGGGGTAGCAGTTGTGAATCATGAACTACTTCTTCGATTGTACCTTGCGCGAAAATCCATACTAATGGCCCGTGCATTGGCTTCTACTGTTCTTTTTATACTTTTTCCCTTTACGCTTTTCGCTCAGCCGGACACCGTTAAGATTGGGTTGTTTATCACTGATCTCTATGACCTTAATTTGAGCGAAAAGCGCTTTAGTGCCGACTTTTGGTTGTGGTTCAACTATGCAGATTCCACTTTGGCGCCAATGGAAACCATTGAGTTGACGAAAGCTCGGGAACTGGATAAGCGGCTCGATTTCGTAGAGGAGAAGGGGGGAGTACAGTGGGCTACGCAAAAAATTAGCGCTATTTTTAAAGCCGATTGGAACGTACAGAACTTTCCCTTTGACGTCCAGGTGGTGACGATTGATGTAGAAGAAAGTGATAGAGATGTTGGTAGCCTGGTGTATGAAGTTGATACAGCGAACACGAAATACTTTTCGGAAATCAGCATCAAGAACTGGGAGATCGTTGATTTTGGGGTTCGTAACTCCGCAGTTGTCTATCCGACCGATTACGGTGATCCTACGCTGGACGGAGAAAGCACTTATACGCAGGCGACGGTTTACTTCGAATTAAAGCGAAAAAGTCAGGGACTTTTTTTTACACTTTTCACGGGCATTTACGTGGCGTTCTTTATCTCCGTCCTGGTCTTTTTCATTGATCCGGTGGATGTTGATCCTCGTTTTGGACTTTCGGTAGGCGGGCTCTTTGCTGCGGTCGGGAATAAGTACATCGTGGATTCCATCTTGCCACAATCAACCTCCTTTACCCTGGTGGATAAGATCCACGTAATGACCTATATCTTTCTTTTGTTGTGCATCGTACTTTCTGTCATCTCCTTACGACTTTGGAAGAATAAAAAAATGGTACAATCCAGAAGACTAGACCGGGTTTCCTTTATCGTGTTAACCCTTCTTTACATCGTATTGAACCTGGTCTTCATTTTTTAGGTGTACCACTGATTAAAAGAACTGATACAAAAAAGGCGTGACCCCAACCTAAAGTAGGGGTCACGCCATAAAATACTCGAAAAGTAGTGTGTATGAACAGCAAATATATGGTATTTGCCTCAAGGTTGAAGTGGTGAAATGGCAGAAAGGGTAGCTCAAATGAGTTTTTATCCAGTTATTACCATTGCTGGGGCGGGTTTTCATACAAAATTTGTGAAGGTTGAGCATTTAGTGGAAGCTTCCTATCCGATCGCGTAGTATTCTTCCATTCGATGGTCCTGATCAAAAACCGTAGAACATCAAGACCATGACAGTAGCTTTGGAAACGGTAATGACTCGGAGCAATCAATTACGTCCTGTTAATCGCCCGTCTTCGGATATCACGGAGCTGCACTTACTCTTCGGTAAGGAGGTGGCTCTACTGCCATAACCAGGCAGTAGGAACTTCGTCTATTTTATCGGGTCATTTAGGTGGAGGGTGGGGGAGGAACTTCTTATATGGTTTATGGTCGAGGGCTCCCCTGGCAGCCATTTTGAGACCGAATTCAAGGGGATGGCAATTAAAGTTGATTTAAGGCTTGTTTTATTAATAGCAATATAGCTATATTTGCATCATTGTATTGACTAATAACTTGAAAACTCGATAACCATGACCGTTTCCCAAATAAAAGCGAACCTCTCCGCCCACGAAACCCTGCTCTTTCAACTTCCGGACGGCACCAGCGTCCCCGCCCACTTTCATGTGACGGAAGTAGGAGAGGTAACAAAGAAGTTCATCGACTGTGGTGGTAAGTACCGGGAAGAACGTGTGGTAAACCTCCAGCTGTGGAGTGCCAACGACTACGATCATCGCCTGCATCCCGGCAAGCTGGTGAGCATCATTGAACTGGCAGAGAAACAGCTTGGCCTTGAAGATCATGAGGTTGAAGTGGAATACCAGGGCCCTGACACCATCGCAAAGTACAGCCTTAATGCCGGTAAAAACGGTACCTTACTCCTCACGAGTAAGCATACGGATTGCCTGGCGAATAGTGTCTGCGGCATCCCGTTGCCCAAACAGATGGTATCGTTGAGCAGCTTTGTGGCGGAGAAAACTAAGGGGTGTGTTCCTGGTGGCGGATGTTGTTAAAAGAGGATTCTTAGCCCCCCCCTCCCTAACCCCTCCCCACAGGGGAGGGACTCTTGAAAACGCTGCGCGTTTTACTACCTAATTCTCCTTACTAAACTAAGAAACACTATGGGCCTAACGAAAACCGACGCCTATACCCCCGATCAAATCAGGATCGCCGAATTGTGTAAAGTCATCGGGCACCCGGCAAGGGTCGCCATCTTGCAAAAGTTACTGACGGTAGATTGCTGTATCTCCCGGGATTTCAGCGATGAGATTGACCTTTCACAGCCCACGATCTCCCGGCATTTGAAAGAGCTGAAAACCGTTGGTCTAATTGCCGGAACCATTGAGGGAACCAGCGTCAGCTATTGTATAGATCCAGACCGTTGGCGGGAGGTGCAGGGGCTGATCAATGGGATGTTCGAACTGTATGGCAAAGGAAATAACTGCTGTTAAT
>JBGCFZ010000106.1:0-5446 GCA_045110355.1 Lewinella sp. | reverse complement strand
TTCCCTAAAAAGGAATATCCTCCTCGTCCGTATTCATCTTAGACGGGATGGTGGTCGATCCATAGGGCTGTCCTGCCTGTATGGCTGAGTCGGGCAGCAGGTCGAAGTCCGGATCGTCGAGATCGCTGAAACGGGCAAAGTCACTCTCGAAGGCGAGGCGAATGTCTTTGGCCTCACCGTGGCGGTTTTTACCGACGATGACGGTGGCCGTACCCTTAAGGGAGTTGCCCTGTTCGTCTTCCTCAATACCGTAGTATTCGGGGCGGTAGAGGAACATGACCATATCGGCGTCTTGCTCTATGGAATTGTGGACGATAATATTGTTGGCGACGAAGTTGTGTGGACCAGGGACGGTTAGATCGTAAACCTCCTCAGTTTTAGCCTTAGTTATTGAAATCAGTTGGTCCCAATAAACATTGCTGGTTGATAACTTTTTTAGTTCATTGGATTTGACTACCGAAGCTACTCGTGCAGCCCTTTCTCTACTTAGGTTGGTTTTGTAAAGGGTTGTACCACAATAATTCATCCCGATTCCTGCTTGCATGTTGCGAGTAGTCAAGCCCACTTCTTGCATGGCGGGAACAACCATGGATCTCCAAACGGATTTTGGAATGACGTCCCTGTTAGTATTGGCAACTCTTGGTTCGAGGAAATTGACGATCTCGTTTAAGGAGTCGGTTTTATATTTACCTACTGCTCCAACTGCGATGCTAAATCGTAGTAAATCACTTTTACCCGTCACAATCACATGGAATTGATCTCTTCCAGTTTTTTGTGGAACTAACTTTACTCTGGCGTTGATTGCTAACCTCGTTAGAAGGACCTGTACATTGCGAGCTAATTTTTCGCTACTTGAAGCATAGTAAACTGCAGGGTAAGCGTTTTTACTACTGACCATTCTAATGCAGCCATCAGTAGACCAAAGATGCCGAAGGAACAGACCAATCTGTTCTCTATTACATCCAAATACAACATCCGGTACAAATTTTTCGTGAGAACGAAGGCCGAATACATTCATTGATGACATCCATTCCGAAATAGCGTTTCGGACACCATGCGTATGATGTTTGGTAGAGGAAAGATAAACCTGGTACCAGCCATTTTTACCTTCTTTTTTTCCTTCGAATTTGATTCGAGGGGCGATTTCAGCAGGGAAAATAGAAGCTGCAAGCCTTTCTACAGTTTCAGCAAGGTCAAGCTCTCGGGTGGTATATTGAATACTATGTCGTGGCAATGTACAGCCATCGCCAATTAAGTGGCCCAATAAAGCCAACTCTGCATCCGTAATTGAGCTGTCAGGTGTTTCCGTTGACTTAACTTTTCTAGGTAAGGCAAGATGATCACCTATTGTGAGTTCATCAAGTCGCTTCCAACCATTAATCGTCAGGAATTTGTGATTAGCAGTAGCTCGGATTTTGCGACCAAGCCCCGTAGTCAACTCATACGTTTCTTTGATTCCAGTGCTAAAGGCATTACTTACCTCTGCTTTAACTAGCTGGTAGTCTTTATTAAGGGACCAAACCTTAAACCCACCATCAGGATGGTTTTTGACTAACATTTCAATGGGGACTCGTTTCCCACTGTCTGCTAATGTCACCAAGGTGTCTCCAGCCAAACATCCAGACTCCCGAAGGTCACTAAGCTGCGGCCGCTTATCCCCCCCCCGCGTTTCCACAGCACGAGACAACTGCGACAGCGCAATCACCGGTACTTCCAATTCCTTAGCCAGGCCTTTAAGTGCACGGCTGATACCAGAAACTTCCTGCTCCCGGTTCATTCCTTTATTGGACTCGCCAGAGCCGGACATCAGCTGAAGGTAATCGATGATCACCATCGAGATGTCTTTTTCCAGTTTCAGGCGGCGGCATTTGGCACGTAATTCGAAAACGTTAATGCCGGCAGTATCATCGATATAGATGGGCGCTTCGCCGATGCGGTTCATGGCGTCGACCAGGCGGGCCCATTCGTCGTCTTCAAATTTGCCATTACGCATCTTCTGGCCGTTGACTTCGGCATCTTGACTGAAGATACGGCCGGCCAACTGAGCAGCACTCATCTCCAGGCTGAACAGTGCGACACCACGGCCGTACTCCACGGCGGCGTTGCGGGCCACGGAGAGCACAAAACTCGTCTTACCCATGGCCGGGCGGGCAGCGATGATGATGAGGTCGGAGCCCTGGAGGCCGGAAGTAAGCCGGTCGAGTTCGGTAAAGCCGGTCGGCACACCGGTGAGGCCGTCCTCCTTTTCGCGCAGCATCGTTAGCTGTTCCAGGAGTTGGTTGGCCAGGGTACCCATGTCGGCCACCTGTTTGCCCATGTTTCTTTCGGTGATCTCGAAAACGTAGTTGCCGGCTTTGTCCAGCAGGTCGAGCACGTCGGTCGAGTCTTCGTAAGCGCTTTTAATGACGTCGGTACTGGTTCGGATCAATTCGCGTTGAATAAATTTCTCCGTCACGATCCGGGCGTGGTATTCTATGTTGGCCGAGCTGGTCACCTTACTGGTGAGCTGGGCGAGGTAGGCGGCGCCACCAACGAGTTCGAGCTCCTCGTTTTTCTTGAGATCCTCCATGACCATCAGGAGATCAATCGGCTGGCTGCGTTCGAACAGGCGGCGCATGCTGCGGTAAATGGCCTGATGGGCGGGTTTGTAAAAGGAATCAGCCTCCAGAATGTCGAGCACCTTGGTCATGGCTTCCTTCTCGATCAGGATGGCACTCAGTACCGCTTCCTCAAGGTCAGGGGCCTGTGGCGGCAGCTTGCTGTACTCGGGTAGGTTGGCCTCCTGCAGTCTGTTGCGGTTGCTCCAGGTTCCGTTGTCGGTGCCGTTTGCGCGGCGGTTTTGAATTTTATCTTTTGCCATGGCTTGTTGCAAATGTACGGAATACCAGCAGGAACCAATCCGGTCTTTTACCAACAACGATTGTGCATAAAGGGCTGGAGAAAGGGGTGGAAAACGGCTAATTGATGTTGATGGGAATGTTAACGGCTGTGGAAAAGGGTTTAGGGCTCAGGATTCAGTATTTAGGTTTCAGCATTCAGGTTGCATTATTCAAAGGGTGACGTTTTACCCTTCGAGTACTGAATCCTGAAATGTGCTACTAAATCCTGACCCCTGAATCCTGACCACTACAGAAGGGGCGCGGCCGCAGGTGCAATAAAAGGTTTTGGAGGAGCAGAGAATGTGGGGTCAAAGTTGTTTTCGAAATCCAACCCTGCTGCTGCCGTCAGAGTACCAATTGTCCATTTCTGTAAATATTTCGTAGCCCTGTTTAAGGTAGAATCCGGGAGCCTCGTACCCGGCGGTCCACGTCCATATGTGCTTGACGCCTGCTTTTCGGATGTCGTTTTCCAGTGCAGTCAAAAGTTGAGCACCAAGGCCACTACGCCGGTATGGTTTTTCAACGAAGAGGTCGGTCAGGTAAAACCAACCGGAACAACGGGAGCCATTCATGTAGGCAAGCCCAGAAGAGCAGCCGATAAAAACACCGTCTAGCTCGGCGGTAAAGCCGTACCTATTGGCAGTCTGTACTTCCACGCCATTGTCTACGGTGTGTTCATCAAATCCGCGTTGCATACGCTCCAATTCTTCCGGGGTTATTTCTCGGTTTAGTATTTTAATGCCGTTCATCAATGATCGGATTTTAAGATTTACGGTAAGTTGAACAAGATAGCATTAATGCTCCTTTGCTCCTTTATTCCACTACTTTGCACCTGCGGCCGCGCCCTTACTTGAAGTAAAAAGCTGACGAAAAGCGTTGGGGGCTACTATTTTATATCGGGGAGTGCCCTTAGAAAATAACCTGCTTATTTCGTTCTGGATGCACCAAATTCTGCGGACCAAAAACTTTTCTCCCCCTAAAAACCGTTATATTTACCACTCAACGCTTCCTTATGGCCGCACAAAGCCAACTTTTAAGCCGGGTTATTGATGTTCTTTCGGATTTTCCGTCACCAGAAACCGTCATGTCTTTACAGACTAACGAGGCCGAAGAACTACGCCTGGAGGAACTCTCCGCAAAGAACGAAACCGGCCAACTTTCCTTCGAGGAAAAGATTGAACTGGAGCACTACCGCGTTGCCGAACACATGGTACGGATGGCCAAAGCCCGCGCCTACCGCCGCCTCATGAAGGCGTGAGCACAACTTACATCCCCGTTATTCTTCGTCGGCAAATCACCGAAGTAGCCGATAATTGCTGCGAGTACTGTCGCGTACCCCGGGCAGTCGCTTTCGCGTCTTACCATATCGACCACATCATCAGTGAAAAACAGGGTGGCTCTACCACCTTTGGGAACCTTGCCCTCGCCTGCCGCCTCTGTAACCTGAGTAAGGGGAGCAGCATTGCTGCTTGGCACGAGTATAAGGACGCGCTTATCCGACTCTATAATCCGCGAAAAGACAGGTGGAGTCAACATTTCCAATTTCGTCCTTCGGGGCTTATCGCTGCCCGTACCGAGATCGGGCAAGGCACCATTAAGGTGCTTAATCTTAACGACCTCAATCGCGTGCAGGCACGGGGGGTGCTCATAGAGTCGGGGATCATAGAAGTGGAGTAGGTGAGCTTCAGGTAATTGCTTCAAACAACCCTCGGGGTGTAACAAATAGGGCTAACACTTCGTGTAGTAGTTGAATAGGAGGCATCTTTAACCACCTTAGCACCCACGATATGACACACACTTCCGCCAAACCGTCGCTTTTCGTTAAAGGCCTGATGGCCTTATTGACCGTAAAAGCCTTCCTTCATCTTGCTGCCATCCTTAGCGGATATGGCCTCCATCGGGATGAGTTCCTCTACCTCGCCGAAGGGCATCATCCTATGTGGGGGTATATGGAAGGGCCACCGGTTATTGGCTGGGTGGCTGGGATCAGTCAGCTGATTTTGGGTGGCACCCTCTGGGCGGCTAAGCTGCCCGTATTGCTGGTTGGATTGCTCAGCATATGGTTAATCTTTGAAATGGTCAGGGAGTTTGGTGGCAACCACCGGGCACAGTTTTTGGCAGGTGCCGGCTGGTTGCTCTCCCCGGTTTATCTTGGGACGAACAACCTGTTTCAGCCCGTAAGCTTCAATCAGTTTTGCTGGTTGCTGATCGGTCTGGCCTGGGTACGAGTGATCAACCATAAGCGGGCAAAAGACTGGTACATTCTCGGAGTCGCCACCGGTTTGGCCCTATTGACTAAATACAGTGTGGTGTTCTACCTGGTAGGTCTTTTGGCGGGGATCTTACTTACTTCGCAAAGGAGTATGCTGGTTAGCAAATATTGCTGGAGGGCTGCGGGCATTGCCCTGCTCATGTGGTTGCCTAATCTTTGGCGGCAGTTCGGCTATGAGTTTCCGGTAGTATCCCACATGCGGGAACTGTCGGATACACGACTGGTCAATATGTCTGCATCCGATTTCCTGGTGCCCCAACTCCTTTTGCGTGTAATGATCATGATCATTTGGCTA
>JBGCFZ010000105.1:0-11803 GCA_045110355.1 Lewinella sp. | reverse complement strand
AACTGGTTACAATTGATTCCGGAACAAGAAGGGGCTAATCCATTAGCGGTTGGCACCAAGGCTACCGTGTTTACCGAAGGGCAGCAGCAATACCTGGAGCATATGCCGATGCGTGGGTTCCAAAGCAGTATGGACTATCGGATGCACTTTGGGCTGGGCCAGCCAGTGGGGATAGATTCTATTTTACTGGAATGGCCTGACGGCGATCTAGAGATCCTTAAAAACGTTGCCGCTAATCAGGTTTACACCGTCAAAAAAGGACAGGGCGCGCCAGCAGTGGCTTCCCACGCTTCACTTGCACCAATGGCAAGTACTGTCTTTAATAAGCAGTTCGATGCTTCGGAACAGTATATTATTCCCCCTCATCAGGAAAACCGGTACAGCGATTTTGACCGGGATCCCTTACTCTACCACATGCTTAGTGCCGAAGGTCCGGCGCTTTGTGCGGGGAAATTCACGGCAGATGGCCGCTTGAGCTTCTACTTGGGTGGTGCGCGTGACCAGGCGGGCTCCTTCGGAGGCGCAACTGGTGCAAAAGATATGCTGGACAAGGATAAGGTAAGCGAAGATGTTGCTTGTGTTTGTTTTGATGCCAATGGGGATGGTCGGGACGATGTGTACGTCGTGAGTGGCAGTAGCGAATTTGGCGCGGCTTCTACTGCTTTGCTCGACCGGCTCTACCTAAACCGGGGAGACGGCCGAAAATTTACCAAGAGTGAGCAGGTTCTTCCTAATGGCCGTCGTCCGGCGGTAGGAAGCGTGGCAAAGAACTACGATGTGGATGGTGATGGCGACGAAGACCTGTTTGTGGGCAGTCGTATGCGGCCGGGGCTTTACGGAGCACCGGCGGACAGCTATCTGCTGCTTAATGATGGCAATGGGAACTTTACGGATACTGAGGAAGAAGTGCTTAAAGCATTGGGTATGGTGACGGATGCGCGCTGGGCGGATGTGACCGGAGACGGCCGTAAAGAACTCATCGTGGTGGGAGAATGGATGTCGCCGCGGGTGTTTTCTTTTCAGGAAGAGAAGTTGGTGGAGTCAGGTATTACTTTTCGGGCGGGGCCGCAGGTGCCCGGAACGGATGAAGGAGCAGAGCTGGAACTGGCCGGCTGGTACAATGCGCTGGAAACCGCTGATCTCAACGGAGATGGCCGTATGGACCTCATTCTGGGCAACCATGGTTTGAACTCCCGCTTCCGCGCTACGGCCGAAGAACCCGTGATCCTTCACGTCAATGACTTTGACCAGAACGGCAAAGCGGAACCCATCATCTCTACCTGGGAGGATGGTAAAGCCTACCCCATGCCACTGCTCCACGACCTCGTGAAGCAAATGCCCGGCCTGCGCAAGCGTTACCTGAAGTACAGTTCCTTCGGTGACCAGACGATGGAGGACATCTTCTCGGCCGAAGTACTTGAACGCTCCGTCCGGCTACAGGCCACTGAATTTCGTAGCTTGATTGCCTTCAACGAGGGTAATGGTCAATTCCGCATTGCTGCGCTGCCTGCCGCCGCACAGGAAACCCCTGTCTTTGCCCTGCTGGCCGACGACGTGGACAATGACGGTGATCAGGACATCCTTCTCGGAGGAAATTTCTATTACGCCAAACCTGAGACGGGGCGCTACGATGCGGGGCGGGGCCTATTGTTGCTCAATGATGGGACGGGGAATTTGCGGGCTTTGTCAGCCGAAGAAAGTGGCATCAACATTCCCGGAGAGATTCGGGACATCATCGGACTTGGAAATGGCCGCTACATATTTGGCCGTAATAACCTGGCTCCGGTCGTTGTTGCCCGGCAATAGAAAAACACGAATGACTCCGTAGGAGTCAACCCTGACTAACCCCGGATGAAGGTCGCGCAGCGATCGTAATCCGGGGTTGCAGCGACCGTGATCCGAGGTTGCAGCGACTATGATGATCCGGGCAGCAGTGACCATGATCCGGGGGGGGGGAGTGACCATGATCTCTGAGCACAGCGAACATACTCCAGGCAGAAAAATCCCCCTCCAGGACCATTGCCTGAAGGGGGATTTTGCTTGCACCTGCGGCCGCGCCCTAAAAAGGAGCGATCGAAGGAATCAATTACTTAGTACGGGCGATCTCGCCACTCTTCACACGAGCCATATAGTCCTTGAGCGCACGTCGAACGTTGGGCATTAGGAAGTAAAGTCCCAGTACGTTGGGGAAACACATGGCAAAGATCATGGCATCACCGAAGTCAAATACCGCCTGAGCAGAGATACCTGAGCCGATGACTACGAAGATGCAGAAGATTACCTTGTAGATGTTTTCGTTCCTTTTGCTTTCGCCGAAGAGGTAGGTCCAACATTTGAGGCCGTAGTAAGACCAGCTGATCATGGTAGAAAGTGCGAATAGAATAACGGCAATACCAAGAACAACGGGGAACCAGCTGATGACCGATTCAAAGGCCCTACTGGTAACGTCGATCTGAGCAATAGGATCTAAACTACCGGAAACAAGACCCGCGTTGGCCCATTCGGCACTACCGCCTGCGGCAGCACCGTAACCGGTGATGACGATGACAAGGGCAGTCATGGTACAAATAACAACAGTATCGATGAAGGGCTCCAAAAGTGCCACAATACCTTCACTAATGGGTTCGTCCGTTTTAGCTGCGGAGTGGGCAATGGAAGCAGAACCAATACCGGCTTCATTACTGAAAGCTGCTCGTTTGAAACCCTGAATAAGGACACCTACGATACCTCCATAGAGTGCTTCAGGACTGAATGCACCGCTGAAGATTTGACCAAAGGCACTGGGGATATCCGTAAAGTGATAGCCCAGTACGACCAATGCGCCAAGGATGTAAATGCCGACCATGAAGGGGACAATTCTTTCCGTAACTTTTGCAATACTCTTTATGCCACCGATAATGATCAGTCCAATGACGGCTGCCATAATAAGGCCAAAGATCCAGCCCTTACCATAAAGAAAGGACTCTGTACCGCCAGTGACGGCAACCAGCTGGCTGGTAGCTGCGTTTATTTGAACCATATTGCCACCTCCAAAGGAGCCACCAATACAAAAGACAGCAAAAAGGGCAGCGAGGACTTTCCCGAGTGTGCCGACCCAACCACCTTTCTCGCCCATACCTTTACTGAGGTAGTACATTGGGCCACCGGACACACTACCATCACTATTGACATTGCGGTACATCAGGCCAAGGGAGACTTCCACGAATTTGGAACTCATGCCCAGCAGGCCGGCAACGATCATCCAGAAGGTGGCCCCTGGGCCACCGAGACTTACTGCCAGGGCTACCCCGGCAATATTACCTACTCCTACGGTTCCGGAGAGTGCGGCCGTAAGGGCCTGAAAGTGGGAAACTTCCCCGGCGTCATTTGGGTCGTCATACTTACCACGCACTACATCAAGTGCGTGTTTGAATCCTCTGATGTTGATGAATCCCATATAGATAGTGAAGATCGTCGCTCCAATAATCAGCCATGGTAAAACGAAAGGGATTTGGATTCCTGCAATGGTTACAGGAACGAAAACAACGGCATTTACCGCATCCGTAATGGGTTCGAAAAATCTTTGCAGGAAGCCATCGATGCCAGTCGCTTCGTCTTGAGCAAAAGCAAAAAATGGGGCCAGCAGACCAACTAATAGCAGGGTGTACTTTTTCAACATGAATGTGGGGTTGTTAATTTATGGTGGGTGAAGGTAGCAAACTTTCGCCCGTTTGTCTAAAGCCTTAATATCAGGAGTTCGCAAAATTGTTACGCTATATCCCCGAAAATGCTACCTTGAGGTCCGCAATGGGTAATATGGCAGCGCTATCAGATCAGGATCTCATCATCCGGTTGCGTGCGGGCGAAAGCACCGCACTGGACGAGCTTTTTCGTCGTTACTACGTCGACCTATGCCGCACGGCGCTACGTTTCGTCAATGATGAGCAGGAGGCTGAAGACATTGTACAAAACCTCTTCATTTCGCTTTGGGAGAAACGCGCCAGCCAACAGGAAAATCTCGGATCCGTTGGCCCTTACCTGCGTCGGGCTGTCCGAAACCGAAGTCTTAACTACCTGCGCGATCAAAAGCGTATTCCCATTGATGAGGGGGACGTTCCTGAAACACTTGCCGCTAAGGATTTTGCGGACGATGAGCTTACCCAGGACGAATTGCGAGACCGTATTCATACCGCCATCGATGCCTTGCCCGAACGCTGTCGGTTGGTGTTTGTGATGAGTAAATTAGAGGATATGACCCATAAGGAGATTGCTGGAGCGTTAGAAATTTCACCTAAAACGGTGGAGAATCAAATGACGCGTGCTTACAGGTTTCTACGTGCCTCGCTAAGTCTTATTTTGTTAATTTGCGGTACTTTTCATTGACGATACGGTAGTGGAGGTCCGCTATATGACCAAACGGTACCAAAAAATAAACATTATATTAGGGGGGCGACGTACTTTTGGTGTCACACCGGTAAGAACCCACTCCTAGTTTCTCTGGCAATAATGAAAACATCAGATATTAAAGGTTTCGATCAGCATGTTTCCTCTTACAAAGAGGGTTTTACCCCGGACGCTAACGCCGCGTTAGCAAGGTTGCATGCCCGTATGCAGGAATCTACCGATGAGGAGGTTGCTGTGGTTCGGCCACTGCGTCGATTCCGGTGGAGCTCTGTAGCGGCGGTAGTACTCTTGCTGGTTACCGCCGGTTATCTACTGCTTGCAGGTGATGGGGCAACAGAATTTGTTAACACCTCTGATGCGCCCATGGCAGTTTCACTCCCTGATGGCACAGAGGTACTCCTTCAGGAGGGCGCAACACTTAGTTACCCGGTAGACTTTAACGAAACGGACCGGCATATTGAATTGTCCGGACAAGCCTTTTTTGAGGTACACAAAGATTACGACCGTCCGTTTCTGGTCAATACTTCTGAAACGGAGCTACGGGTAACGGGTACGGCTTTTAACTTACGTATTGATGGTGAGGAATTAGAAGTCGAAGTTTCGGAAGGCAGTGTTGAGCTGCACCGCGAAGGCTTGGTGCTTCCGGTAAAGGCAAAGGAGTGTGGTCTGGCTTATGCCGGTAAGAAATGTGTCCTGATGAAGGCAGAAAACCTAAATCGCCACGCCTGGAGGACCGGTACGCTTACCTTCAATCGAACGCCGCTCAATACTGCCCTCAAGACAATCAGCAATAATTTTGGATTAGAAATTAAGTTGCCAGTAGCTTGTGACTTTGCTGTAACTGGGAACTTCAATGGCAAAAAACCCATTGCCGTACTTGAAACTATTGCCAATATGGATGGAGGTAGTTTACAAGAACTAGCGGAGAACAGGTACCAGATGTCGGACATGAAATGCGGGCAATAAGTGCCGTAAGGGCCAAGCTGAATTAACAGGCTGTAACCTTGCCTTAGTCTTTTGTTGTGGTAGAGTAGTTGACGCTTGTTCTTTACAAAGCAACGCAACCCAATTGTTTTTCGTTACTTAATTGTGTCGACAAACGATCTAAAAAAGAAGCATGCGACGTACCGCCTTTTTGCTGACGCTATTCGCCCTCCTAATGGTAAGTACTTTAGAAGGCCAACGGAGTTCGGCCAAAGAGAAGCGATACCTACTCCCACGCAGGCAGATGCCACTGGAGAAAGCTTTAATTAAACTGACTGAAGGTAATGCACCACTCAGCTATCGCCCGGACCAGTTGCCCCAAATTGTGGTTAGTGTGCCTGGAGGTCGGAAAACACTGGTGGGGTGGCTATCCTTTTTATTAAAGGATACCGAGTTGGCGTACCGAAAAGGCCCTGCCGGCTACCTCATTGTACCCGATCTGGATTTGTTTAACCGTGATTTTACGATTCATGGCCTCATCCTGGACGCTTCGAGCGGAGAGCGCCTAATTGGTTCAGCCATTCAGGATATTGATAACCTCAGGGGAGTGCTTGCGAATGAATATGGCTTCTACTCACTGGAGACTAAAGGAGGGCGTAAGCGATTTCGGGTAAGCTACACAGGGTATGCATCGATGGAACTGGATTTCGTACTCCGTAGGGATACAGTGTTGGAGGTAAGACTTGAGCCGGCTGGCTATTTACCTCAGATTGAGGTGCGTGCATCGGCAGACTCTTCTCGAGCCCTCTACTTATTGGAAAGTGAGCGGTCGATGAGTAGCACGGAAGTCGGGTTGCTGAACGGACCTGGGGGAGAGGCAAGTATCCTAAGCCTCGCGCGGATGTTGCCCGGGGTAACTTCCGGGGCTGATGGGGTAGGGGGCTTATCCATTCGCGGAAGCAACAGTGGTCATAATCTCGTGCTATTTGATGGGGTGCCAGTGTATAACTTAAACCATGCCGCAGGCCTTTTCAGTATTTTTAATACGTCGGCCATTCGTCGGGCAGATCTATATAAAGATGGCATACCCGCCCGGTTTGGTGGTCGTATTGGAGGTGTGCTGGACGTGCATACACGAGACGGAAACCTCTATCATCCGGAGGTAAGTGTCGGCAGTTCTCTCTTGTCCTCCACCGTCACTGCTGAGGGACCTCTAAAATCAGGGAAGAGCTCATTTTTAGTTTCCGGGCGTTATTTCTGGGGAGGAGACTTACTCCGGACCTTTAGTGAACAACAAAAGCAAAGCTATGGCCGGGACGGAGCAATTGATTACGCCGTATATGATCTTAACCTAAAGCTCAATCAGCAAGTAGGCAAGAAGGGAAGGGTGTACCTAAGCCTTTACCGCGGCCTCGATGATTATGGCAACGATTCACAAGAGCAAAGTGACGTAACGGTATTGGAGCCTGGAGGTACTGTCCTCTTTTATGAAGCTAACCAAAATAGGGAGGAGCAGATCAGGTGGGGGAATACCGTAGGCGCACTACGGTATAACCACCTTTTCAATGACCGGTTCTTTGGTAACTTTCGCTTGTCTTATTCGGACTTGCTTGTTCGGGCTAGTTTCGAACGATCTGATAGCCTTTATGAGGTAAGTAATGAGTCACTCACTTCGGATATTTCGAGCGGCAGATTCGGCTCAGCGATTAGACAATTTGGAGCGGCTTTCGACGGGCAGTACAACCTGACCCGGTTGAGTAATCTTCGTTTTGGCGCTGCGATTGACGCTCACCGCTTTTTGCCTCAGATAAGATCAGGCAGGGTCCCGCTTACACGGCACCCCATCCTGCAGTCTTTAGGAGAAGGGGATGCACTCCGCTCCGTTCAGGTGGCTGCTTATGGTAGTTTTGATGGGCAATGGAAGGGTTTGCATTATCGGGCAGGGCTTCGGGGGCAGATTTGGCGTAATGGAGTAAGTTATATTAACCTTTCTCCCCGGTTGATGCTGGCAGCGGGGCTGGGGAAACATGGTCGTTGGAAGGTCACCTACGACCAAATGGTCCAACCGATCCATTTGGTCAGTAGCACGGTTATTGGCCTCCCGACGGATCTTTGGGTGCCCTCTACGCCAGAGATTGCACCTTCTACCGTTAGCCAGGTAGGCTTCAGTTACAATCACGACCTTACTACTAAGTGGCAGCTTGAGGTTGAACTATATCATCGAGATATGCGCCACTTGGTTGACTATACGGAGAGCGGCCAGAACAATGGCTGGGTAGACAATCTAAGCGTTGGTAAGGGATTCGCCAATGGTGCGGAGTTCTCCCTTCACTATGCGGGTAGAAGACTTAGGGGATGGGTAAGTTATACACTGGCGGAAAGCCGGCGCCAATTTGACGAGTCAATCAATCGGGGACGCCCCTTCCCATTCCAATTTGATCGACGTCATGGGGTTAAGCTGCTGGCCACTTACAACATCAGCCCAACAGTCAACCTGACGGGAACCTGGAGATATGGCTCTGGCGCATTCTATAGCCTGAGCCTAGAGAACTTTTTGTTGGCGGATCCCAGTATATTAGAGAGTGGTGAAGACGCTCAGGTAATACCTCTGGTGGAAAACAAAAATGGGTTCAACCTGCCAGCCAATCATCGGCTAGACGTAAACGCCCAATTCTTATTCGGGAAGAAGACCAGAAGCTTTCAGCATATGCTGAACGTTGGAATATATAATCTTTATGGCCGACATAACCCGATCTTCTACGACCTCCGCACAAGCTTCCGCTCACGTGGGTCAGACCTCATTAAAGATCAACAATTTGTTCAGGTATATTTTGGTGGCATACAACCTACTTTATCTTATCAACTAACCTTCAGCGGGAAAAGATAGGCGCAAAGTTTGCACTTTGGTTTACATTTGCTTAATTTTGGTACATTATGGAGGGTGCTTAATTACAACACTGTTCCTTTTACCAGGGAGACTACCAAGATTCAATAACTTGTTAAAATTACAATGGTTCTTACGCCTACTCACAATCACCGGCTTGGTGATGCTCTTTGCTACGTGTGAAGAGCCAGTAGATCTTGGCTTTGAAGTTGTTGAATCCCAATTGGTCGTTTCCTCCACGTTTTTCCCGGATGATGTAGTAAAGGTATATCTCTCTGCCACCCAGCCAACCGTTGGTGAGCAGTCGATTAATGAAATTACCGATGCTACAGTTTCTATCCTGGAAGGCAACGAAACTAAAGAAGTTCTTCATTACGTATCCGGCCAGAACGGAAGTCGTGGAAGCTATCAAAGTTCCTTCTTCCGGCCAGAAGTAGGGCGAACTTATACACTCTTTGCTACTAAAAGCGGGTTTCAACCTATTGATGCATCCAGCTCGATTCCTGAACCTGTGCAAATCGACCACCTGGAGTTAGTCGGGGATGTTGAAAAAATGATGGTCGACGGATTAGAAATTTTCACCTTCACACTTAAGATCAACTATGATGATCCTGAGTTCGTAGAGAATTTTTATGACATTCGTATCAGCCAACTGGTCAGGCCATATTTCGTTAAGGCGAATGGCGATACAGCCAAGATGGATCCAATAGCAAAGGTGGTTCAGGCACCCGTTGACAACTACGCTGAAAATACCATCGCCGGAGAGGCTAGTATTCTGGTGAGAGACCGACCTTCCGAAGACGGCCTTACCATTGAGCTACAAAGCAGGTTTGATCCGCACACCGAAATCCTGGGTAAATTACAAGCTGAGCTCCGTACAGTATCCGAACCTTACTTTGAGTATCAATTGACTATTCAACGTGAAGGACAAGCCCTACCTATTGGGGTAGGAGATCCGAGGGTCAGCTCCCTTGGTAATATCCAACAGGGAATTGGCGTATTTGCTGGCTATAGCCGCGTATTCAGGGCCGTGAATTTAGATTTCTAATCGGTTTTCTCGACGACGACTACACCTGTTCAAAAACTTTTTATTGGCCTTAGCTTACAGCTGCAATGCAGCTGATCTCTACGTTTACGTACTTCGGTAAATTAGCCACTTCAACCAGTGCACGAGCAGGAGCTGTAGCTTCCTCGAAATAGGTGCCGTAAACGGTATTGATTTTACCAAAGTTTTCCATATCGCTGACAAAGACACTGCACTTCAGGATATTGTCAAAGTTGGTGCCGGCAGCCTCCAGAATGGCCCCAAGGTTGTCTAATACCCGACGAGTTTCCGTTTCAATATCCGCCGTCAATAACTCTCCTGTATTGGGGTCAAGGGCGATTTGGCCACTTACGTAAAGAACACCCTTATGCAGGGTGGCTTGGTTGTAGGCGCCTACGGGAGCCGGGGCGTTGGGCGTATTGATGATTTGCTTAGACATGATTTCACGTTGCAGATTTCACGTTGCAGGATGCAAGTGTTTGAAAACTTTTAATTGGGCGTAAGGTAAATCTAAATCAGATAATCCGGCGGTGCGCAGAAGAATATTGTTAGGGACTTTTCCTAAGGTAGTAAGTCTGCAACTTGCAACCTACAACTTGTAACCTGTACAACAACTAATAGCCCACCAGCAATGCTGATGGGCTACCAATTTTCTTCTTAAAGAAGCTGTTCTTACTCAGCGTCGTTACCGCCCTCTTCTTCGAGTGCGACTTCAGGAGCCTTTACCAGCATATTGCCGTTGTAGAACATATTGCCTTCATCGTCGAAGTATGCACGGTGGGGCATGTGAGATTCTCCGGTTGTCTGACAAACCGTGATGGATGGAGCCGTAGCCTTGTAGTGGGTACGACGCTTGCGCTTACGCTGCTTGGAGATCCGACTCTTAGGATGTGCCATTGCCTTATATAAATTTTATACTTGTAGTAACTGTTATTTTAAGTCTTTGAGCGCGTCCCATGGGCTGGGTTTGTCATCGTCATCATCGTTGCGCGAAGCATCAATATCTGAGGCATCTTCAACGGAGTCGTCGATGCGATCCAGCATTTCTTCATCGCAAGGGTAAGGTGGCTCACCCGTTCTACAGTCAAACGTACGGATCATCGGCAAAGCCAGAATCACAATTTCGTAAGCGTAGGGCGCAACGTTGAATAAACTGGTGTCCGGATTAAGATAAACAAGATCTCCCTCTTCTTCCAGGTGTTCGGCTTCCGTGCTGAACTTTGCGATCAGCTGTTCCTGACCTTCCACCGGGAAATCGACGCCGGAAAGGCAACGATCACATTCGGTACGGATGGTGCCAGAGAAGTCAAAATCCAGAATCAATTGGCGCTGTTGTCGATCTACCGTAAGGCGGAGGGCAACGTTACCGTGTTGAACTGGTGCATCCGGGAAGGAAGCAAAGAATTCGTCATCTACCGATAGGTCATATTGATAAATCCCCTGACCAAGCCCACTGAGGGGTAAGATGAATGGCGATTGTATTGACATAACCTAACGTTTTATCCCATAAAAAATACCCATTGGTACTTAAGGACGTTTCAAAGTGGGCGCAAAGATACGTGTTTTGTGCTAATGGACAAAGGCAACAGGTTAAATGTTTTTGAACTAAACCAAAGTATGTGGGGGCGGGGCCGCAGGTGAAGGGTAGGGGTAAAAGAAGCAAGGGAAGTAAGGGGGGAGCTTAAGACCAATCTTTCATCCAAATACTGCACCAGATAAGCGTTGACCAGACGACTCCAACCTGTGCAATTTCTGCTACTTACAACTTCCCCTGTACCTGCGGCCGCGCCCAAAAAAGTAGATTCCGCAAGTGAAGGGGGGGCTTGGGCGAACACCAGCCAGAAAAAAAATCCGCACAGGGGTAAGACTTTTCTTCATCCTGCAATTGGCCCTAAAAGCGAGGCCCCTCAAGACACCATGTCCTCGCAGTAAATGCCCTTTGCTATGAAAAATTATTTTCTCCTAATTGCCCTGTTCTGCTGCTGGCTTTCGCTGGATGCACAGACCATCAGCTTCAACCAAGCCGGCTGCAATACCTTCACTTTTTCCTATTCACCCGCACCCGCAGCGATTCAGTGGGATTTCGGTGACGGTCAGTCCTCCAATCAAATAAGTCCGACGCACCTTTACGGGAACATCGGGACTTTTGTCGTTTCAGCCCTCGTCAACGGAACGACCATTACTCAATCCGTCGTAGTGGACGACTGCTGCGTTGGTCAAGCTATTGCCGCCGTTGAAAACGGGACCTGCTGCTTCGACGTGACCCTCACCAATACAGAAACGGAACTGTTTACCGGCTTCCACCTGGGCCTCAGCGCGCCGGGCCAGTTTGCCGGCAGCTACTTCGATCCTGCGTTCTGGGGGGAACCCACACCGCCAACCTCCAACGCAATCAAACTGGAATACATCGGTGCCCCCCACATCCCCGTCGGCACCATCCCAGCCGTGCGTATTTGCCTGAATGGAGACACGCAGGCCAGCGGCCCGCTGGATCTCTACGGCACCTGGACGGTCGGCCCCGATACCATCTGTACGGATACCATCCCCCTGGCGTGCGAAATTTGTAA
>JBGCFZ010000104.1:0-5190 GCA_045110355.1 Lewinella sp. | reverse complement strand
CCCTTGATCCTTCGGACCGTCGGTCATCCCTTGCTAAGCCGGACGACCCTCCGGGTCTTGCCAGCAACCTTTGCTTCTTCTCAACCTTACTTTGCACCTGCGTCCGCGCCAAAAAAATGCCCCCACCGCCAATAGTTGACGATGGGGACATTTTACCAGGAGGTAAAAGAAAAGCCTAGAAATTAATCTTCACCGGCATCCGTGCCTGTACACCCTGTGTTTGCGTCATTTCCCGCATCATCTGGAAGTACTCGTAGTTTTTGTCACCAAGCTGATCCTTCAACATGGCATTACCAAAGCCTTTGGCAGCATCCTCCCCGAGCAGGTCCTCGATGAGTTGCTCAATGGGAGGCTTGATTTTGGGGTAGTGCCCAACACTGATGTCTTCGGGGTCAAGGCCAGCCATCCGGCTTGCACTCGCGATGGCTTCATCGAGGCCGGCCAGCCGGTCTACCAGGCCAATCTCAAGTGCGCGGTTACCGGCATAAACGCGGCCCTGTGCAATTTCTTTAACGCGGTCTAGTGGGATGTCTCGGCCTTCCGCTACCCGATCCAGGAAGGTGGCGTAGATGGCCTTCGTGCGCTGCTGCAAGATGGCACGCTCTTCCTCCGCAAGCGGGCGGAAGGGGGAGAACCCGTTGGCGTGCTTGGCCGTATTGACGGTATCGGTCGTCAGGCCAAGTTTGCCTTCCATCAAACCGTCGTCCTTCGGGAACATCATAAATACACCGATGGAACCGGTGATGGTAGAAGGCTCAGCAAAGATGGAGTCAGCACCTGCGGCGACGTAGTAACCGCCACTGGCAGCTACACTGCCCATACTGACCACAAAGGGCTTACCTGCGGCCTTGAGTTGTTCGGCAGCATACCAGATGTTTTCGGAGCTGCTGGCGCTACCACCGCCACTGTTCACACGGAGGACGACAGCCTTCACGTCATCATCTTCCGTCAATTTTTCAATTTCTCTTACGTACTTAGTATCACCGATGCTACCGTTAGCACCTTTACCATCTACGATAGAACCTTCGGCGATCAGTACAGCAACTTCGCTGTTACCGCGTCCTTTCAGTTTACTCAGGCGAGCAGAGAAGTACTTTTCGTGAGAGATGGTTTTTAGTTTCTGGTCTGATTCGAAGCCGATCAGTTCGCGCAAACGAGCATCTACTTCGCTGCGGCGTTTTATACCATCGATGAGGCCACCAGTTACCGCTTCCTCTCCTTTCCAACCAGCCATGGTGTTAGCACGGTTACGAATATCGGCAGAGGATAAGCCACGAGCCTCCGCGATGTCGTCCACCATGAAGGTAAACATCGCTCCCAGAAACTCACGGGTCTGCTCCCGGTTCTGGTCACTCATATTTTTGCGCCGGAAAGGCTCGGTAGCACTTTTGAATTGACCTGCGTAGAAAACTTCCACATCAACGCCAATCTTCTCCATCATTCCTTTATAAAACATGATTTCTCCGCCAATGCCACGGAAATCAATGACGCCAAGTGGGCCAACGTAGATTTCATCCGCAGCAGTAGAAAGGTAGTAGGCACTCTGATCATAGTAAGGAGCATAGCTAACGACGAACTTGCCGCTTTCCCGGAAATCCGCGAGGGCTTCCCGGATCATACGCAACTTCGTAAAGCCACCTGCCTGTATGCCGCTGTTCAGGTAAATTCCTTTGATGTTGTCGTCGGTCTTCGCCCGTTCGATGGTCCGAATAACATCGTGTACACCAACAACCTCGTCCATATCCAATTCAAAGCCCGCAAAGCCATTATTGGCATCAACATTCCCCGTTAACTCAGGAACCTGCGTCAGGTCAAGTTTCAGGATGGAATTATTCTCTACTGCAGGTTTCTGTTCGCCGGAACTCGCCAACCCCACAATTGCGGAGAAGCCGATAAAGAACATGGCCCCAAGGGCGAGTAATGTTCCTAAACAGGAACCGAAAAGGATTTTGAAAAAGTTAGACATACTACTTGATTCTCAATTGTTTTATAGGACACAAATAACGTAAGCTTTTCCTGGATCGTTTCCCCTTTTCGATAAACGGCGGTGTTTACCGGTCGAATAATGACAATCATTGGCTCTTTTCCGTAAAACAAATGGCTTCCCAGTGAATTTTCCTACGCTTATCTTTGCCGCCTCATTGTCTTCTCTCCCATGCCAGCCAACGCCCGCGACCTATCCATCGATGTATTTGATTACCCCTTGCCCGATGAACGCATCGCCCGATATCCCGTGCCGGAACGTGACCAGGCGAAGCAGTTGGTCTACCAAGCTGGAGAGATCACGGCCGGTGTATTCCGGGAATTACCGAGCCGGCTTCCGGAGGGTACGCTGCTCATCGGTAATAAAACGAAGGTGATCCACGCCCGGTTGTTTTTCCCGCTTGCGGAGGGAAAGCGGCCCATTGAGATTTTCTGTCTTGACCCCTTGTTGCCCGTGGATTATGCTCAGAGTTTAGGGGCGCGATCGCAGGTGCAATGGAAGGTTTTGATCGGCGGCAATCGGCGGTGGAAACGGGGAGCACTGTCTTTACCACTGGAGGTCGACGGACACGCCGTCAACCTGGAAGCAGTGCGGGGAGAACGGCAAGACAACACCTTTGCGGTCACCTTTACCTGGGCAACGGATGGTCCGCCCATTACTTTCGGCGAAGTTCTCGCCGCAGCGGGCACCATTCCACTACCGCCCTACCTCAATCGCGCTGCCGAAACATCCGACCATGATCGATACCAAACCGTCTTTGCTAAAACGGAAGGCTCCGTAGCAGCTCCCACTGCGGGGCTCCACTTCACGCCGGAGGTGATGACCAATCTTAGCCAGCGGGGCATCGACTGGCAAGAAGTCACCCTGCACGTAGGCGCAGGCACCTTTAAGCCCGTGGATGCGCCCACCCTCGGTGGGCACACCATGCACCGGGAGTACTTCACCGTTACCAAGGCTTTTGTGGATCGGCTGCTGGCCCAATTGGAAAGCGGTAAGCCGGTCGTTAGTGTTGGCACTACTAGTTTACGATGCCTTGAAAGCTTGTTCTACCTCGGTGCAGCATTCGCCATCGGCGAAACCATGGTTGTGGACGGGCCCGTAGAAATTGGCCAGTGGGTCGCTGATGATGCACGCCTAACTGGGGTTAGTCCACTAACTGCGGCTCATGGGCTGAGTGACCTAATGACCACTAACAACCTATCGGAGATATCGGGCTACACCCAACTCCTGCTCACCCCTTTCGCCACCCTGCAGTTGGCCGACGGCCTCATCACCAATTTCCACCAACCCCGCTCTACTCTACTCTTACTCGTTGCCGCCATCGTCGGTGATGACTGGCATAAGATTTACGACTATGCACTGGCTAATGGGTTTCGGTTTTTGAGTTATGGGGATTCTAGTTTGTTGTGGAAGTGATGATGGCTAAACTACATATCCTACTCTCCTGTAACTTATTCTCCACACATGCTGTTACTTAATCGCCTGCCCCCCAACTGATTGCACAATCACCAGCTTGGACCGCAGCATTTATCTCACCACCTAAACTCAAACACCATGACAAAAATAACCAACCTCATCATCATCGACGCAAGCGGATCGATGCAATCGAAAGCTGACGAAATTCGTAGTGGCTTAAAAATGATTTTCAAGGAAATCAAAGACGACATCGCTCTTGGAGAAGCGAAGATTCGCACCATCGTCACTCAGTTTTCAAGTCCAGGTTATTTCAAGGAATTAGTCAATTCCAAGAAGGCGGAGAAGCTGACGGACAAACTCGCCGATGCCTACACGCCTCAGGGCATGACGGCTCTATTCGACGCCATCGGCCAGGGCTTCCAACTTGTCCCAAAAGGACAAGATTCTGTTCTTGTGACCATCCTGACCGACGGGCAGGAAAACAGCTCGCAGGAGTATGACAAAGCTGCCATTACCAAGCTTATCTCAGACAAAAAAGCCGAGTCACCAGCCTGGACGATCACGTTCATGGGGACAACCGAACAGGCGATGCGCGATGCACAGTCCTGGGGGGTTAGCAGAGGGAATTCCTTAAGAGTCAGTAATGATAGCAAGGGCTTTAACAAAAGCATGCGAAATTATTCCAAGATGCGCTCACAGCACTTTAATGCTTCGGTTGGCCGCATTTACGGGACAGACATGGACAACCTGGCCAAGGACAATGAAGCCGAGGATGAATAGGGTTGCCCCAAAGTCTCCGCTCCCTCTTTCCCTATCCCCCGGAGCTACTCTCCCGGAGAGGAATGACTCAAGCATAATTGTTTTCAGGTAAAATGGAGGATACTCGGATGGCAAACCCTCGACTGGGCAACCTTGCTCCTTTATCCTTGTCTTGCACCTGCGGCCGCGCCCTTATTAGTCAAATAGTCAGGGAGCCAAGCAGTCAGAGCGTGCTATTGTAAGGAGTAGCTCGCTGTGCTCGAAATGATGTCTAGTACAGTGTAACCTTTCCTCCCTATTGCTTCATGCCTAAATGCACTTAATGGTTACTCCAATTTCCGCTAACTTAGTGTAGCTACTTTGTGCCTAAATGCCTTAGTGGTTACATCTCACCTTACTCAAACGGATCAGCATACCGCTCATCCGTCAGCATAGTTTCATCCGTCAGGGAATGAAGGAAAGCCAGTAAGGCCGCCTTTTTTTCCTCGGTCAGTGTGAAGCCGGTAATATTGGGGTCTTCGTTTTCGACCCCATGCCCACCGGAGGCGTAATGGTCCAACACTTCTTCCAGAGTTGCGAAACGTCCATCGTGCATGTATGGAGCTGTGAGCGCAATATTACGCAGGGTGGTAGAACGAAACTTGCCATTATCTGACCGGCTCCCCGACACATCTCCTAAGCCATTGTCTGGAAAATCATCCAGGCTGGCTACGTCTTCAATGCCGTTATTTTTGAACAGGTTATCTCCGAAAGAAGGCGCGTTATGGCAGTGTCCACACCCCGGGTGATCGGCCCCCACCGGAACGTTTTCGATAAAAAACAAACTATCAGCCCCAAACTGTTCTTGCTCGGTAAAGAACTCCGAATTCAGGTATACCACACGATCAAAATGGCTGTCGGCAGATACGATAGTATGTTCAAACTGAGCAATAGCTTTGACCGTCATTTCCTGGGTAATTTCACTCGTCCGACCTACTCCGAAAGCAGCCCGAAAGCGCTGCGGGTAGTCTTCGCTGCGCCGCAACCTTGCC
>JBGCFZ010000103.1:0-3087 GCA_045110355.1 Lewinella sp. | reverse complement strand
GCTTCGGCGGGGGAGGCAGCAAAAGCAGCCGTACTGCAGGTTAGTAGCAGGAGGGTGTAGACAATCCGATGTAGTAAGCTCAAAGTAAAACTGGGGGTAATTATTGGGCTAAGATAGGGGTTGGAGAGGAGAGTGGCTCAGGAACATTAAGACACTAAGGCATTAAGAAACAAGGAAAGGAGTAGTCATTCCACAGAAAAAAGCATCGCTTATTTTTTCTGTTTAAACTCTCGTTCACAACCATTAACCTTTATTGACACTATAGCCCGCCCCACGCCAATACCTTCGCAGCATCACTAATCAATAGTCCAGAAACGATGCGCTTTACTACCCTAATAGTTTGTTTTTTACTCTCCTTCAACGCCTTTGCCCAACAAACCTACGTCAACAAAAAGGAGGACACCCATTACTGCGGGCCGGTCACCGAAGCGCAGCTGCGGGATGGTGATTTTGCCAAGTGGTTTACGGAGGAAGACCCGGCGTTTGAGCTCCCAACGGGTTCCCCAGAGTGGTCGGCCAACCTCGACGATGCCAAGGTCGAGATTTACCTCGGCACCTGGTGTGGCGACAGCAAAACGTGGGTACCACGTTTCATTAACTACTGGAAAGCAGCTGGCCTGAACGCCGATCAACTCAGCTTCGTTGCGCTGTACGACGGCGATGAAAAATACAAACAAGGCCCCGCTGCCGAAGAAAAGGGCCGGAACATCCACCGGGTACCCACCTTCATCTTTTCCCGGGAAGGGGAAGAGTTTGCCCGCATTGTAGAGCATCCGGTGACGGACCTCGAAACGGACCTTGCACAGATCGCTTTGGGGCATCCCGTCCGGCCCGCCTACGCCGGGGCCAACGCCATGTGGAAGCTCCTCGATAGCGAACCGATTGACAGCATCTACGCTCACGGCAACAAACATGTGAACGACATTTACCGCCTGGTCAGCCGCAGCTCAGAGTTGAACACCTTGGGCTACGTCCTTCTACGCGCCGGAGAACAAGATAAAGCCCTGACAGCCTTTCATTTCAACACCTTCCTCTACAGATACGACCCCAACACCCACGACAGCTACGGGGAAACACTGGCACTGGTTGGCAGGACCGAAGCCGCCATCAAGAGCTATGAAAAAGTACTCACTTTTAAGCCGGAGGATGAAAATGCGCTGGCGCAGCTGGAGGAATTACGTGGGAAGCTGGAGAAGGAATAGTTGCTTTTGGCATTAATAATGGGTGTTGGCAAGAAGGGGCTTTAAAGCGTAGCCGCCTACCCTAAAGCCACAATAAACCCACTGCCAGCACCAGCCCTAACTCATCTTCAGCGAGTTCACGTTTGATGAATAGTTCTCCATAGCGCGTACTCGTCATGCTGTGCGTGTTTTTCAGCGTGGCCAGTCTCCCGCTTTTCATTTCCAAGTGAATTTCGTTGCGGAACAAGCCAGTAGGCACCTCGGTAGCAAGCAGGTGATCTCCGAGGATCAATTGGTGGTTGACGATCTTTTTGAATTTCTTCCACTCAATACGGCCAATGGAAGAGCCAGCCCGTAGAATGTCGAATCCCCGTCTGATTTTCTGCAATTGAAAAACAGCGGAGCCATCCGTTCGCCGAAGTTCCCATTTTCGGGGAGTAGGTGCATTCCCACTCCCTTCGGAATCAAGGTCGATTTCCCCCGTAAAAAGCCCGACAATTCCGGCAAGGCAACCCCATCCCGCGTAGCCCTTGCAACCAGAAGCGTAAGCCTTTTTTTCTTTGGCGACCTCCAGCGACGCAAAGCGATAAATCTCCTGTCCCGTCTGCGTATCAAGGACCAAAAAATTAGTGTCAAACCCGGAGCCTTCCTGCTGGAAAAAATATCTTGGTTCCATAATACCGACCGTTTGTATGTCTGATTGCAGCTAATGTACAAACCTTACCATCGACCTATTTTACCCAAAGGTGATATCGCTTCTTGGGCGCGGCCCCCGACAAAGTACGGGGCGCAGGCGCAGGTGCAAGGGAATGAATAGAGGAGCAAGCTTTTTGTTCCCCGGTATTTATGCCGGAATAACACTTTCCGGCATAAATGCCGGGGAACAAACCCACTCTTTTAAACCAGTCTTGGGAAGCCTCCGCCAAATTCGTTAAGTTTGCCATCCTTTAGGAACCAACAGACTTCCCCAGCCAAATGACCCAACGCCTTATCCTCTTCGTCTGCTTGTTGGCCGGTCAGCTGCTGCCCGCGCAGCAAGCCACCAATGACCGGGTACTGGCGCGTGCCGAGCTGGCGACCAACAGCATTGAGATCGGTGACCAGATTTGGCTAGAAGTTAACATCTCCGCCCCTCCCGGAACTACGGTAACGGGCATGCAGGATGGTTTTCTGAATTCCCTCAATGGCATCGAAGCACTGGATGAAAAAGCGCTCAACACCGTTGCCGAAACGCCGGAGTTGCTGTTGCAACAGCGCTTCCTCATCACCAGCTTTGATACGGGCTATATCGCCATCAATCCGCTACCCTACGTTTTTCGGGCCGCCGATGGGCAAATGGATACGGCCTTTACCAACGACCTGCTCCTGAAAGTCAATGCCATCCCCGTTGGAGATGACAACGAACTTCGGCCGATTAAGCCCATCATTGAAGAACCGCTCAATTGGTTAGACTTCTGGCCACTGTACCTCCTCGTTGCCCTTGGCTCCATCGGTTACGCCCTTTACCTGAACCGCCAGCGGCGGCAACGCCAGGCTCCACCGCCTCCGCCGCCTCCACCAGCGGACGTGATTGCCCTGCGCGAACTCGATGCCTTGGAAGGAAAGAACCTATGGCAACAAGACCTGACCAAGGAATACTACAGTGAGCTGACCCGCATCCTCCGGGAGTACCTCGAAGGTCGTTTCGATGTGCAGGCCATGGAAATGACCACTCGTCAGATCACCTCCAACCTGGAGCGGAGAACAGACTTTGGCCAAAGTCAGAGCAAAGAATTGAGCCACCTGTTGCAGCTGTCTGACCTGGTAAAATTTGCCAAAGCCCGCCCCGCCGTCGAGCTGCACGCCGAAGGACTGAAGCGGGTAAGAACCTTTGTGGAAGAAACGGGAAAAGTGCCGGAGCTTGATC
>JBGCFZ010000102.1:0-3890 GCA_045110355.1 Lewinella sp. | reverse complement strand
ATTTAGTCGTCATTTATGCATATTGCACCCTCCAGACATCAATCTGCAACAAACGCTGCCGCCACCCGTTTTTCAACAAAGTCAAGACCTATGCGCCAAGCCTGTATTCTACTGCTGCTAATTTCTATGACCGCTTGTACTTACACCGCTAAGATCACCAACGGTGCCATGGCGGTGGATCGTAAACAATACGACGTAGCGGTTCCGATGCTTCAACGGGAGTACAAGAAGGCCAAATCCAGAAAGGAGAAAGGCGAGGTGGCCATGAACCTGGGGACTGCGCTGCGGGAAACCGGGCAGGATGAAAAAGCACTGGATTGGTTTCAAAAGGCTTACGATAACAACGCTGGTCCGGAAGCATTACGAGAAAAAGCTGCGGCGCTGAAAAGGCTGGAACGGTATGAAGAAGCCATTAATGTTTACACCGATCTCGGTTTCGAAATTGGTTCAAAATATGAGTTTCGTCGAGACATCAGTGGGGCGGAACTGGCACAAAAATGGCTGGAAGCAGAGAAGACAGGAAAGGAACGGGCATTCACGGTAACTCCGGCAGCATTCAACAGCCGACAAGCAGATTACGCCCCGGTTCCTTTTGAAGAACGGCTCATTTTTACGAGTGACCGCAGTGCTGCGGCAGGCGATGAGACCTTCAATTGGACGGGCAGGGGATTTACTGATCTTTTCGTGGTTGACCTGGAAGGCACCAGCTCAGTCTCTACCTTCGATGACCGGATTAATACGGTTGACCATGAGGGTACGCCTACCTTCAGTGCCGATGGAAAAGAAATGATTTTCACGCGCTGCACGGCTCCCGCCAAACGGGAAGATGCCTATTGCGGCCTTTTCGTGTCGGAAAGAGTTGGAGAAGGTTGGTCTTCTGCCCGGCCCTTGCCTTTCGTTAAACCTGGTGCAAATTACATGCACCCAGCTTTGTCTGCCGACGGTAAGCGTTTGTTTTTCAGTGCGTTGTTAGAAGACGGCTGGGGAGGCTATGACATCTACGTAACGGATCGTAAAGACGATGGAAGTTGGGGAGAACCCGCCCTGATGAATCGGGCCATCAATACCCAGGGCAACGAGCAATTCCCAAGCATTGATGGCGATACCCTTTATTTCAGCAGTGATGGGCTGGAGGGTATGGGAGGTTTGGATATTTTCCGCACCCACCCATTAAATAATGGCCGTTACGCAGCGCCAAAAAATCTGCAAATCCCCGTCAATAGTGGGGCTGATGACTTCGGCTTTTCCGTAGTACGGCGCGAAGGCTCCGGGCTTGCGGCCACCATGAAGGGTTTTTTCAGCAGTGCCCGCCCCGGTGGATCCGGTAGCGACGATATCTACGCCTACACCCGCAGGGTGTTGCCTCCGCCACCGGTGGATCCGACGCCAATCGTTTACAAGAATGTATTGGACGTAACGGTGGTGGAAAAGATATATGAAGACCCAACTAATCCACGTAGTAGAATACTTGGGGTCAGGCCCGTCCCGAATGCTACCATCATCGCGAGTGTCGGGGAGCAATCACGCACGGTCAATACCGACGAAGAAGGCCGACTTAGTCTCGTATTAGTTGATGATCAGGCCTACCAATTCCGAGCGGAGCGCGCAGAATACCTAGCTGCCGAAGGCCGTTTTTCCAGCCGCAACCTCCCGAAAGATCCAGATGCACCCAACCAGCGCTATGAGCTGGAGTTGGAGCTTGATAAGATTTTTCGCAATCAGGAGGTGGTCCTCAAGAACATTTATTACGATGTTGACAAATCTTTCATCCGCGACGACGCCAAACCCACCCTTGATAACCTGACGGCATTACTGAAGCGAAATCCCGAGATTCGTATCGAACTCGGTTCTCATACCGATTGTAGGGCCGGGAACAGCTATAACCAGCGTCTAAGCCAAGACCGTGCACAAGCCGCAGTTGATTACCTGGTTCAGCAGGGTATAGAGACTTCACGCGTCGAAGCAAAAGGCTACGGCGAGGAACAATTGCTGGAAGAATGCCTCTGTGAACGCTGCTCGGAGGAAGAGCACCAGCGGAATCGGCGAACCTCTTTCCGGATATTGGAGTAGGGGGGTGGAATGGCCTGCGAGGACGTGAATAATTTATCAGGATGTCGTTCAATGATCGTCGAATAAGGAGAGCTGGCGGAATGCTTGGATTGTCAAGCGTGTTCGTTTTTCTAGGATCATTGGTTGTTCTTGGCAAACTAAATGAAGATTTTTCCTTTGTCAATGACTTTGTGAGTAAGCTTGGAGCCACCGGTGCACCAAATGCAATCTGGTGGAACCTGCTCGGGTTTGTACTGGTAGGGATACTGTTGATGGGCTTTGGTTTTATTTATGGGGCGTATCTTAAAGACAAACTAACGGGATGGCTGTTTGTCTTGCTCTGGGCTGCTGGCTGTGTGGCCTTGCCAGGATGTCTCATAACCAGCTAACTGATAAAATAATACGACTTAGGGCTAATGTGGCGGCGGTTGCAATAGTTTTAGCTATCATTGGCTTAGTAACAGGCTTATGGACTATGCCCATGACGCACCGAATGGTGTTCAGCGTGGTATTCGGCTGGACGGCAATTTCATCCATCGACTTATTGAAAACAAGCTAAAGCGTATACATGAACAGAAGAACATTCATTCAACAGGCAGCTATGGTCGGAGGCGCAGCAATTTTACCCTTATCCTGTTCTCCTGAGTCCTATAAGATGGGGTATCAGCTTTTCTCCATCCGGGACGAAATGGCTAAAGATCCCGTAGCTACCTTAAAAGCCCTGAAGACTATGGGCTATGAGGACTTCGAAGTCTATGGTTTCGATGAAGAGGAAATGTCTATTTACGGATTAAAGCCGGCCGAATTCAAGCAAGTATTGTCGGATTTGGACCTAACCGTTACCAGTGGTCATTATGGTTTTTCTAACCATCTGGATAGTGCTCCTGATGTGTTAAAGGCATTTGTGGACAAGTGTATTGTTTGTGCTAAAGCCCTTGACAGCAAGTACATCACCTGGCCTTGGATTGCCCCGGAGCAGCGCACCCTGGATAACTTTAAGCGGATGGCGCCTAAGCTGAATGCTATCGGTGAGCAGGTTGCCGCCGCAGGTCTCGGCTTCGCTTACCACAACCACGGCTTTGAATTCGAGGACCACAACGGCGAAAACGGCTTTGACGTCATCGTCAAGGAAACTGATCCTGACCTGGTTAAGCTTCAACTCGACATGTACTGGCTGATGCATTCTTCTAACCGTACCCCGAAGGAATTGATTGCCGCCCAACCCGGTCGCTACGTGATGTGGCACATTAAAGATATGCACAAAACTTCCCGGGATTATACGGAGTTGGGGAATGGCTCCATTGATTACAAGACTTTGTTACCTGACCCGATTACTTCCGGGCTTGAGTATTACTATTTGGAGCAGGGGGGGAATTATGCGGTGGATTCTGTTACTAGTGCTCGGGAGAGTGCTGTCTATTTTCAGGAGGATCTTCAAAGCCTTATTTAGTGAATCTCTCTATGGTTGATTCAGGAATTTACTTGATTAATATAGCAGGTTCTTTTTTTAGGATTATCAAGATATAACGATACTTGCTGGCTTTTGTAAGACTTATCTTTATTAAGCCCCCCCCTTAACCTTAAACCGAAGCGCGCCAACCCCCAATTTCCAAAGCGCCTGGTTCAACTTGTCAACCTCTTCATTGAGCAGCAAGCGTGCCGCCTGCTCATGCTTAGCCCAAAGCGCATCCCGTTCCTCTAGTCGATCTCGGGAAGGTTGGGTAATCACCGGCTGGTCGTGGTCACTCTGGTTTTTCAGAAAGATGTAATCTGCGGTAAAACCATTAACATAATTTTCCACATCATCGTAGGCCTTTGCCTTACGCTGAACCATGGTCGCA
>JBGCFZ010000101.1:0-3108 GCA_045110355.1 Lewinella sp. | reverse complement strand
CCCGAAGCTCAGGAGCGCTGTAACGCCAGCCCTGTTTTCAATATTGATCCTCCAATTGCGATTTGTGCCAACGAGCCTTTCCAGATCGACCTTGGGGCAACAGATCGGGAGAACGACAGCCTGGTTTACTATTTTTGTGATGCAGTAGTTGGCGGTGGTCGAGACGGTCTAGGCCCAGGTGGTACCCAAACAGTTACCACGTTTGACGACGTCGTACCGCTGATAGAATCTCCTCCTCCCTACACTTCCGCCCGCTGGCGCGGGCCACAGTACAGTGTTAATCAGCAATTAGGTGTAGGTAGTACGCTAACACTTGATACCCTGACCGGAAGCTTGGAAGGCGTTCCCATCTTCCGGGGCACCTTTGCCCTGGCAGTATGCATTGAAGAATGGTCCCGAGACAGCGTGCCAATTCTGTTAAGTGAGACCAAGCGTGAATTCCAAATGACGGTTAACCTATGTGGCAATCAGGTTTTTGCGGACCTGCTGGAGACCGAAATTGATGACCAGGGCCGGTTCTTTATCCGGCAATGTGGTCCGGGGCAAAATACCATCATCAACGAGAGTACCAACGTCGCTTTCATCGATGAATACGACTGGATTCTGGAAGGTCCGGAAGGTTTAGTGACCGGCTCCAGCCGGGACTTTACCACGAATATTACCACCGTGGGTACTTACGAAGGGACAATGATTCTTAACCGAGGTTCTTTTGCTGAAAATTGCCGGGATACGGCAGACTTCCTGTTAGGTGTATTTCCAAGTGCCGACCCTGACTTCGAATTCACTACCCCCGGCTGTGATGATGAGCCGATTGATTTTACGGACTTATCTGTTCCTCAAGGAACTAATATCATCACGAATTGGCGATGGGATTTTGCTGATACCACCCCGGAAGATGATCGGCAAAATCCGCGACACAGGTATACCATTCCCGGTATTTTTGATGTGCAGCTGACCACAACCGACGATAACGGATGTACTGCTTCCACTACTAAGCCCCTGTCGTATTTTCCTAGTCCGCGAACACTCTTAATTGAACCCGATGAAGGTTTCGGGTGCGTGCCTTTCACCAAGGAATTTATAAACCTTAGCCGGCCGATTGACGATACTTACATATTCGACTGGGAGTTCGGTGATGGCGGAACGGCTGATGTAGCCAGCCCTACGCATATATACGAAAACAACGGTGTCTACGATGTTTACCTTGGGGTAACGAGCCCAACGGGGTGTTTTGTCGATACGACCTTCGTAAACCTGGTGGATGTCCGAGATGCTCCTGAAGCGGGGTTCAACTGGATGCCGGAGGAGCCTACCAATATTTTGCCGGATTTTCGGGTGTTCGACCAAAGCATCGGTGCTAACCAACGGCGGTACGTAATCCGTAATCGGGTGGGAGACCAGCTGTTTACCACACCTGCCGATGATTTTGACTACACTCTCCGGGATACCGGCTCGGTATTTATCACCCAATTTGTTACCCACCCAAGTGGTTGTGTTGATACCTTGACGAAGGACCTGCGCCTCCGACTGATCAACACCTACTTTATGCCTAATGCCTTCACCCCTAATGGGGATGGCCTCAATGACCTCTTCGAGCCTACTGGCTTGCTGGTGGGCATTACGGAGTATCGCCTACGGGTTTGGACACGTTGGGGGGAACTCATTTATACCACAAACGATACAAAAGAGAACTGGGACGGCACGTATAATGGACGCGAAAGCCCTGGTGGTGGTTACCTCTGGGATGCGCAATACGTTGATGTTAATGGGGATATGGCCTCGTTTAAAGGTGGGGTAGTGCTGGTCAGATAATCTACCCGACGACCTGCTGGCGCACTATTTGGCGCGGCCGCAGGTGCAAGGAAATGTTGAAGGAGGCAGGTGGAACTTTGTCGCGTTGCGATTGCCCTTAATGATTGCCGGGGACAAAGTCCCCGGTAAATTGTCTGACGGCTTACCGCTGATTGCTGTAGGCAATCCATTTATGATGACGGATGGCTATTACCCCGCACGTAGTACTGGGTAATCAAGAAGGATAACGCTAGGCGATAGCGCATTACGGTTGGCCCTATTTTAGCCAACCGACACAAAGCCAAAGAGTTTTTGCGCCTTTTACCCTTCCCCCGCACCTGCGGCCGCGCCCAAAAAGCAAAGCGCCTCCCCCAAATTTATGGGAGAGGCGCGCTTTTTAGTTGTATGTCCGTTCAGGTTAACCTCTAACGAACAAATACTGCGTAGAGCCCCCGGTTGTACTGGCATTGCCCTCACTGGGGAGGACCATTGCCTCAACGTACTTCCAGCCATTATCGATCAGGTAGTTCACGGCGTGCATTACGGAGTTGAAACGAATGCGCTTACCATCTTGAGGATTGATGACCTCCATATTGTTACGGCCACCGCCCTGAATGCTTTGTCCGTAGTCGATGAAGATGGTTACTTTGTTAGACAAAAAACGCTCTTGGGCAATCATCCGTATCATGGATACTTGATCCTCCAGGTTGTTGATGTTGACACCATTGACGACAACCTGCGCGGAGGCGGTTGTTGTGGCGGCAATGGCAAGCATAAATGCGAAAATCAGCTTTTTCATTTGGTATTGTTTAGTTTGCTGGTATAACCACTATGGTTACCGCTTTTATTCATTGAATACGCTAGTATAGCTTTTTCTTAACAAAATAGCGACGGGTTGCCGACGTTTAAAGGCAAGTTATCGCGTTGTAAGTCGGTCTTTCGGGGAAAATTCCCATTTTTCATGGCCGCGGCTGCTTTTACCAATAACGTTTAGCGTAACCTGAAAATAAGATATCCATGCTTCTGATAAATTTTCTTCTAGCCTTTAGCCTAAGCACATCTCCCGTTCCGCCCGACGCCCCGGTCGAGTGGATAGGAGAAACAACAGTGGATATGGGGGATTTGAAAAAAGGGGTGGATCATGACTATGTATTCCAGTTTCGTAACCTTTCGGAAGCCCCAATTGTGGTGGATAATGTCCGTGCAGGCTGTGGATGTACCGCCACGGAATGGGAGGATATACCGGTGGCTCCCGGAGAGGTTGGATCGATCAACGTCACCTATGACGCGATGAACGGAGGTTATTTTCGGAAGTAC
>JBGCFZ010000100.1:0-10657 GCA_045110355.1 Lewinella sp. | reverse complement strand
ATTCGTTCCCGCTCCTCTTCTTCCATGAACTTTCAGTTGTCCACCACTAAGTTAGACATGGCCAACTATGCCTTTCCTCGTTTCCACCTGGGCTACACTGGTGGTGTAGGTATGGGCATCAATTTGGGCGAAACGATGCAGTTCCGCCTCGAAGCTGACTATAATAGAAGTGCTGAAAAGAAGGCCATGATCACCGCAGAGAGCGGAAAGCATGGCTACCAGGTACTGCATTTTGGTGCAGGAATGGTGTTTCGGTTATAGATGATTTGCTGCTCTTTAGTTTTCTGGCGCGGCCGCAGGTGCCGGGGAAGGTTAAAGGGCAGGGTTTGGGGCTGGGGTGTTCCTTCTTTGATCTCGTTTACCTGACTGACGAATCTAACGAATTCGATGGGTTGAACCCCATCGCTACAAGAGACGGACCTCCGGCCCTACAACATATTAGCGTATCGTTATCGCCCTGACATATCCCAGGTAGTGCTTCAATATTGTTTCACTTCCCGTCACGCAGATGGTAGATGCCAGCCCATCGGCCACCATCGCTGCTGGCCCGGTGATGGTCACCTGACGATCAATCGTCGTTCCCATTCCCGAGCGGGGATCAATGATGTGGCTGTAACGAATGCCGTTCCACTCCAGGAAACGGTAGGTGTCGCCCGAGGTGGCTATGGCGACGTTATGCAGGCCACTGACGTAATAGTCGGGGTATTTGACGGACCATTCCTCCTCAGGCGGCGCGTCCCCGAGGAGCAGGTCCCCTCCCCCATCGATCAAAAAAGCAGGAAAACCAGCTTCGCGCAGCATGGCTCCAACTACGTCCAACGCATAGCCCTTGGCCACGCCGCCCAGGTCGAGGCGCATAGTTGGCCGCCGGAGGCGGACCCGGGGTCTTCGTCGGCTAATTTTTAAATCCTTCCATTGCACCCGCGTCCGCGCCGCTAAAATGTCCTCCTGATCCGGAAACTGCTGCTGGCGAAATGCCCTACGCCACAGTTTCGTCAGTGGGCCCACCGTAGGATCAAAAGCACCGTTGCTCTGCCTGGCCAGCTCCCGGCTGAATTGCAGGACCTGGTACAGATCAGATGAAACCGGTTGCCACTTCGTACTGCCGCTAAGCTGGTTCAACTCACTATCGGAACGATAGTCAGACATGCTTTGCTCCAAGGCATCGATGCGGTTAAAAGCATCCCCGACCACCACCGCCAGGCCATGGGTATCGACTGCCGAGATGATGATGCGGAAGTCGGTGCCCATGGCAGGGTGGGTGAAGGAGTGGCGTTGTTGGCCAACCAGATAACCGGGACAGAACAGGAGGCACACAAACAGCGTATTCAGCTGTTGCGGCCAGAGGTTCTTAAAGGGGAGCTGCGCGATGCTTCGAGGCACCACTACCACACCGGCGTCTCCCCAGGCGTCGGCACCGGATAAAACCCGTTCGCCATTGGCATCACCTTCGGATCAGCGTTGAAGTCATACTTCGCCGGAGCCAGGTCCAGGTTAGACGCCAGGGCATCGTCCCAGTTCACGTCCTGCCCGCTATAGGTAGCCATGCGGCCGAGGATAGCAGTCATGGTGCTTTTTGCCCCGTTTTCCGCATCGGCGAATTTATACTCTCCTTTAGCGATCGCCGCAAAGAGCACATCGTGTTCTGTTTGGTAGGGGTTCGGATCTTTGCGTGCGTTGTGATCAAGCAGGGCGTAGCCGCTCTTCGTCATCAGCTTTCCGGGCGCGGGCGCGGAGCCGTTGGTACCCTGAAATATCTCCGTCACTTTGCGGGAAGTCCCCTTCCAGTGCTTACACTGGCTGATCATCCGGCTGCCGTCGGCATAGGTAAACTCAACGGCGTGGTGATCGAATATCTCGCCATGTTCCTTGCCATTCCGCATATGCCGACCACCAAAACCAGCCGCTTTGACGGGGTAAGCCTGCTTCACCCAATTACCTACATCGAGGTTGTGAATGTGCTGTTCGTTGATGTGGTCTCCGCAGAGCCAGTTGAAGTAGTACCAGTTGCGCATCTGGTATTCCATTTCCGTCTGGCCAGCCTGTCGCGGCCGCACCCAAACACCGCCGCTGTTCCAGTACACGTAGCTGGTCGTTATGTCTCCGATGGCACCGTTTTGCATCATCTCCACCCAACCGTCGGTGTACAGTTTTTCGTAGTGGCGCTGCAGGCCAACAACTACGTTGAGTTTCTTCTCTTTTGCCACCTTGGCCGCTTTCAGCACTTTGCGTACGCCGGGTGCATCCACCGCCAGGGGCTTTTCCATGAAGACGTGCTTATTGGCATTCACTGCTGCTTCGAAGTGGATGGGGCGGAAGCCGGGTGGCGTGGCAATGACCACCACGTCGCAGAGTTCCAGCACTTTCTTGTACCCATCGAAGCCGACGAATTTATGTTCTTCGGACACGCTTAGCCGGTCCGCATCAAGGTCGTTGTCGGCCAACTGGCCAGCGATGTTTTTGTGACTGGCATCCAGCCGATCCCGGAAGGCATCGCACATGGCGACGAGGCGAACGTTCTGTTCGGTACTCAGGGCCTGGGTGGCGGCACCGGTTCCGCGCCCGCCGCAGCCGATGAGGCCGATTCGGATGACGTCATCGACGGAGTTATTAGCCGTAGCGGCTAGTTGAGCAGTGAAGGCGAGACCACCGGCGAGCGCGGTGGTTTTTTTTAGGAAATTACGACGAGAGGTGTGTGGCATGATGTATGGTATGTTAGGTTATCCAGGCTGCGCCTGGGGAGATGGAGTCCTGGACTCTGCCAGGGGAGATGCCCCGCCTAAGCCCGGGGAGTGGATTAGCCCTTTGAGAGGCTGATGATCCCCTGGCAGCGCCAGAGGAGGCTATGGGACCGCTGGCAGCACCCAGGGGAGGAGGATGACCCCGGTCGCCCAGAGGAGACTGATGGCTCCCTGCCACAGAGGAGGCAGGGCCACTAGCCGCCCAGTGGGGCAGTGCACCCCGGACTACGCGGTCGACTTCGTCGACCTGCTCCGGCCGGGGTTAAAACGATTTGATCCCTCCGGGATCATTAGTTGTTTTCGTCAATCGATGATGGCTTTGGTGAAGAATTTGGTGATTTGTTCTTTGGTGGGTTGCTCCACGGGGGATACAACGCGGAAGCCGAGGAAGGAGCTGTCGACATTCCACCACTTGGATTTTGGGATTTGAGGATCCCGGGCCTGCCATTTGGCTTGTGATTTTTCGCGGACACGACAGCCTACGTCGGCCTGATCGGTATCAAAAGAACCACCCCGAACGGTCCGGGAGTGCTTCCGGGTGGGTTCGATCCAGGGATCGGTTGGCGCGTCACCAATCTGGTCAAAATAGTCTGAAGTGTAGTGATCAAGTGTCCATTCGCTCACGTTGCCGAGCATATCGTAGAGGCCCCAGCCATTCGGCTTTTTGAGACCGGTTTTGTGGAATACTTCTTCACCGTTTTCGTAGAGCCAGGCGTACTCCTCGATGTCTTCAGGAGTGGAATCTTCTTTGGTGGCGAGGCAGGCATACTCCCATTCCGCCTCGGTGGGCAGGCGAAAAAATCTTCCGGTTTTATGGTACAGCCATTCGCAGTAACGCAGGGCGGCTTGTTGGGTGATGTTGACCTGAGGGAAGCCACCGCGAGTTCCCATGCCGTAGGTAAAATCCAGATAAGGCGGAGAGGGGCGGGTGATGGCGTCGACATCAAAGTCAGGCATCTTGGCTGCGGCGTTGTCGTTGTCTCGGCGGGCAAAAAGCCGGTAGGCATCGAAGGTTACTTCGTGCGTACCGATGGCGAAAGGGCTTACCGTAACGGCCATACTGGCTTCTCCCATCGCAAAGGCACCTCCGGGCAATTGAGCCATGGTGAAGGTGACGTCAGTTCCCGGCAAAGTGATCGAATCAAGTTGCTGACCATTTAAGGCACCGGATAACAAAATAAGGGCAAAAAGTAGTTTTGGCATGCAGATCAACGATTGGGGTACAAGATAGGAAATGGGGGGCGTTTTTGGAAGTGAGTCGCTGAGTGGCTGCCGCAGCTACCACTCACTTCGCTGCGCTCGTTCGCCTTTTGGTCAGTAAGCGCAGCGCCACGAACGGCACTTGCGGTCGTCACTCAGTGACTCGCCGACTCAGCAACTCACTCATTTGTGGGCGAGGCCGCAGGTGCCAGAAAAGGTTTTAAAGCGCAAAGGACCCGGGCGAGGTTTTTTTTAAAAAAAAGATGCCCCAAATCAAAGTATTTTTTATTCCATCAACCAGCCTGCGGGCCAACAGAAATTTCGTCCGCTCACGAGTTAATAATTACAAGCTTCCCCTACCCCATCGCTGGCCGAACACTTGCCAAAAAGCCTTAACAAGTCTTAACCCGCCTTAACGATTCCATATCGCAACATCTACGGATTGGAGCGTTATAGCTCCCGAATCAACAAAATATATACACCATGCGTACCCTTCTCACCGCCCTCATCGTGGCCCTCATCAGTACCGTTGCGGTTGCTCAGACCTCCATTGGATTCCGTGGCGGCTATGGCAGCTCGAATATTCGTACCGATAAGGAGCTGAACGCAATCAGCGATCAGTTTGACAATTCTTCGGCCCTCTCCTTTGGCGTTTTTGCAGATATTCCCTTTGGCGACATCATCAGCTTCCGTCCCGGAGTTGAACTGAATCGCCGTGGCACCACCCTGGCCATTACCGGTGACCAGCAAATTTTTGGCGTCAACATTCCCATCGGGGCCCAAGCGAAGACGCGCTTTACGTACGTCGACGTCCCGCTGTTATTCCAAGCCACGTTGCCTACAGAAGGCATGTTCAAGCCCTACGCCTTTGCAGGCGGTAGCCTTGGCTACGCCACCAGCGGTAACATTCGTACTACCGCCACGGCCATCATCGAGTTCAACCTGATGACGACCGACATCGACCTGGAGGCCATCAACTACGAACGGTTCCATGCGGCCGCCATTGGCGGCCTGGGCGTAAAGGCCAACCTGGCCCCTGGCTTCAATGCCTTCATCGAAGGACGCTTCGAGCAGAGCCTGACCCAGCCTTATGATGTACCGGTTGTGGCAGCGCAGACTGGTTTTAAGGGCATCAACTTCGGTGCTGGTGTGGCCATCAGCTTGTAAAAACGCTTGTTATTTGGCCCGGTTTAAGACCGGCGACATAATCCCACGAATTGATATCTCCTGAATTTTAGGGGCCGGTGCCGGAAGGTGTCGGCCTTTTTTATTCCCTCCACCCAACTTTTCTTTTCCATTTTTCATAGGCCGCTTGCTTGCTTTCCAGGTCTATTGGAGGCGATTCATTTTCTTCTTTAGCCCGTTGTCTAATGATGGCTGTTTGTGCTTCGAGCGAATTCAGGCCTACAGCTTTTCTTCGTTGGTTCACCTTGGTTAGACTGTCATAAGGCTTTGGGCTTAATGCTCCGTTTTCGTCCCAGTCAAACTGTGTGCCGTAGTGCTGTGGAGCCCCTTCGAATACTGCGATCCGATCGGTTAGATACACTAAGTTTTGAACAGGGGCATTATTTTCAGCTACCGCCTTTTCTAGTAGCTCCCTGCACTTCTTCATAAAGGCTGGCTTACTGATGGAATGTTGAATAACCAGCCAGGCTGCGCTGCAGGCTTCCTCCCCAACTTTATCAACTGTCGGGTAGCCAATTTTAACGATTATCTCATTTAGTGCATCAGCATTCCTGACGTGCAGGGCTTCCATTTCCGGGTGGTACCCTTGATGCAGTTGCCCTTCTCGAACCAACCTACTTCTAAGTGCCAAGTCCGCCTGCTTCAACGCTATTATTTGCTGGGCAATGTTGTGGTAATTCATACTAAAATTGTGCCTTTTCAGCCTCCCAGGTTCTAAACCACCTTCACAGATGAGATCCATATGGGGTACCGGATTTTTACTGAGAGTGGTTTGTTTGGTGAGGTTTCTAGCGGGGTATTTTGGGGGCGGGGACGCGGGTGCATTGTAGGTTTTGAAGCAAGGGAAGCCTACGTTAGCTGCAGAATGAAACCCTATACTCGTTTCCCGTTATTTTTCGTGGCATTAGTTGGACTTTAAGTGATAGCTAGTTAAAAATAATGTAGCAAAGAAACAACAAGGTTGGCCCTTTGAGATCTTTATTATCCCCCCGTCCGACGGATTCTTTTTTGCGAGGCGACGAAGGAGCCAATCGCGAAAAAGTCCGTCTGACGGGTTGGGACGGGGCCTCCAAAGTCTGGTCAATAGATTTAGAGGGCCACCACAGCCGTCAGACAAACTTTTCGTCCGGCCATCCTGCTCCTCCAACCAAAACGGCACCTGCGCCCTCGCCCAAAAACCCCAAATAGCCGTACTATTGCAACCCTTCAAGCTCAGAAACAGTTAACAGGCTCAACCACCCCGCAATTTTGACCGACGCGCAAAAAACCTACCTAACCCACCAACGCCACCTCGTCCAGCTGGAACGGGACGAAGAACGGCGGCTGCACCTGGAAGTTATCCAGGCGATGCCCTTGGTAAAGCGTGTAGCCAAAGGCTACAGCTGGTACCCGCTGCAGGTCACCGAAACGGGCTACGGTATTGGCGGTCGGCCAACGGTGACGGTGGTGCGGGAAGGGGAAGAGAGCCACCGGTTTCGGTCGGGCACGTCCATCAACCTGATGACGACGCAGCCGATGGTCAATGGCCCACAACGGTCCGGGGTGATCCACTACGTCAAGAAAAACACGATGAAGATTGTGCTGGGTGGCGAAGACCTGCCTGACTGGCTCAACGGCGGCGGCGTGGGTGTTGACCTGATGTTCGACGAACGGACCTACGTTGAAATGGACCGCGCCCTCCAACGGCTGGAAGACGCCGAAGGCGGCCGCGTAGCGGAGCTGCGCGACGTGATCATGGGGGTAAGACCGGCGGAATACCGCCCCGTCGATGCGTCGGCCGTGGCCCACCTCGGCCACCTCAACGATAGCCAACGCTCTGCGGTGCAGGAGGTACTTGGCTCCGACCACCTCAGCCTCATCCATGGCCCGCCCGGAACGGGCAAAACAACGACGCTGGTGGCAGCAGTGGGCGAACTCGTAAAAACCGAACACCGCGTCCTCTTCTGCACCCCCAGCAACTCTGCTGCTGACCTGGTGACAATGCGACTGGCAGAAATGGGCCTCAGCGTAGTCCGCACCGGCAACATCAGCCGGGTGGAAGAAGACGTTTTGCGTCATACCCTCGACATCCAGATCGCCGGGCATCCGGACACAGAGCAGGTGAAAAAGCTGCGCAAAGAAGCGGCGGACCTTCGCAAGAAAGCCAACAAGAAAAAGGGGCGCGAAAAAGGCATCGCCTTCCGCGATGCCGGCCGCCTCAGCAAATGGGCCCGCCAGCTCGAAGACCGGACGCTGGATCACGTGCTGGACACGACCCAGGTGGTCGTCTGCACCCTCATCGGCGCTGCGGCCAGCATCCTGAGTAACCACGACTTTAAGACCTGTGTCATCGACGAAGCAGCGCAGGCCCTGGAACCGGCTACCTGGATCCCAATCCTGAAATCCAACCGGGTCGTATTGGCGGGTGATCCCTTTCAGCTGCCACCAACGGTCAAAAACCGGGAGGCGGAGAAAAAGGGATTTACGGAAACGCTGCTGGAGAAATCCCTGGCCATCCACGGCCGCAACGCCCTGCTCGAAGTACAATACCGGATGAACGACCCCATCATGGGCTTCAGCAACGCGTATTTCTACGAGGGTCGGTTGAAAGCAGCTGATTTGGTCGCGAAGCGGAGCCTGCCCGGTGTTCCTTTAGCTGAATCCGTAGTCTTTATCGACACTGCCGGCACTGGTTTCGAAGAGAAACTACACCCCCGGTTCAAAAGCCGGTACAACGACGGGGAGCTGAACATCTTGATGGAGCACTTGCTCGACCTCCGGAGCGCCATCCCCCCCGAAGACCTGCTGCCCACGGTGGCCGTCATCACCCCCTACCGCCAGCAAGTGATGAAAGCCGAAGACCTCTTCGACGAAGAGCCACGAATCAACGATTTCAACCTCACCATAAATACCGTCGACGGTTTCCAGGGCAGGGAACGGGACGTGGTTTACCTCTCGCTGGTCCGCTCCAACGAAAAACGAGAAATCGGCTTCCTCGCCGATTACCGCCGGATGAACGTGGCCATTACCCGGGCTAAGAAGTACCTCATTGTAATCGGGGACAGTGCTACTATTGGGAATGATAAGTTCTTTGCCGGGTTCCTGGAATATGTGGAGGGGCATGGGTTGTATCAGACGGCTTGGGAATATATGAGGTAGTCAAGCAGTCAATGAGTCACGGAGTCAAAGAGTAATGTGGCAGCTCGCTCCACTCGTGGGCTGCTTCGCAGCTTGGTTCTCACAGAGGGAGGCACGGAGGTAGCACAGAGTTGCTTTCGTTAATCCAATAATTGGCCTCAATCAGCCCGCACGAGCAAAGCGAGCAAAACCGTACTATCTGACTCTTAGACTATCTGACTCCTTGACTAGACTCTGTGCCCCCTCTGTGCCTCCCTCCGCGCCACCCTCTGTGAGAAATTCGCTGCGCAGCAGCCCTACGAGCGAAGCGAGCTGCCACCCCACTCTCTGACTCCTTGACTAACTGACTCCCTGACTATGATACTCGCCTTCGACGCCCACTACACCAACACCGCCAGCAAACTGGTAGCCGCCAGCTTCAACGATTGGACCGCCCCCACCCCACTGGACATCCACGTATGGACCTCCGGCCCAGCCGCCGCCTACCAGCCCGGTCAATTCTACCTACGGGAGATGCCCCTCATCATTAAGGCACTGGAAGACTTCAACCTCAAGGACATAGAAGCAATTGTGGTGGATGGCTACGTCTACCTCGACGCGAATGGCCGGTTGGGCCTCGGCGGACACCTGTTTCATGAGCTGAACGACAAAGTGCCGGTCATCGGAGTTGCCAAGTCTTACTTCCGGGATAATAATGCGGTGCCGGTGCTGCGGGGAGAGAGTAAAAAGCCGTTGTACGTTACTGCCTTTGGGATACCTCCACAGGCGGCTGCCGGGCACATCCGTGGCATGGCAGGGAAATACCGGATGCCGGATATTTTGGGGGCGGTGGATCAGGAGACTAAACGGAAAGATTAGATTTATAGATGTGATAGTAGATAGATTGATAGGCTACCGCTATTATATGCTCGCTTCGCTCGTCCGTATGTTTGGTTCTCACAGAGGTGAGCACGGAAGGAGGCGCAGAGGTCACACAGCGTTTCGTTAATTTATTAATGACATCAACCCAGACTCCACGAACGAAACAAGCTCTCCCACGACGTTGACTATTAACGCACTGATTAGATTTCCTCCCCCCACTCTGTGCCCCCTCTGTGCCTCCCTCCGCGCCACCCTCTGTGAGAAATTCGCTGCGCAGCAGCCCTACGAGCGAAGCGAGCATCGGACAAAGTACTACGAACTATTGACTACTTACTATCCCGTATCTTAGCATCAAATTCTAACAATTATGATCAAAACACTTCTAAAGCTAGGCGTTGTCCTGGTTATTGGCCTGCTTGGGTTCAATTACTTCTTCGGTAGTGTGGAAGAAAAGGAGCAAAGCCGGGAGATTGTCGGTAAAGTCGGCGACCTGGGTAAAGACGCCTGGAACCTGCTGAAAGCCGAGCGCCAGAAAATGAAAGATGGCAAATACGACGATGCCCTCGAAAAATTGGACGGCCTGTACTCAAGCTTGAAAGGAAAAGCTCAGGACCTCAAAGATTCAGGCATCCTGGATCGTCTTGACGACCTCGATGAACGCCGAAAAGAGTTAGAAGGCCTGGTTAACGAAAAAGGGAGTGAACTCTCGACGGACGCTAAGCGTAAACTAGACGACCTCACCGCCGAGACCGAGGTGCTGATGAATGAAATGGAAGAGAAAAGCAAACCGGCACTCCCCCACTAGCGAGCGTAAGATCATCCATATCGATATGGATGCTTTTTTTGCCAGTGTCGAGCAGCGGGACAACCCCGAACTGCGGGGTAAGCCTATTGCCGTAGGTGGCTCCAAAATGCGGGGCGTAGTGGCCGCCGCAAGCTACGAAGCCCGGGTATTCGGCGTGCGCTCCGCCATGCCAAGCATTACTGCAAAGCGCCTCTGCCCGCACCTCATCTTCGTCCGGCATAATTTCGAACGTTACCAGGAAGTCTCCGAGCAGATCCGGCAAATCTTTCTCAGCTATACGGACCTGGTGGAACCCCTCAGCCTCGACGAAGCTTTCCTTGATGTAACGGATCACAAGCGTGGTCCGGCCAGCGCGACGCTCATTGCCCAGGCCATCCGTAAAGAGATCCAGGAGACAACCCAGCTCACGGCATCTGCTGGTGTTAGCTTCAACAAGTTCCTGGCTAAAGTGGCTTCAGACATCAATAAGCCCAATGGCATAAAAGTTATTACCCGGGAGGAAGCCCCCGCCTTCCTTGCCGCGCTTCCGGTAAAAGAATTTCATGGTGTAGGCAAGAAGACTGCTGCCCGCCTGGAAAAAATGGGCTTTAAAACCGGTGCGGACCTCGTCCCCCTGACCGAACTGGAAATGGCCCAACGCTTCGGCAAGATGGGCCGTCACCTCTACAGCATCGTTCATGCCCTCGACAACCGCCCGGTCAACCCTAACCGCATTAGAAAAAGTGTTGGGGCCGAACGAACCTATTCG
>JBGCFZ010000099.1:0-17407 GCA_045110355.1 Lewinella sp. | reverse complement strand
ACCCGGATGTCGGCATTAAACTCCAGGTAAGCATCCCAATAAGCCGGCGGAGGCTCTGGAACAATAACATTAACTTGGAGTTGTTGGGCGCGGGCGCTGGTGCAATAGATGGTTAATAAGAGCAGGGTTAGCCCCCGGCTCAGGTATTGGTTTAATAGAAAGCGTTTCATGGGTTTTTAAAATTTGTGGGCAAGTAAATCCACAGCCAAATCAGGGTTCAAAGGTGCAGGGGAAGCGCTGCGAGGAGGCGGAGATTTTGCCCGAATAGGGGGATTATCTGCGCAAATGGTGGCAAAGGAGGCTTTTTCTAAACCTCACTTGAAGAACTAAGACTTTCCTTTTAGTCGAGGGCTATTATTAACCTTTTATTGCACCTGCGGCCGCGCCCCTATGAACATTTCGTCACACTGCTACTGTCGCGTTTGGAAAAAGGAAGTAGAGGCTGCTACGGTATAACTAGATGATGACGTATACTGATTTTTATCTCGTCTATTCTGCAAAAGTGATGGCAGAACTATCCCGGAGAGAGTGTCCTAATGGAGTCTATTGCAGACATCTTAGGGTGGTCATAGCCTCAAATCGGTCATTTGTCCTCAATTTGGAGGCGTTTGTCTTGGAGGCATTAAGCAGAATAGGGAAACAACAGGATTATTGTGTGATAAGAGGCGATAAAGCCTTTTGATTGGATCAAGATATTGGTCCTAGTATTGAAAATATGTGTTGTTCAAACGTGCCTGATGGCTACGATTTTTTTCATCTTTTGCTCTAGCCTGAGAGCCCTATTATATAAGGCGAGCTGACTTATGAGGAAATCGTTCCCGATAGAGTACACGTAAAGCGTTGTTATGAGCCTCCGGTAATCCGGGGGCTCGTTTTATTGAATGCATGGCCATTTTCTATTCTTGTTGAGGGCATTTCGCCGCAAGTCACCATCCTGTGCGGGTTAAGTCAGCTCGAGCTATAGTGCTAGGTTTATACTCACTTTAGACCTACTTGTTTGCCTATTAAAGGGCTTTGTCCCTATAGTGTTATACGTTAGTCCTAATCAGGAGTACTATTGCCTTTGAGATTATTCAAATCGACTTTTCTGGGAGGTCTCAACTTGTAATCCGGCTCGGACAAGCCGTTAAATTTAACACTTCCCAATTTATTTTTCATGAGAGATTTTTACAAGCCCCCTAAATCGGGGCTTGTTTTTTTTTGCCACGTATACACGCTACACTAGGATGTAAGCAGGTGGTGAAACTAGACTTGCTGCGTTAAGTAAGTACGATGGTTGGGGGAATGTGACTGTTCAGTTGATCATTCGTTTTGTTCATCGGTCTCTAGGTCGTTCTCTCCTTTGAAGAAGAATATCATTACAGAATAAATGAATTTCCCTATTAACACGACCATCAAGGTAAGTTGTCAGGACCATGTGAAGCCAAGTGTATAGTGTTAGTGATGTTTCAGTCTCGAATGGATGGTCCGTTTTTATTTTTTGGCTTTGGTCTTGACAACTTACATTTTAGGGAGGAATAGCTTGTTGAGAGGGAGTAGAGTTTTTGTGGGGTAAGAGAATATTGGATAGGTTTAAGTCGCTTCGCGGCTTGAAGACAGGCAGCGAATGCCTTGAGTTAGCGGTTCAATTTTTTAAGCAATCTGAAAGACTAAAGTCGAATAGCAGATTGTCGCTTTCGCTTGCCTAGGCAGGTTTTGTGTGCTTAGGGTTCATGTCTTAACGTTTAAAAGTAGGGATTCCATTAACCAAATGACTAACCTTGCGTTAGACAAGCGTCCAATCTGTTTGATGGTTACTTCTTAACATGAAACGGTTGGCACGCTTTAAGAAATACTGTCCTATATTTTAGTGTAAGCCTGGTTTGTATGTGAACGCCTTTTGAGCCTTCATTTTACAACAAGTGTACACATACTTTAAGAACCCATGAAAGCTAACCTTATTCGTTTGTTTTGTCTACAGTGCCTCTTGTTTTTTAATAGTGGTTTCTGTTTAGGACAAAATTCTGAGGTGGATTCCTTGCTTATTGTCTGCAATAACGAGCAGTTTTCCGATACTGCACGACTTCAGGCTTTAATCGCGCTTGGTGCTAGTAATTACACCAGAGAATTTCCCGATAGTCTTCTTTTTTACTATAAAAAGGCGGAGGGGCTGGTACAGAAAAAGGGAACGCCTAACGACAAGGTTTTTTATGCTTACTATCAAGGAATCGGTCATTATCGAGCTACTCGTTTTCTTGATGCAATAGAACATTTGCAACAAGCAAAAGCGTTGGCGGAGGCAGAAAAAGATACGGTCCAGGCGATCAAATCCCTCAATTATTTGGGAAACAGTTATTCTGCCCTCAGTGATTTCTCGAAATCTCTTGAAATGGCTACGGAGGGGTTGCTTCTGTCAGAAGCACTCGGAGAGCCAAGATTTATTACGGGATTTCAGGCCAATATTGGCCTGATATATACGAATTATGAAAGATATGATGAAGGCCGTGAATACATGAACAACGTTCTTGAATACGACCGTGCTCAAGGTAATGTTGTAGGCGAATTAAGGGGGTTGACCAACTTGGGGGCCACTTATGGGAATGAGGGGAACTATGAAGAATCAAGAGCGCATCACCTAAGGGCCTATGCGGTTGTTAAAGAGAACGCGTTATGGGAGAATGCCGGAACCGTCTTGCTCAATATTGGAGACTGCAACCTGAGTTTAGGCGATACGGCTCAGGCTAAATACTACATTCTTTATGGTCTGAAAATGGCAGAGCGAGAGGGAGAAACCCTGGCTATAGCCAGGGGGACGACTCAATTGGCTTACTTATATCGCAGCTCGAATCCAGATTCCGCGCTTTATTTTGCAGAGAAGGGATTGAATCTGGCTCGGGAAATAGGTGATTTGATGATGGAAGAGAGTTCCCTTAATGTTCTTTATCAGTTGCATGAAAATAAGGGAGACTACAAGAAAGCACTGGCTTTACACAAGTTGTGGAAGCAGAGAATTGATACCATCTTCAGTGAAAAAAACGAGCGTGCAGTCTATGAAATTGAGGCACGCTACTTCTACGAGAAACAAAAGCTACAGGATCAAAACGCTTTCGATCAAGAGATGGCAAAACAAGAACTGGAAAGCCAAGCCAGGTTCTATTTGCTACTAGGTGCCTTAGCCTTGCTAATCGTAGCATCCGTGGTCGTCTTCCAGGTTCGCCAAAACCGTAGCGAAAAAGAAAAAACTACGCTGTTACATGAAATGGAGTTGATAAAAGAACGCGTTGCCGTTCAGTCCGTTTCTGTTGAAGGGGTTCGTCAAGAGCTGCAGCTAGCCAGAGATAAAATAGAGGCTTCTATTGGTAAGCCCTTGGGAGATTCTTCTTGGAATATCCTTAATGCGATTTTTGAAAATCCGTCCATTAGTAACCGAGATATTGCTGAAAAAGTCTTCTTAAGTGTTGAAGGGGTAAGTTCTTCGCTCCGTCGAATGTACCGTTCTTTTGGTGTTTCATCAAATAACAGTAAAAATCTTAAGGTAGCGTTGATTGCAAGGGTAGTTAAGATCTCTTTGGGCGAATAGGCCTTTTTGGTGGATGAAGTGGGTTTATATTGGTGTGAACGGATGTCCGTGCAAGCTAACTATTGCTAGTATTGAACGGATTTAGGGAGGATGTTTTGACTTATCATTGTATTGTCCTGAAGATGCTCCTACTGATCTAGCCTCAACTAGAACATCGGAAGTTTTAACAGTGACAACGCTGTAAATAAATGATCTCTCTGTAAAAAAGTAACCACACTTAGATAAGACTACGTCTGGAATCCATGATGAACCATCATCTTGCTTGTTCCTTCCAGAAGTCTTATCCAGTTAATAGATGAATAGCTTTTGGGCTAGGAGATCTCGTTGTATAACGATCCAACCATTTATGGATATAGTAGCTTACTGACGCTGGTTTGAAAACCTGGGCCTGAGCTTATTTTTTGATTCTGATAAGGGAAATGGCCTTGTATGTCTGCTCCCTTCGTTTGATGCCTCCCACTTGCGGGAGCATATAGTCTGTCCACTTTTATTTCTACCCAAACAAAACCTCTCTCATGTCTTTACACATTAACCAGTCCAAAGTACTCTTGCTTGATTCCAATGACTCCTTCAGCGATCTGTTTAAGTCCCTTCTGTCCAAAGTCGGTGTTGATAAGATCTTCTCGGCGGATTGCTGTCAGGAAGCAAGTCTTCTGCTCAAAAAACAACAACCTCACGTCTGCATCCTCGATGTCGAAGATGAAAAAAGCATGAAAACTAGCTTAGATTTTGCCACCAATATTCGGGGGAGAGGAGAAAATGTTCCCATCATTTTCTTAGTCCCCAACATCCATAATAAGGAGAAATATGGAAAGGCCTTGACCTTTAAGTACAGCAATGTACTGAGTAAGGATCTTTCGCCTTCCAGGTTACTTCAGGCGATTAAGTACGCCCTCCTTCAACTTGAGAATAGCATCCTTTCTCAAAAGAGTGCGGAGTCCAAGTACTTGACGCCAAACGCGCAAGTACCTCATTTGGCAAAAAGAAATGAGCAACAGCTGTTCTTTAAGATAGGGGATTCTTTCAAGGCAATCGAGAAGGATAAAATCAGCCTTTTTTTTGCAGAAAACAAGTTGACTTATGCAAGAGTTGGTAAGCGGAATTTTCCGACAAATGTGCAGCTTAAAACACTGGAATCCACCTTGTTTCCTCACTTCATTCGTTGCCACAAGAAATACATCGTTAACGTTTCACACATTCAATCGATCTCTACAAAGGACGAGAAGATCAAGGTTAATGATGAGGTGCTACCAATAGGATATAGTTACCGTAAATCACTCTTGAATAACCTTAATTTATTGAGATAGCAAGGCTATTCGTTAGCACACTTCAGCTTAAGTTTCTTAAGCAAGGCCATTTGGCCACATAAGAAGCTCTATGCATCACGATATTGTTCATAAGTGTCTCTTATTCTGTCGGGTGGCTATTGCCACCCGACTTTTTTTTGGGTCCATGTAGGAGGTGAGTCCTGATGGATAGTGGGGTATTTTTAGCTTTAATGGGGCAAGGCAATTACTTGCCAGCCCAATTAGGGGCAAGCGGCAAAAGTCGGGAATAATCACTTGAGTTGACCGCCGAGTAGGCTAAGCATAACGATGAAGGTTCACGACCTCGAATACTCCATACCCAAAAGCGTAAAACGCTAAAAGACATACAGCTTACCTTAATTTTTAAGCGTAAGGTGCTTTGTTTGAGGGTGAATAGCGAAGCGTTTTTTAATAGCTTTACAGGAGGTTATTTCCCCCTGCCAAACCTATCCCCACGGGGCGTGGGCTTGTTAAAATGCTGGACATTTTGTTGACAAAATCAGTCGTGTTGAATTACTGACAGACGGAATATCCTACCTCTGAGCGCCATAGATACGCCCTCTTTAACTGTTTTTCACCTGTTTTGTAGATAAGCCGGTGTATTTCAGCGATGAACACCGTGAAAACGGTTATAAGTGCTATTGCATGGTGAATTACGGCTCTCTTGAATTGGTAAGTAACGTACGTCTGTCAGTTTATGTGGTTTGAGCTCAAAATGGACGTATTCGTCTTTGTTCAACCCTCTTTCGGAATAGTATAAAGTCAACTTTACTGTAGTATTCAAACGACTGATAGAATTCTGTCCAGCTTTTACCCCTGCCTCAGCTCTTTATCTAACTGACTTTGAACACAAAGACGACAACAATCAAAGTACAGTGGTGGACATGAGCATTCCCTCTCCCTACTTCGGACTTCCCAATTGTAAAGCAGTAAAAGTAAATGATGACCTCTTCACTTCTACACCAGTATTTTGTAACTAATAGCAATCGCCTATTGGCCAGAGCAACTGTATCGTTGCCTTACAGATGTTTGACAAACGTAGCCAGTTTGGGCCGCTTCTTCTTTGAGAATGGGAGCGGAGCCCTTCGCGGTGCTGGGTTATTGCGAAGATTTGCCTTGGTGACGATGATGCTACTGGGGACCTGTCTGACGATGTCCGCACAATCTACGAATGAGACCATCTCATCGGGGGCTTTCATCATCAATATGGGCGTAACGCCACAGACCAGAAATAATGCCCTGCGTCCTTATGGCATGATCTATGATCTAATTGAAAACTACCAGGTGCCGGTAAAATGGGTCATCAATCAGTCCAAGGCTAAAGACGGAACCGACTTCACCTTTAATGGTGTCAATTACCGTGGTGGGCCATTCATCATTCCCGCAGGGTTTAGAACGCCAGTAGTAAACGGTAGGATCAGTTTCTGGCAAGGCCAGGGTGTTATAGGCACCACAACTACCTCTCCAATTACAGTTCCCGTCTTCGCCACCTTGCAGTTTGCTCCCAACTGGACCCTGGACCGCGAGAATGGAGACATCGCTGAGGACTTCTTTTCTAACGCCAGCATTCCTTCCTCCTCATACGGAGATAAGCCACCTTCCCAGTTAGGCCCCTGCGATGACATCTTCGCCATGCCCCACGCCGATCCGGAATGGAGCACCCACGAAAGACTCCTAAGCTGGAACGCCGACAACTTTGGCGCCATCTGGTACGGTTGTCACGCCGGTAGTGCACTGGAAAATATGTTTAATCCTGCTAACCCCAGTCAGCAAACCAACTTTCTGGCGGAGAAAACGGGCACGGCCAACGGCGGTGGGCCCTACGCCAATCCTGCCAATACATTAATCCTTTGGGATGATCACGATGACGCAAGTTTCCCGCTGGCTTACGATTACGCGTCCGACCCGGTAATGCAGTTCATGGGGACTATTGATGCTGCTACGGATAACGGCTCCGAACAAGTCTATATCCCCGTAAACCCAGGCTGGCGAACGACTACCCGCGCAGGTATTTATGACCCTGACAATAACGAAAGAGTATCAAGTGCATTACGGCACCGCGCTGCGGTCACTGCCTGGGGGCGTGGCTTCGGTGACCCTAACCGTGGTTGGGTCCTCATGCAGGGTGCTCATGACATCAATAAGAAGAATGACCCTTCAAACATCGCGGCCCAACGCATATTCTTCAACCTTGGGTTTCGCGCGCTGATCGGGAAAGTCGCCATTCCATCGGTATCGGCACTCACCCCAGGCGCCACTATTGCTCCGGGCGAACCCATCGCGTTGTCGGTAACAATCCCGCCACCCGCAACGCCTGCTAATTTTACGGTCAATTGGACTTCCTCTTGCGGCGGAACATTCTCCCCGTCCAGCACTTCCTTCAACCCTACATTTACTCCACCAGGTGGCTCGGGGTCTTATACTTGCGTGATTTCAGCGACCATCACCGATCCATGTGGCCGTACTTCCTTTTCTACCACGGCGGTAAACGTGGCATGTGCACTGCAGATCAGCACCAGCATCGCCCAACCGTGTGGTGGAGGCAACTCAGGAGTAATTGATTACAGCGTAACGGGTGGGACCTCCCCTACCTACTCCTGGACCCGTAGTGGCGGCGGCACGGGCTCCGGCTCGGGTACAAGCATTTCGGGCCTTACCGCTGGAACGTACACCGTCACGGTGACCACCTCTAATGGATGTACCAGCACCTTTACCCGTACGCTTAATGCTTCTCCGAACATCAACCTTACGGCGACGGCTTCTCCCGTTGCCTGTTTTGGTCAAAGTACGGGAAGTATTAGCCTGAACGTATCCGGCGGAACGCCTGGCTTTACCTACGCCTGGGATGATGGGCCTACTACCCAAAATCGCAGCAGCCTGAACGCGGGTATTTATACCGTCATCGTCACGGACGCCAACTCCTGTACGGCTACAACTTCCGCTACGGTAACCCAGCCCAACGCAGCGTTGGCGGCGACACCTACGGCAACCAACGTTGCTTGTTTCGGAGAAGCGACCGGTGCTGTTGCCCTGGCCGTTACCGGCGGTACTACTCCTTACACCTTTCTCTGGAGTAATGGCCTTACGGTGCAGAATCCTATGGGTTTAACTCCGGGTACTTATGCTGTTACCGTTACGGATGCTAATAATTGTAACACTACGGCCACCAACATTATGATCTCGCAGCCAGCCATGGCGCTCAGCTTATCTACGACCCAAACGAACAGCAACTGTGGTAGTGGAAGTGGTTCAGTGACCGTCACCGCTACTGGTGGGGCCGGGCCTTACACCTACGACTGGTCTGACACCCCAATCGGAGACGGTTCGCCAACGATTACTGGCCTCAGTAGCGGTACTTACGCCGTCACCGTCACCGACGCCAACAGCTGTACCGCCTTAATCTCCGCAACCGTCACCGAATCCACCCCGATCATCTTGTCCTTCGCACCAACCAACCCGACCTGCCCTCCCGGCGCAGCTCCCCCGGTAAATAGCGATGGAGAAGTTAACCTGACCGTAGCTGGAGGCACCATGCCATATACCTATAACTGGACTACCGGCGACGGCAGTGGCCTCAATCCTACGGTAGAAGACCAGACCGGCCTGACCGCCGGTACGTATTCCGTCACCGTGACGGGCGCTAATTTCTGTACCGCTAGCGGTTCTGTTACCCTGGTTTTCGAAAATCAGGTGCCCGTTACCCCGGGCGGCATCAATAATAATTAGCTTTTAAAGAAGAGTGAATTCATAGATATATGACAACCGTCAATACATGCAGAATCGATAATTCTATTTCCTGGACTACCATCCAGGCAAAAGAATTTTGTGCTTGTTGCGGGTCATCAAATCCCTATTTAACGCTGAAAATATTTAGACTATGAACAAACTTTACACGCTTAGGAACACGAAAAATAGCAGCCTTCAAATGTTGAGTGATATAACTCAGTCACAGCGACCAGATTTAAGTGTTGGTTTACTACGGGCATGTTTATTACTAATGGCACTCTTTATACCTTTAATCGCCTACGCGCAACCTACTCAGGTTAATAGTCAAACCGCACTCAGTAGCAGTAATACCATTACCATTACCAAGCCTACTGGCCTGCAGGTAGGGGATTTAATGATCATCAACCTGAATATCCGGGAAGGTGGTGATACGCCTACCACCATACCAACCGGCTGGGTAGAGGTCGTCAAATACGATCACGCTTCGCCTGGTCGCTTTGGTTGGATTGCTTACAAAGTAGCTGTTGCTGCTGACCTTAGCACCAGCAACTACACCTTCGTCCGTACAGGAGCCGATGATCTGGCTGCTGGTATTACCGCCTTCCGTGGGGTAGATGTGGCTACCACCAACGGCGGTATTGAAGTCATCGGTACACCTTACGTGGCGGATAATGCTAACCCAATTGTCGCACCATCCATCACCACCTTAACTGACAATGCGATGGTGGTATTTTTAGCGCAGATCCAACTCACCACCTTTACGGCAGACGCTTACCGTCTAGGGGGAGCCGCAGGTTCCATCATGAGCCAATCATATCAGGTTAATCCTGCAGACATAACAGGAGTGGGCGCTGCAGCTTTGGTACAGGCAACCGCAGGTGCCACCGGAACGGGCTACAAAACAACAGGTAACGATCGTAAAGCAGGGGTGCTGCTATCGCTGAAAAACGGTTGTGAAGTTCAGGCGACGGTGACCAATACTGCCGAAAGTTGCGCCGGTGCCAATGATGGTACTATCACCGTGTCCTCTCCTTCGGGCGGTAGCGGAAGCTACCAGTATCGCCTGGACGCTGGTGCGTGGCAGTCATCTAATACCTTTAGCAGCCTCTCTGCCGGGACCTACAGTGTTCAGATCAGAGACGCCAATCTCATTACCTGTACGGAGGCTTACAACACCACCATCATCACCACAGCGGTAGCCAGCATCGCCGGAGCTGTTTTACCCGTGTCCAGCCCAGGCGCCACCGACGGTGCCATCAACCTTACGCTAACCGGTGGCACGCCAACCTTCACGTTTAGCTGGAGCAACGGCCCTACTACTGAAGACATCTCTGGCCTCGCCGAAGGCAGCTATACGGTAACGGTTACCGAGGGTAATGGCTGTACCTCTACCGCTACCTTTACCGTAACGGACGGTGTCCTGGCCAACAAACAACTCTACCTCTCCGACGGCCAGACCCTCGACCGGATTGACCCAGTCAGTACAGGAGACAACACCCCCGGCTGTGTCCCTGCTCCTACCTCCGGCGTCATTGCCAGCGACAATTTTAGCAGCGGTAACGGCTCTGGAGGAACGGGGTGGAATGGTAACTGGACAATAACTGGAGAGACCTCCTTCACGGGGGGCGAGCTTTTCATGGACGGTGGAACGCCTTTTGATTTTGCCAGTCGCTCTGTAAACTTAAGTGGCTACGCTTCGGCAGAATTGAACTTAAACGGGCGCTGTGAGGACAGTTCTTCCGGCTTCGAGGTAGGGGATTTCGTTAGTGTAGAAGTTTCTACCAATGGCGGTGCTTCTTACACGACGCTCTGGACCAGAAACGGTGATCAGATCTGCCCCAATGATGACGACGTTCAAACCCAAAACATCGGTCCCCTTACTTTGCCCGTTGGCAATGCTAATACCATCATCAGACTGCGAGGGCAGAATGATTCAAGTACAGAAGACTACTACTGGGATAACATCTCTGTTTCGGCAGCCACTAGCGCTAGCGGTGACATCTGTTCCGAACTCCGCCTTGGTGGCACGGAGACTATTGTAGTAGAAAATACCACTTCTATTGCCGAAGTAGATGGTAATTCCATTACCTCACTTTCCCACACGGTAAATGCATCTTCTAGCCGCTTATTATTGGCTGGCCTTTCCTTACGCCGGAACATGTCTACCGTATCAATCTCCAATGTCACTTACGGTGGTACTGCCATGACGCTGGTGGGAACAAGAACTAATGGAGAGAATCGGATGGCTATCTATAGTTTGATCAACCCACCAGTAGGTAACGCCAATGTGGTGGCTAATTACAATAACGATGCTGATGATGGTGTCATTCTGGGAGCTATCTCTTTTTCTGGAGTAAATCAAACGACTCCACTGGGCGCTTTTCAATCAAACACTGGCAGTAATAGTTCTCCGAGTGTCACAGTGTCTTCTGCAGCCAATGAACTCGTATTCGACATGATGGCCTACCACAATGTCGACTCCGACCCCCAAGCTCCTGGTGGAGGGCAAACAGAACGATTTGACCGTCAATCCGGGGAACATATGAGTGGCGCGGCAAGTACAGAACCGGGTTCGGCCAGTACTACGATGAGTTGGACGGTGTCTGGAGGAAATGAAGATTGGGCCATTGGTGGCGTAGCCATTAAACCGGCCTCAAGTATTCCAAACCCCACCGAATCTTTTACCCAAGCCCCCGCGCTGTGTAGCTCCCTAACCATCCTGGCCGGAGAACCCATCACGGTGAATGTCTACACCACGGTGACGGAGGGTACCATGCCCGCCTCGCCCAACATCTCGGCGACCTTGCGTTACGGTGGCACCAATATTGCTACCTTGACCAGCCCTACTTATAACTCGGGGACGGGTCTGCTGACCTGGACTACTACTTTGGGTAGTGCCCTAAACGTACCTGCTGGTCAGTCCATCACCCTAGACGTGACGACCGCCGAATCTGGCGTAGCTTTCACCATCGACTACGACAGTGCCACCGATCCTTCTTTGATCGACCTCCCGGTATCTACTTACATCAATGTGGACAACCTGGCGATTTATGATGCGCCTTACCCCGGTGGCTCGGTCATCACTAGTGCGGACCCTGGAACAACGGTTTACGTCCGTTCAGTCGTCAGCGACCCCTTCGGTTTTGCCGATATTACGGGGCAGGACATCGTGATCACTGAACCTGGTGGCGGAAACACTACCGTTGCTGCTACCTCGGTGGCTACCGCTGGCTGTACCCGTACTTACGAGTACACCTATACATTCCCGGCAGCTGGTGGAGACTATAGTTTCCAGGCCATTGCACGAGAGGGTACGGAAGGAACAGTCGTAGCCACGGAAACACTCATTTTTGCTACATGTCCTGATCTGTACCCATATAGTGCGGGTGTTTTTCAAAACGTTTCCTGTAATGGTGATAGTGACGGTATAATATCGGTTATTCGGCCTATCGATGCTTCTGGAGCGATTCCTGAAGTTTCCCTAAATGGGATAGATTGGTTTACGGTTACGCTTGGAGGAACTGAATTCACGGGTTTAGCGCCTGGTGTATATACCTTGCTAGTCCGCCCTACTGGCCTTCCTGGATGTGAGGAAACTGATGGCACCTACACCATCACTGAGCCTGCTGCCCTCATCGGAGCAGTAGCTAATCAGACCAACGTACTTTGCTTTGGCGAGAGTACCGGTACGGTTGCCATCACGGCTACCGGCGGTACACCCCCTTTCCAGTACACCCTTAATGCCGGAACCTTTGTCAGCTCCGCTTCCTTTACGGGCCTCTCCGCTGGTGCGCAAACGGTAACAGTTCGCGATGCTAACAACTGTACTCAAAACGTCAATTTTACCATTACACAGCCAGCGGTAGACCTAATGGTTAGCCCTGCTGTTACCCAGCCTTCCTGTTTCGACTTTGGGGGCATTAGTTTGTCCGTCTCCGGTGGTACGGCACCCTACAGTTTTAACTGGGCGGATGTGACGGGTACTAGCAATCCTCAAGACCGGTCGGGATTGACAGCAGGCAATTACCAGGTCCTGGTCACGGATGCCAATGGCTGTACCGTAAGCTCGGGTACCATCACCCTCAACCCTCCGAGTAATTGTGCTCCGATCAACATCTGCCTCAATGATCCGATCACAACTTTCTCGGTAGATCCTAACCCGCTCAACGACTCCTACAACTGGACGGTTGGTGCCGGAGCCGTAATCACCTCCGGCCAGGGAACATCCGAAATCACTGTAGACTGGAGTGGTGCCGTAGCCGGTACCTATCAGGTATGCGTAGCGGCCATGAATGCCTGTGGCATTACTCCCCAGATTTGCCAGGACATCAACGTGGTAGACATTACTGCTGTTGCTTTCGCCAATCCGGTTTGTGAAGCCAATACGATAGAGTTATTTGCTTCCGGCGGAGACACCTACCTATGGTCTGGCCCCAACGGATTCTCTTCCTCCAGTCCTAACCCAAACATTCCTAATGCAGACGCAGCTTTGCACGACGGCATCTACACCGTAACGGTTACAAACGCAGCTGGCTGTACTGATATGGCTACTGTAGGTGTTACTGTGAACCCTGCACCAACCCTCGCCCCCGTTGTTGTGACTCCCTCTTTTTGTGGTGCGGCAAGTGGAGCAATTGAACTTACGCCCACTGGAGGAACCCCTCCTTACACCTTTACCTGGAGTAACGGAGCCACAACCCAGGACTTAATGAACATCCCCTCCGGTGTTTATGAAGTTACGGCTACTGATGCTGTAGGTTGTATCGCTACTGCCTCTACTTTCATCGTTATAAACTCCGATGGCCCCGTTCTTTCAACGACACAAGTAAACCCACTTTGCTTTGGCGACAATAATGGAAGTATTGACCTAACTGAAACCAGCGGTATGGGACCATATACTTTTAGTTGGTCAAACGGAGCAACCACCGAGGATATCAGTGGCTTAGCCGCAGGAGATTACGGAGTAACCGTAACCGATGCCAACGGTTGTTTCTCCGTCACTAACGTAGAAATAACCCAGCCCGACGAGTTGCTGCTTGACTTCACCCAGGTGAACGTCAACTGCTTCGGCGATGCGACTGGTAGTATCAATTTAATCGTCAACGGAGGAACACCAACTTACACTTACAGCTGGACCAAAGATGGAGGAGCTATCGCAAGTAGCACCCAAGATTTAAGTAGCATAGAAGCAGGAACCTACGTGGTGACGGTTAGCGATGCCAATAGCTGTACAGCTACTACAACCATTACAATTACCGAGCCCACCAGCGCAGTAAGTGCAACCCCTGCGGTTACCAACGTAAGCTGCTTTGGTGAAGGCAACGGACAGGTTATCCTATCGGTCATGGGCGGTACGGCACCCTACACTTATTCCTGGACGGGTGCTGGTGGTTTTACGTCCACTACAAAAGACATCTCTGGCCTCATCGCGGGGGCTTACGCAGTCACCATAACTGATGACCTCGGCTGTATCCTCCCCGTAACGGGAATAATCGTTACAGAACCGCCAGTACTGGCAATTACTAATGTTGTACCCGAACCGGTAGAGTGTTTTGGAGAAAATAGCGGTGGTATAACCTTGGGTGTAACGGGCGGAACCATGGCGTATACTTACACGTGGAGTAACGGTGCAACAACGCAGGACCTTGATAACCTTTCAGCGGGTGTATACAGCTTGGTGGTAACGGATGCTAACGGCTGTACGGTTTCTTCCGGAAACATTACGGTTGCCCAACCTGCCGCACCATTGAGTGCAGTTCCTGCGGTGACTGATGTAGCTTGTTTCGGTGACGCAACGGGCAGCATTAACCTCACCGTTAGTGGAGGAACAACTAATTATACCTACGCTTGGTCTAATGGAGCGACTACCCAGAATATCTCCAGTATTATTGCCGGAGACTACTCGGTAACGATCACAGACGCCAACCTTTGTACAACAGTAGCCACGGCTACTGTTGAGGAGCACCCAGCCATCACCCTCAGCGGAATGGTAACCAATGTCCTTTGTAACGGTGACGCCACGGGAGCCATCAACCTCACCGCAGGCGGTGGCGCCGGAGGCTTCACCTACAGCTGGAACGACGGACCCACCACGGAGGACCGTACCGCCCTCCTCGCGGGTACCTATACGGTTGTTGTAATGGATGCAAACAGCTGTACCAATACGCAAACATTTACCATTACGGAACCAACAGCAATCTCGGCCAGCGCAATGGCTGCCAGCTTGTTCTGCTTCGGCGATAGTGATGGCAGTATTGATCTGAGTGTCAGCGGAGGAGTTACTCCTTATACCTATTTATGGTCCAATGGCGCAACTACTCAAGACATTGACGGACTTACAGACGGAAACTACAGCGTCGTGATTACCGACGCAAACGGTTGTACCGCCCCCGCAAACGCAACCATCAATACACCAACACAAGTAACCGTGACGCCTGCTCTGGTCCAGGATGTAACCTGCCAGGGAGGTGATGACGGAAGCGCTACTGCCACCCCCGGTGGCGGAACCGCCCCTTATACCTTCCAGTGGTCAAGCGGTTCTACCGACCAGACGGCAACAGGTTTAATGGCGGGAGACTATACCGTTACGGTTACTGATGCTAGTGGCTGTCAGGAAATAGGCGGCCCGGTTACCATCGGTGAGCCAGCAACGATGATCATGCTTTTTGCAGATGTAACCCAAACTTCTTCTTGTGGCATTAGCACCGGTGCTATCGACCTTATTGTACAAAATGGTACCGCTCCGTTCAGTTATTCCTGGACTGGCCCAACGGCAATCGGTAACGTAGAAGACCCCACCGGGCTCTCGGTTGGTCTCTATACCGTTGTCGTAACGGACAACCTGGGTTGTTCTACCAGCTTAATGGTCGAAGTCTCCGAGGCGGATGCACTGGCGGTAACCATCTTAGCTATTGATCCCGATTGTGCCAACACTGGAGGCGAAGCTTTCGCTGACGTCACCGGTGGCGTTCCTCCTTACACCTTCGCCTGGTCTACAGGACCTACTACAGCATCGATCAGCGGACTCATGGCCGGCACCTATATGGTAACCATTACCGATGCTAACGGCTGTATGGCTAGTAATTCTACTACCCTAATTCTTCCAGCGGATTGTTTGCCACCGGTTGCAATGGATGATGTTTTCTGTGTTTTACCCGGAACTACGCTTACTGGAACGGTCGCAACTAATGACATGGATCCCGATAACGATAACTCGGAACTGATCTTCATTAACCTTAATTTGCCTACCACGGAGCAAGGAACCCTGGAATGGTCCAATACCTTTAATGGCGACTTTACCTTCATTCCGGCTCCCGGCTTTGTTGGTACAGTAACCATTCCTTATCAAGTAGAAGACCCAACTGAGCTTTCTGACGAAGCAAATATTATAATCACCATCCAAGCTGAAGCTGGTGCTGATAATTCCGACACTTTTTGTGAGGGCGCGGCCGCAGGTGCAATGTATGATTTAACGGCATTGCTGTCTATGGACGCTGATGCTGGTGGCGTTTGGGCACAAACCAGTGGCGACGCTGTTAACATCACCGATCCTGCCTCCGTTGACTTTACCGGCCAACTTCCGGGGGATTACGTATTCACTTACACCCACTTAGCCAATGGTACTTGTCTGGAAGACCTGGCTACTTTTACCATCACCATCGAGAACTGCTGTCCGGAAACACCGGTGGTAAGCGTTGGCTCCGTTGAATGTGTCAACGGCAGCACCTACACCTACACCTTCGCGGTATCTCCCGGTGCTTCGGCAACGAGCCTCAATGGTTCCATCTCCGGTAACACGGTTACTGTAGCGGTCGGGACCAACGACGTACTGACGGCCTTCAACGACATCACCTGCGATGAAGTAGTGCTGAGCGTTACGAGCCCTGCGACCTGTGTCATCATGTGTGAGCAGCCCGACCTGACGTTGGGTAATGCGATCTGTGACGGAGCGACCTACTCGGTGGCCTTCACGGAGACGACTGGTGCTACGATCACTACCGGTCCTGGAACCTACACGGTAACGGGTAACGTGATCAGCGGTATTCCGATCGGCACTAACGTAGTGGTTACGGCCACGAACCCGAACGACGGCGACTGCGCGATCAGCCTGACGGCGACCAGCCCGACGGCAGCAGAATGTGGTCCTTGTCCGGAAGAACTGATCTCGGTCAGTGCCCTGGGCATCTGTGCCGAAGACGGCAACAGCTACTCCATCAACTTCGTCCTGACGTCCGGCGCTACGCTGACAACCGATCCGGTAGTTGGCACGATTGGCACCAACGTAATCACCGGCATCCCCGCCGGAACAAGTATCCGCCTGATCGCCACCGACGCTACCTGTAACAAGGTGGACGACATCGTGGTCACGGCACCGGACTGCTGTCCGGAAGCCCCGGTCATCAGTGTTGGTTCGGTTGTCTGTGTCGACGGCGCTACTTACAACTATACCTTCGCTGCCTCCCCTGGCGCAACAGTGACGAGCCTCAACGGCACGATCAGTGGCAATATGGTCACGGTAGCGGTGGGTACGAACGACGTACTGACGGCGACCAACGACATCACCTGTGACGAGGTAAGCCTGAGTATTAACACTCCGACTACTTGTGACATCATGTGTGAGTTACCCGACCTGACGCTGGGTAATCCTATATGTAACGGTACAACTTATTCGGTCTCTTTCACCGAGACTACGGGTGCCGTGGTCTCAACGGCCCCCGGTACTTACACAATTACGGGTAACGTTGTTAGTGGTATCCCGATTGGTACTAATATTCAATTGATCGCCACCAATCCAAATGCAGTAGACTGCTCAATA
>JBGCFZ010000098.1:0-23472 GCA_045110355.1 Lewinella sp. | reverse complement strand
GTATATTTTACGTCCAGCACCAGGTTTTCGTTTACCGCTTCTTCCTCTCCCGGCAGTGGTTTCCCACTGGTCACCACAGAAGCGTAGAGCGTAGCAGTTCCCGTATTTTTGATCATAAAGGAAGAGGAGGCGCCTTCCGCTGGTAGTTCAATGCGGTAGATGCCGGAATTGGCTCCGATCGCACTCTTCGCCCCGGTGGGTGACGTGAAGTCCGCCTTTAGTTCGCGGTCATCAGCCTCACTCATCTTACCGATGGCGACGAAGGCAAAGGCCGCCTCCTGGGTACTCAACCAACGACGGGAACCAATTCTTTCGGCCAGGCGGAAGGCTTGCTGCCCGGCGGCACTCTGGTCTCCTGCAGCCAGCTGGGCCTCAAGAATCATGGCCATATCACGAATATCACTACCGAAGGTGTACCCGAGTTCCCGGTATGTTTTAATCGTAGTCGACTGTCCTTTTACCAATTCGCTGCCTGTTGTTTTCTGCCCAACCGAGGTGTAAGCCGCAGCTAGTTGGAAAACGGCAGAAACTGGGAGATTGGCAGCTTTACTTTTTAAGCGGTTCATGGCGCCAATTTCCGGTTTGCCGGCCAGTGCCAGGGCATACAGACGGTAGGCCTGATCACGTCGGCGTTGATCGGTCGTACTGTAAAACGGATCAGAAGACTCCTGCCAGTTGTTGGCCACTTTACCCTGAAACTTCACCAACTTATTCTTGAGGTCAAGCGGAACGCTAAAGCCAGCCTTTTCTGCTTCGAGCAGGAAGTGCATCGCGTAGTTCGTTGCCCAGGGGTGAGGATCACGATTCCCCGGCCAGTAGGCCATACCTCCTCCGGTAGTTTGGAAGTTGCGGAGCTTGTTCAATCCTGCCATGACGTTGCTACGGCGTTGTTTCTCCTGATCTGGGGTCAGTTCCGTCACCTTATCAAGGTACAACTGCGCAAAGGCAGGAGAGACCGTCTGCTCAACACAACCGTAGGGGTAACGCAACAAGTAGCGCAAGTGCCGGTCCAGTTGCATGGCCGGAAGGGCTGACAGTTCGAGAATGGCTTCCCGGCTTCCTGCCACGCCAAAATTATCGTAGCCGACTTGTTGGGCATCTCCCGGAGCAATGGCAATCACCTTGTTTCTGGTAACCACCTCATTAGGATGGCGAACGTCAATTTCAATGTCCTGGCTGGCAGATTCTCCATTTCCGGATCCGGTAACGGCGAAACGGGCAATACCCGCCTTATTCCCCACCGTCAGGGGGAAGTAAGCCAACTGATTACCCTTTTTACTAAAGGTCATCGATTGCCCTCCTCCGGGAACGGTAACCAAACCTTCCGTTTCTTTCACGGCAAGGCTTACGTTGCGCACCTTATCCGTCATGGCAAAAACATTAATTGGCATGTCCACCGTTTCTCCGGGGCCGAGTACCCGTGGCAGCGTGGGTAAAACCATGAGCGGCTGTACCACGGGAATACGCTTTTTAGCGCTTCCGTAGGCTCCGTTGCTACTGGCTACTACCATGACACGGACTGCGCCAACGTAGTTGGGAAGTGTCAAGGCATGACGTCCCGTTTTACCACCTTGCAGGCGGAAAGGCCCCAGGTGGCGTACGACCGGTTCAAACCGGTTAGCCGTTTGGGTATCCTCATCATCACCATCTCCGGCATCACCACCGATGGCCAGCACTTTGCCGAAGTCTCCATTAAGACTTCCGATGACGTATTTATACAGATCGAAGGTCCTCACACTAAGGGCTTCTTTGGCGAAAAAGCGATCATGCAAATTAGGTGTTTTAAAACGCGTTAGCCCCAGGAGTCCTTCATCAACTACGGCAATGGTGTAGGTCATGTCTTGTCCACCGGTTTCTTTTACACTCACGCTAACCCGGCCTTCGGGCTGCCACTCGTCATCAGCCGTCAGTTTAGGCTGCAGCACGGTTTCCGGGTTGGTTACTTTGACCGGTACCAGGCCGTAGAGCCTGACCGGACGGTCGTTCGTTGTCTGCTCGTAAGGTTGTAGCATGGTGATGTTGGCATAGACGGTAGGGACCATACGTTCGTCGGTCTTAAAACTAACCGTCGTTTCACCTGCTTCCGCATTTACCCAGAATTGTTCTACTGAACCCACCGCAGTTTCCAGGCTAACGAGCATTTTGCCTCCGGCGCTGGTCGGTAACTTGATGTTTACTTCGTCGCCGATGCTAACTTCCTCCCGCTCAGCAACGGGACGCAGCAGAGAAGCCGATTCACGATCAGTCTCATCCATATTATAACCGGCGTAGAAGTATTGCCCGGAGCAGTGTCCTCCACTATCACACACCCGCAGGAGGTAACGCCCCCAATCAGAGACACTTACTTTTACGGTGGCGGATCCATCGCCGGTAGTTGTAGCGTTGTAGGTGGCGATGGCCTCGGTATGCTGGCTGCCGTTGAAACGGGCTACGTTATCGTAGTTGTCTTGCCACCAGTATCGCCAGTTTACGCGGTACAGACCGACGCTTAGTTGGCGGCCGCTAACCCCTTCTCCTTTTGTATCTACAGTTGCCAGGGGAACAGTCGTAGACCCTTGCATACTTATCCTCCGGGAGCCCCAGTTGTCTTCAGGGATATTTACACCGGCGTAGACGGTGTATGGGTCAAAAGGAATGGTTTGGTTATCAATACTGAAGTTTCCTCCTGGCTCAAATACCTTAGTTCCAATTCCGGCATTTACCGGTCCTGGCAGGGCACCGCCCTTTACCGGAATATCGAAGCTAACCGTACCTGCTTCGTTTAGCGTGCCGTCAAAGATTTCATCAGCGCGCCGCTGTTCAATCTTCCGGGCCGGATCAGAGAAAGCAAAGCCGCTCCACTTAGGGAAGTTAGCGGTCCTGCTGCTAAGGCGCATATCCACCTTTGCCTTCAGGTCCGCTCCCGGAGCTCCGTACAACCATTTACTGGTCAGGGTGACACTGGTTGCTCCAGGCCGGAGGCCGCCGGCTGGCAAGTCATAGTCGATGGAAAGCCGATTGGGTTTCACCGTCTCAATCATCAATGATTTGCGGTAGGTTTCACCACCAGCCTTCACCATTGCCGTCCAGTTGCCCGTCACGTCCTTTGCATTGGTCGCAAAGGTCAAGGGGTAGAGCCCACTGCCGAAGGCAGGGGTAACGTTACGACGTTCCACTACCCTGCCCTGTGCATCGGTGAGGGTAAATTCTACCGGGTAGTTATTGGGTATTCTCTTCTGTCGGTCTTCCAATACGAAGTTCAAGAACACAGAATCTCCTGGTCTCCAAACTCCTCTTTCTGCGTAGAAAGCACCTTTGATCCCTCCTGCTCCATCTACTCCGCCGATATCAAAGCGGCTGAGCGGAAGCCCGTTGTCGTTGTAAAGGTTGAGGTAAGCTGCGTCTCCACCTGCAGTGGCAATGATCAGGGCAGGTTCCTCGGTCGTTGTCATGCTCACCCGCCCCATGTTATCGGTAGTGCCGGAAAACAATTCCTGATGCTGATGGCTGAAAGCTTTTATTCCTACTCCCTGCCGAGGTGCTGCGTTGATGAGGTCGGTAGCGAAGACAATGGTAGAACGATCAGGATTTCGCTTTGCGATCAGTCCCAAATTAGACGAGATCACATTCTTTGTGATAAAGCGATCTCGGTTATAGTAAGCGGGCTTACACGGATCCTCCTGTTCCCTCCAGTTAAACCCTGGGTAGCTACCATGAATACCGTAGTAGTCTCCCATACGAGAAGCGACTGTTTGGAAGCCAACGGCGAAGTCATCCTTTTTATCAAAGGTGACCGGTGCAAGACCAAAGTCAGCGGGCGTAGCGTCACAACCGGTAACGGCGTCTTCCATACCGAAGCCCAAACGTACCTGGTAAATAGCCGCCGCGTTATTGCTGATGTACTTACTCAAGTCAAGGGCATAACGGCTCCACCTACCGGTATTTACCGCGCCACTCAGACTGCTCAAGGCAACCCTCTCCTGAACAATGATCTTACCAACTCGCTGCAGGCTCCACTCTCCCGGGCTGTCTCCCAAAGAATTATCCTGCAAGTATTGAGCAACGTTACCGGAGAAAATTTCCACGATCTCCAGTTGTACGGCTTCAATGCCTACTGCCTCAAAAGGAAATAATCGTTTACCTTGATGTGGGAGGATGGTTCCTTTGCTAACTATCCGCAGATCAGGCGCTGTACGCCCCAGGTTAATCTTCCAGGAAGTTTCCCGCCCCAGGCGGAAGCCTTTATTGTTTTTTATGCCGTCAGCCAGCCGGATGGTTACCTCTCCGAGGTTGTCGTCCTTAGGATAAATGTGCAACAAGTTGCCATTGATTCGGGTGGTGTATTTAGTATTACCGGGAAAGATGATGAGTCCCTTCAAGTCCTGCTTAGCGTCTAATGCATCACTAAAGCGAGCCAGAAGAGCACCGCCTTCCTGCTCATCCCGGATGAGGCTTTCTACCCTAAAGTCATCGTCGGCGGGGATGGTTACAGTAAGTTCCCCTTTAGTATCAGCAAATCCGCTATTACTGCCATCAAAGGAAATCGTTACCGGGGGCGGATTTGCCCCACGGTCTGGTGCAACTACCTTATAACTAAAGTGACGATTGTCGGAGCCGGCAACGACTTCCACATCAACAGCCTTGGTTCCTTGCTTCGCACTCAATAGCTGATCTATTTCCGCTATTGTGGAAGCATCGTTCGTTACCACTTGTCCGGTGACTTCAACCCTCCCAGTTGTTCCATCAGGAATGAACAGTCCTTCGGTCAACACTTCAGCTTTTCGGGTAGGCGTGCTGAAGGTAAACGAAAAGGGGGGCTTACCGGCAATTTGTACTTCAGCCACGTAGCTAGTTCCGGCCGCCCAGCCGTTGGCTGGTTCAAAAGATAAGCCAGTTCCACTCAGCGTGGCCTCCCCCGCTGTTGTGGGCTTAATACTGATCATCTCCTTGGCATCTCCATCAGGCGCAGTAGTAAACTGAACGAACAGCCCCTCATCTCTGCTGATGACGCCACTGGTGAATGCTTGAATTTCAGCAGGGACCGAAACTGATGTCTCTACAGCTAAAGCATCACTGCCTGATGGCTCACAACGGTACAGAAAAAAACAAAGTAGTACGAAAACGGGAATATAACGGGTAGAAAAGGCGGTTCTCATAGTATGGGATGGATTAGGCTCAACAAAATAGGCGTTACGACTTTACCTTTCCAACTTAACGGGGTTTATCCCCAATTTATGACGCAGAAACTTGCCATATTCCCCCTTCAATTGGTAGTTTTCCCCGGGGAGAACCTAAATCTGCACATATTTGAGCCCAGATATCGACAGTTGATCAAAGATGCGGAGGAAAACGGGATTACTTTTTGCGTACCAACGGTCATTAACGGTGGCCTTCTCCCCATTGCTACAGAAGTTCGGTTATCAGAAATCGTCAATAAATATCCTTCAGGTGAAAGTGACGTAAAAACAATCGGAGAACGTGTTTTTTTCCTTGAAGACTATTGGAAGACCTACCCCGGAAAGCTATATCCAGGTGGAGAATGCCGAGAACTTCAGATTGACTTCAACGAAGACCCTAATATCAATGGTGAAATAGTCAACCTCACAAGGGCCATTTACCGGGACCTCAACATCAACAAAACCATCCGTAACGTCAAGGATGGATTTCGAACCTATGACATTGCCCACTACGTAGGCCTTAAGCTTGAACAGGAATACGAGTTATTAAGCCTCAGAAGTGCTCCGGAGCGACAGCGCTTTTTACTTAGTCATTTGATTAATATTCGGCCGGAACTGCGCGAAGGTAAAAGTATGCAGGACAGGGCAAACCTCAATGGTCATTTTAAGGAATTGGTGCCACCTAAGTGGTAGTCTGATAGTCTGATAGTCTGATAGTCTGATAGTGCAAGAAAAAACACAAGCACCAGTAAAGCAAGTTATTGAATGACTGCTTTCGAAATACTCTGGCAACCAGCGTAGCGAGCATCTCCGTGCGGTAAGCACTACAAGACTACCAGATCACAAGACGAACAGACTAGTACAGTGTAAACTAAGTTTGTGCATGCAGGGGCCGGGCTTGCCCCGGCCCTCTGCGTATGGAAGAATCATGTTTTTCGTTCGCTCAGCGAACGAAAAGGAGCGTTTGATGGGGCAGCCGATACGGGTGGAGGCAAGCCCACCCGTACGGATAAATACCATAAAACTTAGTTTACACTGTACTAGGCCATCGCCTCAGCGATGGCCTTGCGAAGTTCCTCCATTCGTTCTGCAGAAACCTCCACCGATTTACCAAAGCGAAAGTCCGCCTCGGTGGTCACTGGAACGAGGTGTACGTGCGCATGAGGGACCTCAAGACCAAGTACGCCAACGGCTACGCGGTTGCAAGGAATGACTGATTTAAGGGCACGAGCCACCTTTTGGGAGAAAACGGCTAATGCTGCAATTTCTGTTTCGGTCAGGTCAAAGTAGTAATCGACCTCTCGCTTTGGCACACAAAGTGTATGCCCTTCAACCATTGGTCGCACGTCCAGAAAGGCAATAAAGTCTTCCGTTTCCGCAACGATTTTGCCCGGGATTTCCCGGTTCACAATTCGGGTGAAGATGCTGGCCATAGCTTAAATAGTTATGTCGATGATTTCAAATTTAATCACACCATTCGGAGTAGTCACCTCGGCAATATCACCAACGGCCTTCCCCAGCAGGCCAATACCCATCGGACTATTAACGGATATTTTCTTTGCCTTAAGGTCTGCCTCTGATTCACTGACCAACATGTACTGAATGTCTTTTTTCACCTTGACATTTCGAATTGTGACCTTACTCATCACGGTTACATTACTGGTATCCAACTGACTGGCATCCAGAACGCGGGCATTAGCCATCACTTTCTCCAGTTCATTAATTTTCATTTCCAGCAGTCCCTGAGCGTCTTTGGCGGCGTCGTATTCTGCGTTCTCCGAAAGATCTCCTTTTTCACGAGCTTCGGCAATAGCCTTGGCAACGTTAGAACGTCCTTCGGTCTTCAAGTTGTCAAGCTGGGCGGTTAATCTGTCGAAACCTTCCTGAGATAGATAGTGGGTTTTTGACATAATCATTCAATTTTGAGGCTAAAGCCGAAAAGTCTTCCTTCTTCCACAAAGGAAAGTAGCGAAGACCCGGCTTGCCGTTAAAGAATTTGTGTTGGAGGCTTGTTTGACCTCTTTGTAATAAAAACGAAGACGTTCCTACTTTGTGTAGAAACGTCTTCGTCATGTGCTTAGTTCCAAAGATACGAATTTTTGTACTAAGTCATTGCCTTAAAGCACTTGCGGTTCTAAATCGAAACGCCGATACCAATATTGTGGGTACCGTTGAATATCCGGGTGTTCCGGAAGGCATAATCGATGCTGAAGGACCGGCTGCGGTCACCTTTTTTGAAGGGAACACGAATGCTTGCACCTGCGCTGATGCCATCGTATAATGGAATTTCCGTCAGTTCACTTTGCTCAATATCCGTACGGTATCCCACACGGGCAACAAACTGCTCACGGAAGGCATACTCCACAGCGGCACCAACCTGATCACGCCCAAAAGAGTTGGCCGTGAAGTTGCCCATTATGCTAATGCGCTGGTTACTTTCCAGACCACCGGGGCGGAGATCATAAGAAGCGCCAATATTGAGCATAGAAGGCATTTCGAAACCAGCGGAGCGTTCGTAAAGAGTACGGTTAAAATTGGCTTCCGTTGTTTGGGCACCGATGGAAAGTCCCTGGCCGCCGTAGGTCATACGGGAGCCAATGTTGCGTAGGCTGATACCGAACTTAAAGGCATCGTTTTCTCCGGCAACATACTGTACGCCAGCATCGATGGCCAGGCCGAAGGCACTGACATCAGAGGTACCTTCACTCACACCGCGAAGGGTTACCCCTACGGATACGGCCTCTTCAAAAGTGTAGGAGTAGGTCAGGCCAATATTCAGGAAGCTGACGTTCAACATCGCCCCCGTGCCCTCAGGCTGGGCCGTCGTTGTCACGGGAATCTCGCCAAAGTCGAGGCTCATGATGCTAAAACCAATGGCCCCTCCATTTCCTTTGGAACTGGCAACACCGAAGGCCTGCATGGAAATATCCGTGCCCTGCAAGTAGTTGGCGTAACCAATTTTCACTTCTGTTCCGTTGAAACGAGAGACGCCAGCGGGGTTGATGCGCATGGCCTCCACTCCGAAAACGTTAGAGGTATTCAATGAGTGAAGCCCGGCAGAAGCCGCCCAGGGATTCATCAATAATTGGGCCGCCCCGGCTTCGCCCTGGCGGTCTGGGTTTCCGGCAAAAGCGGTAGAAGCCGCCAGGCCAAAACATAATACGAGTAGGTAGATTTTCTTCATGCTACTGTGAGGTTGATCTCCCGTAGTGGGGATTTTTGGTTAACACCAGCGATTAATAGCTGGTGAAATTGTTTTATTGGGCGCGAACGCAGGTGCAAAGAAAAGTTGGTTAAAAGTGCAGAGAACGTAGTGTCGTTCTTTGCTCCGAAACCTCCACTTGCACCTGCGGCCGCGCCAAATGTGCCGCTCGTTGTCGCGTAAAACACAGCAACGAGCGGCAGAAAAGGCTTTATAAGCCAGATGGATCGAACTGGCGCTGAACACCAAACCATTTCAGGGTCCGTTCACCCAGGCCAGGTGCTTCAACGTGGATCAGGTAAATGCCACCGGATATCTGGATACCACGGAAGTTTTTCAAGTCCCATTCCAAGGCAGGGGACACCTGACGAGAGCCAACCGGACGACCATCACCGCGCAGCGTAGTAGGCGCTTCGTCACGGTCATACTTACGGATGAACTTGCCATCAAGTGAGTAAATGGTGACCGTTGCCTTAGCTGGCAGGTTAGTAATCTTAACGTTCGTCTCGAATTCACTGTCTTCGTAAGAGCTGAAACCGTAATACGGGTTCGGTACCACGTTGATCATTTCCAGCGCGCGGTCAAGACCAGCCTGGTCGAGGTTGGTTCCGGCAGACTTACCGTCAATGGAGAAGCGGTAAGTCGGGTAGCCATTAGCATCATCGGTGCCTTCACTGAAACCGTATGGATTCTGTACCCGAAGCTTGATGGTTGCATCGTTCGGGATAAGGCCATCTTCGTAAGAAAGCATTTCGGAGCCGGGAGCAAGGATCGGGAAGCCCGCCCAAATGATTTCCCGGATACCGTTCACCTTACGGCTAACGGTAGAGCGGGGCTCAAAGCGCCCTTCCAGGTATTCACCAGCGTCGTAAGGACGGTTGGTCACGTAGAAGAAGTGCTGGCCACCGCCAACGAAGTTGTAGAAATTGAACTGTCCGGGAACCGGGTCAATCAGTACGTCCGATGGGTTCCAGATCATATCATTACCATTGCTCTGAGCGGTAAAGTCACCGGTTCCGACGCTACGGCCATCATACAAACTATTCTCTCCCCAAAATACTTCGAGGCGTTCACCGGTCTCTACATCAACAGCATAGCCGGGGAACCAGCCCATACCACGAGCGAGGTCTGGGTCGATGTCATTATCGACTTCGGGCATACCGTCGCTGTCAGCATTCTTTGTAACGCTGGGCGCGTCCCGTGTATCGAACATCAACGGATGATCAGCAGGACGAGCCGGCTGGCCGTCAAGCAGGGCATCATCGTAGAACTGGTTAGCCGTTTCTACTACCGGACAACGAGACCACAGGTCTTTGTTAGAGGTAAAGACTATATCTACGTTGTTCAGATTTGCCATATTCATACGAATAACGGCACTATTGTTGCTGCGATTGATCCAAACCGGAGAAATGAACGGAATTCCGCTAGCACGCTCTTCGTGATCCATCAACATGTAAGGGTAAATACCCGGGAAGAAATCACTGTACACCTGTTCAGGATCATCTTCTTCGTGCTCTGCCATGAACTCAGTGTTCACATAATCAAACAACTGGCTCTGAATCTGTACGGGGAAGCCGGGGATGCCGGGGTTAAAATTGTCTGGCAGGAAGGTCAGCCATGGGTCCTTAGCGTTATCAGCGTAGGATATGGTAGCACCGATCGCACCATTATTTTCACCTTCCAGCGTTTCAAGACCGGGTTCCACGACGTCACCCAAACTAATGGAGAAGCCGAATTCAGGAACGATCTGTTCGTTCCGAACGTCAATGGTACGTTCACTGAGGATGGTGGGAACATTACAGTCTCCAAGACAGCGTAGCATCCACCGCACCTCATCGTCGAGGCGTTCGTTGGTCATGTCTTCGTCGAAGAACGTGATCTCGTAATCGCCATCAACAATATCTAGTGGATTAGCCACGAACACGTCGATAGGAGCAGCTCCGGTATTATAAGTTACTTCCGGAGAAACGGTTTCACCGGCAATGAAGTCCGCCTCAATAGTCTCACGACTTTCGTCAGTGATGTCGAGGAAGGTACCGTTGTTTCCTTGTCCTGCAATGCGGGTAACGGAGGCACCATCACCGTAGGAGGCCATCAGTGTACGATCAAGGATCGGCCGCGGAATCACCTGGTAATAAGGCTCTCCGGTAAGGGCGTCACCAATGTTCAGACTGGAAGCCTTGTACTGCTGGGGCTGTCCGGGGTTGTCCGAATCAAGTGGATCGTATTCTTTGTAGTTGTTGTACCCGTAAGCCACTACGGTAAAGTAGTACCGACGGTGATTAATCAAGCGGGTATCTCCGTCACTGGCAAAGGCATCTGAGGTAATTCTCAAGCTATGGCGAATACCATTATCGCTGCCTTTAGCCACCAACTCAGGTGCGAGGAATGGCGTCTGTAGCGGGTTATCCTCCTCATTGACCGGTGACCAGTTAAACACTTCGGTAATACCGTTATCAAAGTCAAACTGAGCGATCTCACGAACGCGATCCGGGTTATCGATCTCCGCAAGCGAAATGCCGGGGCCCGAAAACTGGAAAACACGGTAACCCTCAAAGCGGTACAAACTGTCCGCCCCAGTAGGGATACCAAGTCCTTTTTCCTCGTAAGCCTCTTCAAAGTTGTTACTAGAGCGGCTGTTGCTGAGTAACAGAATGATTTCACGGTCGAGTTCAATCACGTCGACGTTTGGAGCATCCGGTCCGTCACAAATGTCGAAGCAACTGTTGAAAAGGCTCTGGGCCAGGTCATCAGCCTGCTGCAAACGCTGGATGGATGGGTTTGGGTAGCTTTGGTCTGGCACCCAAACGACACCGACAATCAGCTCGTTTACAGCACCTGGGCGCAGGGTAAAGGGACCAGAGGCCTGAAGGGTACGTGGGTCGCTGATCCCGATATCTGCGGTTACCATTGACCATCCCGCAGGATCGTTCGGTGCATCGAAGAAAGTATAGCGGGTAGGCTCACAGCCTACTTCATCGTATCCATCTCCACAGTTGACGACTTCGGAGCCGTCGAGCCAGATACCCTGAAGGTAGTTGTAGTACTCCGTTGCAGAGTTGGGGTCCGTAGTACCAGGCGCAGGTCCACCTACTCCACCGTTGTAGATAGTGATGAAAGAACTCATGCCGAGTTCTTCCTCGCCAATCTGTTGGTTCATGTCATTGAAGATCGGCTTGCGGGGACCACGGAAGTAATCCACGCCCAAAATTGGCACTTCGTCACAATAAGTGTTTACACCGCCAGTACAAGTACAGCCGGTGGCACCGTCTAATTCATCCTGGTTATATACATACGCCAGGGAACGTGTAGTATCACAACCTACGTAATCATCGCTGAAACAACCAAGGTCAGCATCAACCCACATAGCAAAGTAGGTATCCTGAATATCCTCCGTTGCCCGGTTAATCAGCTTATAGCGCTGAAAGGTCATACTATTGATGTCATCAGAAGTGGTGTAGGCAAAGGCCTGCACCTGAATTTCCATCTGAATCTGTGCAGGAATACCTGATTCCCGGTGGGTGTTACCGGCATCATTATAGATCCAAAAGACCATCTCTTCCGGGAACTGGGGCGTTTCTCCACAACCCCGGATTTCAATAATTGGGTAATCTCCTTCGGTGGGGTCGTAAATACCGTCGAGGTTTTCGTCCCAGAAACCAGCAAGGCCCTGTTGGGCGTCGGGAAGTTCAAAGCCGTTGATCTCGAAGAAAAATTCATTCCCCGTGGATGGCCAGCCCAGAATGTCGGCGGGCAGGTCTGCCGGGTCGATGGTGGCACCGGGGTCAAGGTCTTGGAAAAGCGCACGTGCCTCACGAATACTTTCTCCGGAAACAGTAAAGAAGCGGTCCCAACGGGCACAAGTATCTTTGGAGGTAGTGCCTTCTTCGGTAAGCGGGCCAGGATAGTAATCAAAGTTACCTGCACCACGGCCGTACTGCTGTGCGGCCACCTTCAAGCCACCACCGGGGTCTCTACCGCCGAGCCAAACGGCACCGGCGAAGATGGAGCTCACTTCAGGAACTCCCGGAGGTGCTTTAGGAACGATGTAGCGACCATCGCCACCATCCCACCAAACGTCGCCACCAGTAGTCAAGCGGGCACGGACGTTATTGATTTCCATATCAATTTGGGCTACGGCGTTGTCGCACGCTTCCCGAAAGTCTATTTGTTGTTGCTGACCTGGCGTAACAGCACGGTTTCCGGCATTCGGACCAACCGTGGCCTGAAGGAAAGTCGGGGTAGCAAACCCCACCAGCAGTAATATTGAGAATAGGAGTTGGTTAACTCGCATAACTGAAGTTTTATAAATTGGGGGGATAAGGTTAGAGGCTGAATTGTGCACCAACGAACATCCGGCGCGGCAGCGTAAAGTTGTTAGGATTCAACACTTTCCACTGGTAGGAGGTCAGGAAGTTTTCAACTGGGCGAACGCCAGAAGAAAGCTGCTCGATCTGATCACGGCCAAAGACGGACTGCAAGTAACCAGGGTCTTCAGCAGAACCGGTAGCGGAGTAGACTCTGAGGACATTCCGGCGATCCAGAATATTGGATACCCTGAAGTAAACGTTAACGCTGGAGTTTTGTCCAATTTTAAAGTTCTTGTTGATCTGACCATTCAGCGTAAAGTTGAACGGTTGCCGTGCAGCATTGAACGCGCTTTCATTACCCGAACCTCCAAATTGAGTTGGGAGGAAGGTTTGGGTGTAAGGGCGGCCAGATACGGCGGAAGCCTGCAGGTTGGCACCGAGGTTTTTCAGGATGTCAGGCGCATTACTGTTACGTCCAACCCGGTAATCAAGCACGAGGTTGATCCGGTGGCGCTCATCGAAGCTCAGTGGGAAGAGCGTCCGCAGGTTACCCCGGCTGGTAAGACCCCGCTGGGAAGTGGTGCTGGATCCCGTACCATCAGCGAACTGAAGGGTGTAGTTGGCATTAACCGTGAAGTTGGCCGTCCGACGCAGGTCATAAGTGAAACTAAAGCCCTTTACTGTACCAAAATCCTGGTTGTCAAACGTAGTATAGCTACTACCGTTAACTGGAACAGGAGCATAGGTCCGCAACTGGATCATATCACGCATCTCTTTGTAATAGGCCGTAATGGTCAGTGCAGAAGTATTGGAAAGACGGGTCTTGAAGCCTACCTCATAGTCTACCGTACGTTCCGGGCGCAATGCCGGGTTGTTGAAGGTACTGGTACCTACCCGATCCCGGAAGTAGTAATAGTCAAGTGCCGTAGCAAAGCTACCAGATGGGGGCCGCTGCAGCAGGACATCGTAGTGAGCAAAGAAGTTGGCGTCTTCTGAGATGGGGAAAGAGAAGGCCAGGCGAGGCATTACGTTGAACTGGACTTCGTAATCCTTGAAGGAATCCTCCACTTGGAAATCATCACTCTTGATGAAGTCAGGCTCACTGTCGATGGCAGGGTTGACGTACTTAGGGAATACCAAACCGTCACGAATACCGGGGATTTCAGTAAACTGGTTGGCGGGTGTACCGTCAGGGAAGTACCAGAAATCACCATCACGGTAACCCTGCACTTCATTTTCTCCTACACCACTGGTGTAAACGGCGAAATCATCACCGATTGATCCTGGTTTTTCGCCACCGAAGTTTTCATGAAAGTCACTTGCGCCAATAATTTCATAAAGGCTGTAAGGGTCCTTCAGTACCCGGGTGTTAGCATCGTACCGGTCAACCCGTACACCAACACGGAAGATCATGTCATTGATCGTAAACTTATCCTGCAGGTAGGCCGCCGCATAGATCGGGCGGTTTGGCGCAACGTTGAAAGACCGCTCTCCGTCTGGACCGACGGTAAAGAAGTCATCAAAAGTTCCGTTGAATTCATTCCCCAGGTAATCATACCCGAAGTAGTTAACCAGTCCGTTGAAGGCCAGTTCGTCAGCACTAAACAGATCAAGGCTCAGCTGGTCAGGATCCAAACCGTCAATATTGACGTGCTGGTCCAATCCGATTTCATTTCCAGGGCTGCTCAGGCGTTCACGGATCGCGCGGTAAAACTGTCCGTCACCATCATCGATGGTAGGAGCCAGTACGGCAACGTTTCCAGCAAAAGCATCCTGAACCACCATCATTGAATCAATCACGCGATTAGTTCCGCCAACGGAATTAAGACGCTGGTTGCCCAGCTGACGGGCGACTGTCCATAATCCTCGTGGGGCAAGACCATAACCACGGTTGGTGCGTTGTTCGTAAATAACCCCCAGCTGAATACTATGCCGGCTCTTATTAGAACTTCCCGGTACAATCTCGAAAGAGGCATTGGCCTGGAAGGTATACAGGTCGTTATCGCTCTTATTATAGGTGTTGTAGACTGCTCCTACGTTAGCGTCGAACCATGTACCCGTGAATTGACTGGTAGTTCGGCCATTGGCGGCATAGAAAAGGTCCAGGTTAGCTGGGTCAGTGCTTCCGCGGAAGGGGTCTACGTAGGTAGACTCATTCGGCAGGCCAGACAAGCCATACGTTCCAAGGGTCAGGATTTGATCGCCCCCGATGCCAAAGACATTATTATAGTTGGACAGGATCGGGTTGTGAGAAGTTGAAGGATCGTATCCACGAATTACTTCCCGGTAATCAATCTGGAATAAGGAATCATCCGCAGCGTATGGGCGGCTGGCATCCCCTTCCCGCCCAAATACAGGGATGAAGTCGACATCAAAGGTGCCTACGTGCCCGTAGTCAAAGAAGTTATCACCATGAATTGGGTCAGAAACGCTGCTGTTATTGTTTTCCAGGGTAAACTGGAGGTTGTAACTCGCGTTCTGAATAACGCTGCTGTTCCCGGTACCTCCGTCGGCTACGCCGGAACCACCAAGACGGTGGCGGAAGCGGAAGTTACCACGGTAGTTTTGGCTTTTCTGGGTAGGATTACGCGCGGCGTTAAGTAACTGCCAGCTGCCGGTCCCATTCTCTCCGGGGGTAAATTGGTTGTTGGAGCTACCATAAAATCCTGAAAGGGATATATCGATGGCGTCACTCAAACGAGCATCTATTTTACCATTCAGGTTAATGGCATCTGATTCCTCAAAAGGGCGAGTCTGGAGAACATTAACATCGTCGCCAGACAGGAAGTCAGCCGAAACAACGGCCCGGTCACCAATCTGGCGAAGCGGGTTGGCTTGCAGTTCAGCAAGCACGTCTTCCTTGGCCTGAATGATGGCCACCGGAGAAGGGTCATCATCTTCCCGGTAAGTGTAGCGGCCGGAAAACCGGTACCCCAGGATAGAGCTTCCTTTAGAATTACGCAGGATGGGTCCAGTTAAGGAGAGGCCAACCAGGCTGTTGCCGTAGTTGTCCAGGCCTTCACTTGTTTCAGCCTCTGCACTCATTCTGAAACTGTTACTTGGGCCCTTGGTGGTAATAGAGATGATACCACCGGTTACATCACCATACCGTGCCTCAATACCACCGGTAATTACCTGTAGTTGCTCAATATCAGCATCTGGAACACTGGTAGCAGAAACCCGTACACCATCGACATAGTAGTCGGTGGCGTTTGAACGGGAACCACGTACGTTAATCGCTCCGCCTTCGTCAGCAGATGCCGCACCTGCCGTAATGGAGGCGATCTGATTAATGTTACGGGTCGGCAGGTTCTGAATCTGTTCGGAGGTAACTGTTTGGCCGGAAGTGGTATTATCTTGTTCGATGAGGGGGACTTTGAAGCCCGTAACCACAATCTCCGTCAGGGTTACCCCTTCGTTGGTCACCTCTATATCTGCATTATTGGTTTTACCGGCATTAACGGGGATGCCTTCCACCCGCGTTGGCGGGTAGCCGGTGTAATCCACCTGGATGTCGTAAGTACCAGGGTCGATGTTAGAGAAGAAATAATTACCGTCAAGGTCGGTATTGGTTCCCTGAAAGAAGGCACCGTCCTTAAACAACTGGACAGTGGCGAAGGGAAGAGGTGCACCGTCGTCGTCCACGTCCGTCACCTTACCCTTGAGGGCAGTTTGAGCGAAAGCAGTAAAAGCGGTAAACACGAGTAAAAAGAGGAGTAAAGTTCTTTTCATACCTGGTGAGTGAGTTATACTGAGTAGTGAGGGTGGTCAAAAATAGACCGTCGCATTACAAAAGTGTGACACAAAAGTTAAAGTTTCTGGAATGATGCCGGTTCGGGCAAGTCAGCCGACAAAAGAAACCTCCCTAGTGCTAAGGCCGCAAAAGTAAACAAGTTTGGCGTACTCACAGGGTTTTAAAGGCTGAAAAGCCAGCCTTGTTTGTCGCCAAACATCCGTCCGGCCGGGTTTTCAGACAACTTACCGTTGACCAATGGCGAAGCCATGGATCAATACACCAAGTCTGAGCGCTCAATCTCGAATAAGAACAAGGGCAAGATGGCGGGGCCGCAGGTGCAAAGAATTGGTTTTAGACAATGAACTGGTTTAGGGTTTTCGTTCGCGACCTTATCCGCGCCCTGATGATTACTGGCGTCGTTGCGAAAACCCTAAACCAGTTCTATGACTAACCCCCTCGACTGCGGCACCTCCGGAACCCCGGACGACCAGACGATCTTTTTATAAAATTGTAAGGTGCGTAAGTCCCCACTTTTTCAAGGCAGGCCGATTGGCTACCACGTCAAAGCTCTCTTTAGATGTGTCATTAATTACCCACAAGCCCAAGACCTTATAATAATACCACTTTTCCGGGCTCCTTCAACCCTTCCCTTTTGGGGACCGCGCCGAAGGCGCGAGCAGGGGGTGTTTGCACCTGCGGCCGCGCCCTTCAAAAAGTCGGTGGAAGCCGGAAAAACAACTCATAATGTCGTTAAGGCAGCTTAGCCAATCCACAACTTTTAGTACCTTACACTTCTTGTTTGGTATCGGCACTGCCATAAGTGTTTTAAGCCTTCTACTACCCCAAAATGGCCAAAAAATCCAGTAAAATAACGATCCACGACATTGCTTACGAGCTGGGTCTCAACGCCAGTACCGTCAGCCGTGCATTGGCCAATAACCCCGTAGTCAGCCAGAAAACAAGAGACTTAGTCCAAACGAAAGCAGCTGAACTCAATTACCAACCTAACCGGATTGCAGCTGCCCTGCGCCGTGGCCGCTCCGATATTCTGGGGGTCATTGTCCCTGCACTGGATCGGGCATTCTTTGGTAAGGTCATTCGGGGGATAGAGGAAAAGGCCGATAAAGCGGGCTTTCACATCATCGTTTGCCAGAGCTATGATTCTGCCAAACGTGAGCGCTCGATGGTGGATACCTTAAGACGCTTGCAGGTAGACGGTATTATGGTCTCTATTGCCAAGGATAAAAAACAGGAAAACAACGCTGATTTTTATCGCAAAATAATTGCTTCCGGTTATCCCATTCAATTCTTCGACACGGTTCCCGAAGGAATAGACGCCCCCGTCGTGGTCATCGATGACGAACAGGGAGGATTTGAAGCGACCTCTCACCTGATCAAAGCCGGCTATCAACGCATTGCTCATTTGCGCGGGCCACAACACGTTCCCATTTACCGGGACCGCTACCTGGGCTACATCCGGGCAATGGAAACTGCCAGTCTTACCGTCGACCCCCGCTACGTGATTGACATTGTTTCTCACTTCGATAGCGGAGACGAAGCTTTCCTCCGTCTTTGGGACCTCTCCGAACCACCCGACGCCGTATTCAGCAGCAGCGATTACAGTGCAGCTACGGGCATAAAAGCTTCCGAAAAGCACGGTATTCGTGTTCCCGAAGACCTGGCCATCATTGGCTTCTCCAATGAGTCTTTTACCGAAATCATTACCCCTACCCTCTCCACCGTAGACCAACAAACCCTGGAAATGGGCCGCCGTACCGCCGAACGGATGATTGCCGTAGTTACGGAAAAAATCTCCATGGAGGATATGAAGCAACGATTGGTGCTGTCACCTCGGGTTATTGTCCGGGGTTCTTCTAGGGTTCAGTAGTTAGGGGGCAGGATTCAGTAATCAGTAGTCAGGGGTCAGAATTCAGTAATCAGTAGTCAGGAGGCAGGGTTCAGTAGTCAGGGGGCAGGATTCAGCAATCAGGGATCAGTAGTCAGGGGTCAGGATTCAGTAATCAGTAATCAGTAGTCAGGGGTCAGGATTCAGTAATCAGTAGTCAGGGGTCAGGGGTCAGGGGTCAGTACTTAGGATTCGGTGGCACGGACCTGGGAACTCTTCTTGGTTATTTGCTGAATTCGCCACGAAATTTATCCTCGTGCTTTAGCATGTAACTGAGTAATTTTTCAACTTCGATAGCATCGTTATAATGGTTCGTGTATTCGATGTCATTAATGTACTTAGACCTGCGAGCGAACCTAAGCCAGGTCATAGTTTCATAATTCTCTCCCTGTGCATCTGTCAATTTGGAGATAAAGTGCTTTGGATAACGTCTTTTGGCATAAGACTCTGCCTGGTTCGCGCATACCGATCTTGAAGCTCTTACATCCTGAGTACTGACTACTGACCCCTGATTACTGAATCCTAAATACTGGACCCTGAACCCTGATTACTGATTGCTGATTACTGAACCCTGCCCCCAGATCACTCAAAATAATCCTCCACCCCACCCGGCGTATGCAGGCTTACAGAGGGCTTATCAGCGGCCTCTACAAAACCGACGATCTGCGCATCAATGTTGAAACGGGCGGCAATATCCAGCACTGCAGCGGCCTCCTCAACAGGCAGGTACACTTCCAACCGATGGCCCATATTAAAGACCTGGTACATTTCGCGCCAGTTGGTTTCGCTTTCCTTACGGATCAGATCGAAGAGTGGCGGGACGGCCAGGAAGTTGTCTTTAACCACCCGCACGTTGTCGATAAATTTAACGACTTTGGTTTGCGCGCCACCCGTGCAGTGAATGAGACCAGCAATTTTGGGTTGCAGTTCGTCGAGCAGTACCTTCAGCACGGGGAGGTAAGTTCTGGTTGGGCTTAGCACCAACTTACCCGCAGCCATCGTCTTACCATCGCCAATATCAACTTGCTCCGTCAGGGAGCGGCTTCCGGTATAAATCACCGAGCGGGGTACTTCAGGGTCAAAACTCTCCGGATATTTATCGGCGTATTCGTGCTTGAAAACGTCGTGCCGCGCGGAAGTCAGGCCGTTGGAGCCCATGCCTCCGTTATATTCGTCCTCGTAGGAGGCCTGGCCGTAGCTGGCTAACCCAACGATCACATTACCGGGTTTGATGTCATTGACGACCAACTTATTGCGCTGCAGCCTGGCAAAGGTGGTGTAGCCGACGTCGATGGTGCGGACGATGTCGCCCACATCGGCGGTTTCACCGCCGGTCAGGTGCAGGCCAACTCCTTGATCGGCCATCCGGTCAGCAAATTTCTGTGCACCCTGAATAATGGTGGCCAGTACCTCCCCCGGGATTCGATTCTTGTTCCGGCCGATAGTAGAAGAAATCAAGATATTATCCACCGCTCCGACACAGCCCATATCGTCGAGGTTCATCACCAGGCTGTCTTGCACAATGCCTTCCCAGACCGAAAGGTCACCGGTTTCTTTCCAGTAGAGATAGGCCAGGCTGGTCTTCGTACCTGCCGTATCAGCGTGCATCACGTTGACCCAGTCGTCGTCACCACCCACAACGTCAGGTAACACCTTACAAAAGGCCTTCGGGTAAAGCCCCTTGTCAAGCCCTTTTATGGCTTCGTGGACCTCAGATTTGGTGGCGGAAACGCCTCTTTGCTCGTATTTACTGGACATGGCGGCAAAGATAGTCAGAGAGTCAAGTAGTCAAAGAGTCAGGGAGTCAAAAAGTCAAGGAGTCAAGCAGTCAGGAAGTCAAGCAGTCAGGGAATCAGAGCGTGACCGACTATCTGACTACTTGACTCCCTGACTATCTGACTACTTCACTATCTGACTCGTTAACTCTAAAGCCGCTTCACCAAAACATTAGCCGACCGCCCAGCCACGTCCATTTTCCCAATACGGGACCGGCTAACGCCTTCCGTATCAACAATGCGTTCATTCACCACCGGCACCCATTCTCCATTGGGGATAACCACTCGTTTGGGATCCTTACTTCCGTTGAAAACCACCAGGATGTCAGCCCAGTCGTCACCGGGTGCATCCACGATGCGGTATACCACCAGTTGGTCATCTCGGGTATCCATAAAGGTCAGATGCTTACTGATCAGCTCCGCAGATCCCAGGCGAAAGGCGGGGTGCATTTTACGCATCTCGATCAGGTTTTTCACGTAATCAACGGTGATCTTTTCGGCACGCTTAGCCCCCCAGCGGATCATATTGATGCCGTCGCTGGACTTGTAGGAATTCTCGTCCTTATTTTTCGTGCGCAGCATTTCCGAACCGGCGTGCAGAAAGGGGATACCCTGGCTGGTTAGCACTATAGCCAGCGCCGTGCGCTGCATTTGTCCGCGGCGACTTCGCGGATCCGTAGGATTACTGATGGCCAGCCGGTCGAACAAGGTGTGGTTATCGTGGCAACTGACGTAGTTGATGCATTGTGCCGGCTCCTTCGCCCAGGGGGCATTGGAGTAGTTGACGCTGTCGTAATTGATCTGGGGATGCTCCGTTGCGCCCACCACCCCGAAGCGGATCGACATGTCTTTGCCACGGGCACCTGACACAAAGCCCTGTTCATCGTGGACGAATACACTGCCATTGATGCCGTCCCGAAGGTCGTCGCTGAAGGCGGCGATGTTGATCAGTTCAGGGGTATTGGCTTTGACGGCCTTGAGGCTGTCGGGCAGCGGGCTATCGCCCGCCGTCCAACCTTCCCCGTAAATCAGAATAGTGGGGTCGATGGCGTGCAGGTTCTGGCTGATTTCGTTCATCGTCGGGATGTCGTGAATCCCCATCAGGTCAAAACGGAAGCCATCCACGTGGTATTCCCGCACCCAGTATTCGACGGATTCCCGGATGTACTTACGGACCATCGGCCGGTCGCTGGCAATTTCGTTGCCGCAGCCACTAGCGTTGCTCATGCTGCCATCATCGTTAAAGCGGTAGAAATAGTCAGGGATCAAATGCTGAAAATGACTGTCTTCGCTCCGGCCGGTGTGGTTGTAGACAACGTCCAGCACCACCCGGATACCGGCGTCGTGCAGGGCCTTTACCATCTGCTTGAATTCCCGGATACGGACTTTACCATCGCTGGGGTTGGTAGAATAGCCGCCTTCCGGGACGTTGTAATTCTGTGGATCGTACCCCCAGTTGTACTGCGCCACGTCGAGCTGTGCTTCATTGACACTCATGAAGTCGAAGCTGGGCAGCAGGTGGACGTGGGTGATTCCCATTTCCACCAGGTGATCGATCCCGGTCACGTCTCCCTGCGGCGTAACGGTTCCCCGCTCGGTTAGCCCAAGAAATTTACCTTTGTTCGTGATTCCGGAGCGGGGGTCGATACTTAGGTCCCGGACGTGTAGTTCGTAGAGGATGGCGTCGGTGGGCGCGGCCAGGGGCGGCGCTTTGTCGTCCGCCCAGCCTTCGGGGTTGGTGTCCGCCAGGTCAACGACCTGGCCGCGCAGTCCGTTGGTCCCGGCTGCCCGGGCGTAAGGATCGGTGGCTTCTTCCCGCCAGTTGCCGCCTTGTTTGATTTGAAAGGTGTAATAAGTGCCGTCCAGGTCGCCTTCCACGACCTTTGTCCAGGCACCATCCACCTGTTCCATATTTATTCGTTTGGTGGCTTCGGCTTCGGGAGTATCCGAGTCATACAAGTTCACCCGGGCGGCCTGTGCGGCGGGCGACCAGAGCTTGAAGGTGGTGGTTTCGGCAGTATAAGTTACCCCCAGATCCTTGTAGGGATATACGGGGTAGGCATCAAGGGAGTCGAACACGGGTTGATTGTCTTGGCAGCTGGTGAACGCGATAAAAAGTACGCCTGACAGCAATACGGGGAGGATGAATTTCATATGCGATGTACTAGGAGAACACAGGTTACGACGATATGATGGGTTTCGCAAGTATTCTTTTTTTGGCGGGGGCGCAGGTGCTGGGGGAAGGGATAAAAGAAGCAAGGGAGCAGAGGGAGCAGAGGAGCGAAAAAAAAGGAGGGATGGGTTATTCATGGGTTCCTTCCCTTCAAGGGCGAGTGGGCTGTGCCCCGAGAATTCTCGGGGCACAGCCCACTCGCCCTGAAGTGTTTTGGGTAGCAATCGGCAACACACAAATGAAAAACATATATTTATTACCTTAACCCGCTCAAACACCTCCTAGCTTATGCCTTCACCCGTTTTTCCAGACATAGCACGATTACGTCAGTTAATCGCCGAAGGCCGAAGTGGAGAAGTGATCGATACTTTACTGACTTACGCTAATGGTACTGGTGATAACCGGTTACAGACGGAGTTGGCCATGCTGAGTGGGCAGTGGCAGAACCTGGAGCTGCCATCTACTACTGCCACCCAGCCCCGGGAGTATATTGACCAGCAAAAAGCCCGGATCACCCAGGGGTTGCTCTCCTTGCTTGACCGACTGGAACGGGAGGCACCGGCGCAGGCAGTTCCACCTACGATGCAGGAGGTCCCCGTTGCCAGCACACCAGCCACTGCACCTGCGCCCCCGCCACCTACCCCTACTCCTTTATCTAGTCCTACGCCACCACCTCCCCCACCGGCCAGTCGTTGGAAAGAAATCGCCATCACGGTTGCTGCCGTCGTCGCCTTTTTGGCGGGTATTGCTGAGTTGTCAGGGTATTCTCTACGCGACTTATTCACCGCTTCCACGCCTACCGTCGTCGTGCCCGCACCGGACCTCCCCGACACCACAAAAAATGCGGTACCGATCGACACGCCAGTCACTCCCCCGCCGCCGCTGGCCCCCACCCCAAAGCCGGTACCGGCCGAACCTCGTACCGCGCCGGAAAAGCCAGCTACCAAGCTGACGCTCGACCTGAAAACCAACAAAGGCACCAACAACCTGACTTTCACCACCGGCGAAGACCTCGAAATTTCCTATCAAGTCTCCCAACCCTGCACGCTACGCGTCCTCTATAAACTGGCCGATGACGAGGTCGTCCTCATCCAGGACAACCTGGCCGTTAGCGCTGCCTCCACCGGCCAATGGATCTCCCTCGGCACCTTCGAAGTTAGTGCCCCTTTTGGTGCCGAAAGCCTTCACGTATTCGCCAGCTCCGGCCCCTTCCC
>JBGCFZ010000097.1:0-9029 GCA_045110355.1 Lewinella sp. | reverse complement strand
ATTCCCGGAGAGCGAAAAGAGTTCTTCATCGCTGAGAAGGACATGTCCAAGGTGATAAAAAGCATCGTCATTGCTCGTAAGAAGCGTGAGTTAGAGCCAATGCTTCGCCTTTTGGATGAACTTACTGGTGTAGAGGGGCAGCATGCTGAAGCCGAAGATTTTCGAAATGTCGTAAAGGAGCTCAAGTTGTACAGTCATAAGGCGGACTCTGCCTTAGATGCGCTGGTCAAAGTAGACAGCAACTGGTTTTTCTCTACTTTCCTTTCCATGATTAAGTAGGAGTGAAGACGTCTCAGGGCTGACTAATGCGCATAAACGCCTGAACGAAAGGGTCCCTCAACCTTCGTGACATCGGGATTTGAGTTCCATCATCCAACACTACCACGTGGCTGGCTACCATTATTTCGCTGACGAATGGTAAATGGATCAAGTAAGACTGGTGTGGACGTAGAAAAGCCTTCGAATCAATCAACTTTTCGTAGTAGGCCAGGTTATGCGATACCATCAGGTTGCCTCCTTTCTTCATATGAAAAGTTGAGTAGTTCCCATCACCGACGATGTACCGAATTTCTTCATATTTAAGTACGTTGATCCGTTCCTTCGTCCGGAGAAAAAGACGATCTTTCAAAGCATTGTGTCGTTGATTACCGGGCAGTGCTCTGGTGACAGCCTGCTGTAGTAATTCAGGGTCCACTGGTTTTAATAAAAAGTGGATGGCCTCCGTCTGAAACGCCCTTACGGCGTATTCGTCAAAGGCCGTAACGAATACGATATTATCGCAGTAATTACTAATGCCTTTGGCCAGGTCTACCCCATTCTCATTTTTCAACTTGATGTCAATGAACGCTAGGTCATAGGTGGTCTCAGAAACGATCTGCATAGCCTCTCTACCATTTGCCGCTTCGGCAATAAAGGTGACTTGAGGGCAAAAAAGCTCTAGCATTTTCCTCAATACACTTCGAGCATCTACCTCGTCATCAATTACCAGAGCACTTAGCATAGATTAGTTTTTAGGGGAGAATGGGTTCAAATTACGTTGCCACCGTTTCATCCGTCACAGTTTTTTCAAGATAGATCCATAGTTGGACCCTGGTTCCCGACATGGTTCCCGTAACATCATATACAGGGTCAACACTCATACGCGAAACATTTTTGTCTCCTCCTTTCATCATCTCGAGGCGTCGTCGGGTAATGGCCATACCCATCGACTCTTCTCCTATTTGGTGATCTTCTTCGATACCGGTACCATTGTCTCTAATCTCCACCCGTAGAAGCTGTTTGTCTCCGCTAAAGGAAATTTGGATCACCCCACCCGCATCAATTTCTTTAAGCCCATGTAAAATGGCGTTTTCAACGAAAGGCTGAATAAGCAAAGGAGGGAGTATGATGTGTTCAACCGGCAGCCCAGGTGCTACCTTTATTTCGTACTCAAACCCCTCTTTAAACCTCAGTTTTTCCAGTACTAGGTAGGTCTCCAACATTTCAATTTCCTGCGTTAGGGAATGTTTTCCTTTAACGGAAGAATTCAGCGTCTGGCGAACCACTAGTGCGAACCTTGACAGATAAATGGCTGCTTGTTTGGCGTCGTTATGGAGGACAAAATTCTGTATTGAATTCAAGGCATTAAAGACAAAATGGGGATTCATTTGAGCGTGCAGCGCTTCGTGCTCTAACCGGGATATTTGTAGCAAGAAGTCGTTCTCTCGTTTTCGGTTTTTTTCTCTTCTCAGGAAGAACCAAGTTATTGTTCCTAAGGTCAGGAGGAGCCCTAGAACACCTGCCCACCAGGTGGCGTACCATGGCGTTGCAATGCTAAAAGAGATCTCCTTCGAGGCGCTCCAAATACCAGCTTCGTTTTGGCTAGCAACCGCAAAGGCAAACTCGCCAGCTCCAAGACGGGGAAAGGTTACGTTGCGCTCTTTGGTGAATCGCCAGGGCTCTTCGTCTCCAAGGCGGTATCGATACAATACTTTGTCTCCTAATCTGTAATTAATGGTACCAAAACTGATTTCAATGTTATGGATGCCAGCTCCGATGCTTACCCCGCGCCGCTCCTTTATGATTGCGGTATCGACCGTAAAGCGGGTGATGATGGGAGGTGCAGAAAAATCTACCGGAGGTATCTCTTGAAATTTCTGTATCCCGGAGTTCGTAGCCAGCCAAACTTGTTCTCCGTAAACGGCTACATCCAGCACCTCATTATTGATCAATCCTTCCTCTTCCTGGTAAGAAAGTACTTCTATTCCATTGTCTCCATAGGTTAGTTTTGACAACCCCGCCAGAGTCGCAATCCAGACAATACCATTCTCGGTTATTTCGAAATCACGAACCATATCTGATGCCAGGCCATCTCGCTCCTTGATAACTGTCTTTTTTCCATTTTTCAAAAACACCATTCCTTCTCCCCGAGTAGCAAAAAGCAAACCTCCCTGATATTCAAGAATTTTCACAATTCGGGTAGAAAGTTCTTCTGCTCCTAAATCCAGAGGAAGGAGTGTTGCATCAGGCTGGGAAGGATTATAGACCATCAGGCCGTTCAGGGTGCCAATCAAATACCGGTTTAGTGAATCAATTAACAAGGCCTCGACACCATAGAAATGCTTCGTACTCTGACTAATGAATTCAACTTCCCTGGTATCCAGGTCAAGGATACCAAATCGGACACTGTTTGCGCACAAACCTTTACGCTGGCCCAATCTATTGGAGGTACTGATGATGTCAACTCCCCTAAAGGACTCTTTTCCTTTAGCGTAGTACGCATTAAAATTCCTCGTTTTATTACCAGGTTCAACTTCAGGTTGATGCACTAACATCAGGTGGGAAGTAAACAAGGTATTGGACAATGAATCAAAGGTCATGAATTCATGTCTGCCACCGAAGGGCCCCCTAACTTCTAACTCAGTGGCTCTTTTATTGTTACCGTCGTACTGATATAATGACCCATCAGCGTATCCTGCGTAAAACCCGTTCTCCCCAGTGGCTGCCACCGTAAGTGGCTTCACGTCCGGGTTCAGTAAGTACTTTTCTTGTTCAGGAAAAGGACAGTAATAGACGCCGGCATCGGTAGTGGTAACCCAAAGGCCTCCATAGGAGTCGGACGCTATAAAGGAGACAGATCTGCCTAATAAGAATGTGTCTACTCCCGCAAGGTTATCATCTGCATCAAACATTAGCTTTTGCAAGCCATATCCACTTTGCGCACCTAACCAGAAAGATTTATTAGTGATCGGCAGTACGTAATTAACCAGGTATTTCAGATGGAGTACCTCTTTTTGTTGGATGCCATTACCGGTAATGATCATTTTACTCGTAGTAACATATATCAATTTCTCACTTTCTCCGTCCGGTACCAGTCTTAGGTGCCTTATCGGCCACAGACTCTTATCCGACAAGAACAGCCTTACCTTACCTATTTGACGAAAACAGTCTTCGTTTCCAACGTAGATAGGGTAATCCTGAAGAACGTCGTTGGATTCATTTATCAGGTTCTCGGGATAGTTCCTGGTAATGGGAGCAAGTGAATAAGCACCTGGACCCGAGCATTCTGGTGCATAAAAGGACAAACCATCTGATTTTCCGATCTTAAGCGGACGAATTTCCCCCGTTTTATCGATACTGTGCAAGCCACTTTTTTGAAGTCGTATGATCACATTGTTCGTATCACGAACATCTATAAGATGAACAAATTCATTGTACTTCCTGGCTTCCTGTAGAACATCGTTAAAAGCATAAGCGTGAAAGCGGCCGTTCTCAAAATAGTACACATCACCGGAGTAAGTTCCAGCCCAGATGCGACCAATATCATCAGCAAGTAGGGTAAATACGACGACGTCATCCAGGCCGTCATTGGTATCAAAAACTTCAAAGCCATAGCCATCGAAGCGGGCAACACCATTGTCAGTACCAAACCACATGTACCCTGTTTCATCTTCTATGACGGTATAGGTCTCTGAACTGGGCAGTCCATCATTGGTGGTGAAGTGCCTGAAATGCAACTGGGTAGACTGAGCACAGAGTACTCCGCCTACCCAGCAGGAAAAAAAAATGTTCAGTACCAATACAGTATACGACGAAGAAGGCATCGACAATTTTATTGGAGCCAATTTCGCTCTAGTTTGCATTAAGAACCAAATTTCCGGAAGTCCCGGGTTAATAGAAACTTAGGTATTTAAGACAAGATTAAAACTCAGGTCAGAACAATTAGGGTAAGGTCAAAATAAAATTGGGGCTACTTCAATGCTCCATAGTGGTGAATATCGGCACATTGACTGCAGACCTACAAGGCTCATTTAATATCCGGGGGCCGACAATTAATATCCGGCAAAACGCCTGTAAGATTCGTCTGCCGGTACACAAAACGTGCAGGGCGATAGTGCGCAGGTGCAAAGTCAGTAGGAAAGGTTACCCCACTTTGCTCCAAAACACCCCCTTTGCATCCTGCGGCCGCGCCTCCTGCTCCCTTTAATCAACCAACTTGTCCTATTGTCAACTTGAATAATAGCGGAAGAAACGTCAAGCCTTTTTTCTTTAGACAAAATCTAAACAGCTAACAGATGGGATTCCCAACAGAACCCTTTCGTTTCTCTGCGTTTTAACCATTAAGTTTGCCGCGTTTAGCAAAATCTAGCGTCTATGAATACTTGGTTTGTCCGTTTTATCACATCGAGCATTGGGAAGAAGGTGGTAATGGCCCTTACTGGGCTGTTTCTGATCAGCTTTCTGATCGTTCACCTGATCGGTAACCTCCAATTGCTCAGCGGAGCAGGTGGCCAGGCTTTCAATGAATATGCCTACTTCATGACCCACAACCCGGTAATTAAGTTCACGAGTTACGGACTCTATGCCTCCATTCTGCTACACGCTATTCAGGGGATCCTCCTGTGGATAAAGAACAAGCAGGCTCGGGGTCCTCAGGGCTACGCCGTTAAAGCTAATCGCGTTGCGGGAGCCAGTAAAGCCTCTTACCGGATGGGAGCAATCGGTACGATCATTCTTATTTTCATCATTGTTCATATGATCCAGTTCTGGTACCAAACTCACTGGGGAACGAGCATCGAAGAAGTTACCTACGCCGGTTGGGACTACCCCATCAACGACCTGTACGGGTTAGTAGCCTTTACCTACGCGAATATTTGGATGGTCGTTTTTTACGTGATCGCCATGATATTCGTAGGCTTTCACCTTTGGCACGGTTTCGAATCTGCCTTCCAGACGCTTGGCCTTAGCCATAAGAAATGGACCCCACTGATAAGAATCGTTGGCCGGGTACTTTCCGTTGCCCTGGCCGCTGGCTTTGCCATTATTCCGATCTGGATGTACCTCAATCAGTAAACCAACACTTCAAAAAGCATAATCATGTCCTTAAAATCCAACGTCCCCCCCGGAGAATTAGGCGAAAAGTGGACCAAATACCGGTCTTCGATGCCGCTGGTGGCGCCCAACAATAAGCGTCGTATTGAAGTGATCGTTGTTGGCACCGGCCTGGCCGGTGGTGCAGCCGCTGCAACCCTCGGCGAACTCGGTTATAAAGTAAAGGTCTTCACCTTCCACGACAGCCCACGCCGCGCACACTCCATCGCAGCACAAGGTGGCATCAACGCCGCCAAGAACTACCAGAACGACGGTGACTCTGTATACCGCTTGTTCTACGACACCATTAAAGGTGGTGACTACCGCAGCCGTGAAGCCAACGTACACCGGCTGGCGGAGGTAAGTGTCAACATCATCGACCAGGCCGTTGCTCAGGGCGTTCCTTTTGCCCGGGAGTACGGCGGCTTGCTCGCTAATCGTTCTTTCGGTGGCGTTCAGGTTAGTCGCACGTTTTATGCTCGAGGGCAAACGGGCCAGCAGCTCTTGCTCGGAGCTTACCAGAGCCTTAGTCGCCAGGTCAGCCTGGGTAACGTAACGATGTACAACCGCCACGAAATGGTGGACCTCGTAAAAGTTGATGGAAAGGCCCGTGGCATCATTGCCCGAAACCTTCTCACCGGCGAACTCGAACGCCACGCCGCTCACGCGGTAGTATTGGGTACTGGCGGCTACGGCAACGTATTCTACCTGAGTACCAACGCGATGAACTCCAACGTCTCTGCCGCCTGGCGAACGGTAAAACGGGGTGCTTACATGGCCAATCCCTGTTTCACGCAGATTCACCCGACTTGTATCCCCGTTTCCGGTGAGTACCAGTCTAAACTGACGCTGATGTCAGAATCCCTCAGAAATGACGGTCGGGTTTGGGTCCCAAAGAAAAAAGAAGATGCCATTGCTATTCGCGAAGGCAAGAAAACAGGTTTGGACATCGCAGAAGATGATCGGGACTACTACCTCGAACGTCGTTACCCAGCCTTCGGTAACCTCGTTCCCCGCGATGTGGCCAGCCGTGCCGCTAAAACTGCCTGCGACGAAGGCCTGGGCGTCAGCGCTACCGGCCTGGCGGTCTACCTCGACTTCGCCGACGCAATTGTGCGTTACGGTAAAAGCCAGGCGACCACCCTACACGAACCGAACGCCTCTAATGCCCGCATTAAGGAGCTTGGAACGGCCGTGGTGGCGGAGAAATACGGTAACCTTTTCGAGATGTACGAAAAGATCACCGGTGAGAACCCGTACGTGATGCCCATGAAGATTTACCCAGCGGTACACTACACCATGGGTGGCCTTTGGGTTGACTACAACTTGCAGACCAACATCCCTGGCCTCTTCGCTGCTGGCGAAGCCAACTTCAGCGATCACGGCGCCAACCGCCTGGGCGCCTCGGCCCTGATGCAGGGACTGGCCGATGGCTACTTCGTATTACCATACACCATCGGCACCTTCCTGGCCGATGAGATTCGGACGCCAATGATCGATCCGGACCAGAAAGAATTCATGGATGCTGAGAAGGCTGTAGCCGATCGGATCAGCCAGGTGCTAAACGTTAAGGGCAACCAAACTTCCGAAAGTTTCCACCGCCGACTGGGCAAAATTATGTGGGAATACTGCGGCATGTCTCGCAGCAACGAAGGACTCACCAAGGGCCGTGAAGCCATTCGTCGCCTCCGTCAGGAATTCTACGAAGATGTTTTCGTTCCGGGAACCGCCGACGAATACAATCCCGAGCTGGAAAAGGCCCTACGGGTGGCTGACTTCCTAGAACTTGGCGAACTAATGATGGTGGATGCACAGGACCGTAACGAAAGTTGCGGTGGCCACTTCCGCGAAGAATACGTAACAGAAGATGGAGAAGCGCTCCGCCAGGACGAAGACTACACCTACGTTTCCGCCTGGGAATGGGACGACCATGATCCGGTTCTACACAAGGAGGACCTTGTCTTCGATAACGTTGAATTGAAAACCCGTTCTTACAAATAACAGTCGCCGGTTCCGATCTGGCCCTTTCGTAACCGCAAAAGCGCCTTGTGGCGCGGCCGCAGGTGCAAAGGAGGTTGAACCGGAGCAGGGAAATAAAACCATAAACTACCATGGGAACAGATAACATGAAACTCACCCTAAAAATCTGGCGGCAAAAAGGAAACAAGACCAAAGGCCAGTTCCAGACTTACCAAGTTGATAATGTATCCACCCACATGTCCTTTCTGGAAATGCTGGATGTATTGAACGAACAACTCGTATCCGACAAGCAAGAGCCCGTTGCCTTTGAGCATGATTGCCGGGAAGGCATTTGCGGCACCTGTAGCCTCGTCATCAACGGCTACCCACACGGCCCGATGCAAGGTACCACCACCTGCCAGCTGCACATGCGGCACTTCAACGACGGTGATACCATCACCATCGAGCCCTGGCGTTCATCAGCCTTCCCCGTCGTTAAAGACCTCGTCGTTAACCGGGATGCTTTTGACCGCATCATCCAGTCTGGCGGCTTCATTTCGGTCAATACCGGCCAGGCCCAGGATGGCAACGCCATTGCCATTGAGAAAGACGTGGCCAACGAAGCCATGGATGCTGCCACCTGTATCGGTTGCGGTGCCTGCGTTGCCGCTTGTCCGAATGCCTCCGCCATGCTGTTCACCTCCGCGAAAGTGAGCCACCTGGCGCACATGCCGCAGGGAGAAGTTGAAGCGGCGCAGCGTGCGCAGCGCATGGTAGAACAGCACGATGCAGAAGGCTTCGGTCGCTGCTCAAACGTTACGGCGTGTGAAGCGGAATGCCCTAAGGGCATTTCTGTGGAGCATATTGCCCGCTTGAATCGGGAGTACCTTACTTCTGCTGTGGGGAGTGGGAAGTAAAGTGGGACTGCGTCCCACTTAATCATAAAGGGTGAGTCGCTTCGCGACCAGTAAGTAAGGAGGTTTCGTACGAAGACCATCGCTTCTCGGCCTTCAATCAATCCAGGAAAGCTTCTTCCCAGGAAATGCCGAACTCATCAAGTAGCCTTGTCAATTCTTCCCGACAGGTCTCTTTAGCTGGAAGGTTGGTTTCTCCGTGATGCTCCTCTTGGCGTTTTACGTAGTCTACCAGATTCTTTCTTGCCTCATATGCATAGGAAGCGACAAAAAAACCACGCTGCCAGCCGGTCCAGGTTGAAAAAATAGAATTTACCCGAATCCATTTTGAAGAGTCTTGCTTTAGTTCTTTTACCAACTTGCTGATGCATACTTTGGGTGGGATGCTAAGAATAATGTGGAGATGGTCTGACACACCATTTATCCTCAAAACGTGGCATTCATATTTTAGCATGATGTTGTGCAAATACAAATAGAGACGCCTTCGGTTAAACTTCTCCATTGTTTTGCGCCGGTACTTTGTTGCCCATACGATTTGATAGGTAGTAGAATGGAATGAGTTCATAAAAAATATTACTTTTTGTTCTAAATAATGGTCGCATAGCGACTCCCCCCTTAAGATTGCCCGGGACGAAGCAAGTCGCGAAGCGACGAGCGTAGTCCCGGGACGAAGATGCCCCCTACACCTCCTCACCTAATGGCAAATCCCCCCCAGCCACCACCTCCCCCCGCCCCAAATATGTATACCCCCGAACATAAATTACGGGAAGGCGCAGCGTGCCGCCCTGCCGGGTTTTCCGGCGGCGA